>JADJXA010000003.1:603022-904533 GCA_016716065.1 Candidatus Leptovillus gracilis | reverse complement strand
TGCCTCAATAAAGTTTTTCTTCTTTTTCCAGCATTGCTAGAAAACTGTCGAATCGCTTCTGGCGCGTTTCCGGTTTTTTGGCCGTTTGCAGGCGATAAGCGATGGCATAGCGATTTTGGCGATTGAGCGTTTCAAAAAAGGCTTTGGCCGACGGCCGTTCTGCCAGAGCTGCCATAAAATCTTCAGGCATCGTCATTTCGCTGGCTGGTGCATAAGCTGACTGCCAACGGCCGTCTGCCTGGGCAGCCCGCACGTGAATGAGGCCCGGCTCCTGCATTCTGTCCTCAGCGATAAGGCGTTCTACATGCTCGCGGTTCCGTTTGGACCAGTTGCTGCCTGGACGGCGCGACGTAAATCGCTGCAAATAAGCCTGATCGTCCAATGGCTTTTTGACGCCATCAATCCAGCCCCAACAAAGGGCTTCTATGACAGCCCCTTCCCAATCAATCGTTTTTTGACCGGAGCCTTTTTTGTAAATCTTGAGCCATAGCTCTGGCTCGGAATCATGATTTTGCGCCAGCCATTGCCAAAATGCAGGCCCGTCCTCAAAGGCGCGGATACGTGTTTTATCTGGTTCTGGCATAATGTTTCCTTGTCTTTTTCTTGAAGTTGTTGCCGAGGGTCGTCTACGCGATTAAAGCGTTATTCTCATGTTTGCTGGGATTGTGCAACCTAATCCGCGACTTTGTTCAATTTATTGGGCTGGAATTTGTAGATGCGTTAACGGCCGTTGTAACACATTAACAGTTGAATCCTCTTTAGGGTTCATATGTTTTTAACCTGGTGAGATTGGACCAATCTTGGAGATTGGTCCAATCTGGAAACTCCAAAGTTAATTGCAAACGAACCCTTAGGATTCGCCGCAATAACTTTGGCGCAATGCCTGGTTTTGCCTAACGAACACCACTGAAGGCATTTTCGGAATAAAAAATAAGCCTTCAATCCGAAAATGCCTCAAGCGAATTCCGAAATACATCGAATTTCACTCGATTATTTCTCGGAATTCGCCTAAGACAGCAAAATCAATATCCTCAGCCGATGCTGTGCCGTTTGTACGACCCGGATAGCTAAGCCAGGTCATGGCAATGTTGAGTTCACGGATAATATTTTCCGCTTCGATTCTGATGTCATTATTAAGTTCCAGCGTTTCAGTAGTATGGGCATCTTTGATAAGGGTGAGATCGTAGCCACGATCCAGGGCGCCATACGCCGTGGCTCGAATGCACCAGTTCGTGGCCGCGCCAGCCAATACGATGTGCGCCGCGCCAAGCTGAGCCAGGGTCTCTTCCAATTGCGTTTGCTCGAACGATGAGTTGAACTGTTTATGAATCCGTATTTCACCTTCTGCCGGCAGCAGGTCTGGCACTATTTGCCAATCCGGGCTGTCATAGACCAGTTCGTCGTCCGCGTGCTGAACCCATATCACGGGTATCCCCAGTCCCCGTGCTTTTTCGACTACGGCGCCGATGTTTTTAATGATTCGTTGGGCATCCCACGCATTTTGCATGACGCCGACCTGCACATCTACAACCAAAAGAACTCCGTTGTTTCCTTCTCGTATAACTGCCATTTTTTACCTCCAGATCAATACCAGCGTGTATGGTTTTCTGAGTCAGGAAGCACTGCGCCTTTTTGCAACCTGACAAATAAGATAAGTCTTGGCCCGGGTAACGGCCGTTTTCCATCCCCCATTGTGTCGGTTTTATGGATGAATAAACGGCCGTTTTCTTCACCCCGCACCCTCGCCAGGTGATATAGGGCAAAAAGTGGGGAGAGCGGTGCTCAACTCGCCGCCTTCTTCGCTTCTGCCTTTAGCGCTTGGACACGCTCTTTTTGTCTGAATTAGTGTGCCGCAAGATATTCTGGCAGAAATAATAGCACAAATGTTCTTGGTCTCCAACAAGGACTAGCGGAAGCGAGACAACAGGATATTACGGTCTGAGAGTGCCAGCAATGCTCAATTTAGAATTAAAGCGGCGATGTCAGATGGGACGTCATCTTCCTCAAGCGATTTGACCATAAACAGCCAGAGTGATTCCCAGTCAGGAAAATAGGTTAGCGACACAATGCACCAGCAGTTCTCAATTTGCCTGGGTGCTGCTAGTAGGGGCGGGACGGCGCGGACGGGTAACAGCCGCAGCGAACGGCATCTTCCCCCGCCGTCTCGCCCAATGGGACCCAAAGAGGGGCGAGACAAGCGGGAGGCCAGGCATTGGTGATTGGCAAAAATGTTGTCCCGCCCCTACGGCTGGATTTCAAATTGAGAATTGCGGCAAGGTTCAATTCAGGCGACATGTGCTTTACAAATTTAGGCATGGTTCAAGTTACTCGAGGTTCGCTCAAATTGAGCGGTAAATAGTAAAATTGGCGGCATGACTATGCCAGAATTCACAATCAGTGTTGAACGGCTGGATGACCTGCCGCTCTTGTATGGTTTATCGAAAGATAGGCATTCAGTCCACCATTGATACCGTCATCAAACCGCACGGGAATTGGCAGGACTGAGCATGGGTTGCCCGTTGGGCTTGTTGTTGGCGCTGGATGTGGTTCCTGGCAATCGGGCCGATGACCCGCTGTATGTGCCTTGCTACCAGCGGGTGAAAGAGATGCTGGCCCGGAATGGGTTGCTCATCGTCGGCGACAGCAAAGATGAGCGCCTTTGACACCCGGGCCACGATTGCGGCGGGCCATGACCACTATCTGGGCCCCCTGCCCGATGGAGTGAACCGGGTCTGCTGGACAAAGTACCTGCGCCGGTGGTGGGCTGACGGCGGCGCGGCGATGCCGGTTTTCCTGCCCGACGATGAGCCTGAGGAGGGACAAGAGCCTGACTGCTCCCTGGCCCATCGCCGAAGGATTCGAGGTCAGCCGCGCCCATCAGGCTGGGGTGGGCACAGCATGTCGTCTGGTCGGAGCGTTGTCTGGTGGTGCGCTCGTTGAGCTACCAACAGACCGAACAGGCGAACTTGCGGCAGCGGCTGGCCAAAGCGGAAGGGGCGCTGCGGACTTAACGCCTGCGCCAGGGCGGGGTAAACGCCCCATCACCGATGGAAGCGAGTTTACAAAAAGCCATTGCCGCTATTGAAAGCAGTATCGCGTGGCGGTCTGTTGCCGGTCAGCTACACTCGCCAGGTCACAGAACGCGCCATCCGCGGCTATCGCGGTCAACCGGCACGAGTAGAGCAAGACATTCGCTACCAGGTGCAGGTCAAGCGAGACGAGGCGGCGATTAGTGGGCGCTGTTCCGGGCCGGTTGGCGTATCTACCTGACCAATGCGCCGCAGGCGTCGCTCTCTTGACCGAGGCCGTCCTGGCTTACCGCGACCAGTATATCGAGGAGAACATTTTCCGCCGTCTCAAAGGCAAGATGCTCTCCATCACCCCGGTCTATGTCCAGCGGGATGACCATGCGCGGGGCTTGTTTCATTTGCTCTCGCTGGCGGCGCGACTGCTGGCCTTAGGCGATTACACGGCTCGTCGCACTCTGGCCGACCAACAGTCAGAACTGGAGTGGCATCACCCCGCAACCCCAAGCGGGCCACGGCTCGGCCGACGATGGAGCGGCTGCTGGAGGCATTTGACAACATCAACCTGAGCATTATCCATCTGACCGGGCAGCGGGTCTGTCAGGCGACGCCGTTAACGGCCGTGCAGCAGCGCATTTTATCTCTGTTAGGCTTGTCGGCTACGTTGTATACCAACTGGACTGTGGCTGAACCGGTTAACCAGGGGTGGATTGGGCCTGTTGACGGTATTTGATTGGTAAAGTGCTTGTTTTTTGTAGCTGTCATATCGGTTTTGCTGGCTTCTGAACCACTTCACCGATATGGCAATCTGAATTGGACTTTTGCTCGTTTATTTGAGCGAACGCCCTGAAGTTAGCTTGACAAAATGATAAAAGAAAACCACGAGTTTCCAGTGCATAATTGGTTTTACTAGAGCCGCTTATGCAAAAGGAGGAAACCCGTGGCTGAAAGCCGAGATGATATAGTGCCCGCAGAAAGAGCGCAAATTGTGATAGAGATGATGTCGCCGAACCGACCTTGGGGAAGAGTAAAGCAATTGGCTGAAACGTATCAACTGTCGCGACAGACACTGTATGACATGACCACCACAGGCAGAGATGCCTTGATTCGCGCCATGATCCCTGGACAGCATGGCCCGCAACCCCAGCAGAGATGTAGTAGTGACGAAGAATCGTCTGCAACGGTGTGCTGACTTTGAGTGAACAGGGAGTCAGCCAACGTGGCGTGAAAACCTGTTTGTCCGAAATGTTGGATGCAAGCGTCTCGTTGGGCTGGATCAATGGCGAGTTGGCTGACCTGGAAGATGTCGCTCAACAGGTGAACCAGCGGCTTGAACCAGCGAGCAACGAGACGTTGGCTGGTGATGAGATATTCGCCAATGGGTTGCCCAATCTGTTGGTGGTGGGGAATGATTCGCTCTACATCTATGCCTTGACCCGTCAGGACGAACGAGATGGCGACACTTGGGGCTGTGTCTTGCTGGACGTACCCGAAACCAGGCAGTTTGCTTCCGATGCCGGTACCGGTTTGGCAGCTGGTGTGAAAGCGGGCCGCATTGAGTCACCATCAATTGGATTGGGACCACTTGCTGCGTCCCATGTGGGGTCAAGCAACCCGCTTGGAAGAGCAAGCCTACGCCGCCCTGATCAAAGTGGCAGAACGAGAAGCGATCTTTGACAAATCGCAAACAAGCAAGCGCCTGCAGCATCTTGCTAAATGGGAGGCATTGGTGGCTGAGGCCGACAAGAAAATAAAGAAGCTGGATGCTTTTGCCCAAATTGCCCGTAAAGTGGATGCCTACTTCGCGCTCATCGATCTGGAAACAGGTCAATTGGTCGATGCTGAAAAGGGTATGGCTCACTTGCAAGTCTTGGGTGAACAAATGACCACCTTCTCGGGTCGCATTTACAAGAAACTGGCAACTAATCTGCGAAACTGGGCAGCCAGCTTGTTCACTTATCAAGCACTGCTCTCTCCAGAGTTGGCAGTTTTGACCAACCAATACGGCTCTGAAGCCATAGCTGCCCTGTGCCGCATCTGGCAATGCGAAGCCGATGAAAAACGGCGTCACCTTTCGCTGCCCGAAAAAGAAAATCGACAGCAGATTTGGCAGCAAGCGCTTGATACCGCCTATCTTTGCCTGGGCGACAGCCGGCTTGGCTCCGCTTGGGAGGCTGTCACGACGCTGCTGTCCCATCCTTGGCGCGGGAGCATGTTGGCCGAATGCGTCAATAGTTTGTTGAGACCGATTCTTGACCGGCGCAAGCACACCGACCAGGGCTGCCTGGATTTGTTTCGCTTCCTTCATAATGTACGCCCCTTTCTGCGGGGCAAACGAGCAGGTCATAGCCCGGCGCAACTAGCGGGTATCTCTTTACCTGATGACCCGCTTTCTTTATTGGGGCTGGCGCTTAAAGTGTCAAGCTAACTTCATGGGTTTTTGAACCATGCCCGAACCTGATATCTAAATTCTTGATTGCCCTGGACAGTGTAGCCGGGAGGTATTATGGCGATTATGATCAGGCCAAAACCTATTTATTGGAAGCGGCAACGTATGTGCAACAAATCAACCTCTGAACGCAGCGCAGCCCTATTCCTGACTTTAGGCAACGTGGTTTATAAACAAGGGGATTGGCGGGCAGCGGATTTGGTCTGGTTAGCGGCGACCGCGCATCTTTACCGGGGAGAAATGTATTTGAAAACAGGGAAGGATGCTACGGCGCGCCAGGATTTTACGATAGCTCTGGAGACGGCAAACACCCTAAACGCGCCGGAACAAAAGGCAGCGGCGCTGTTTGGGCTGGCGCGAGTCTCTTTGTCTACTCATCATGAGCAATCCATTCGCTGTGCGCGGGAAAGCGCCGCTATTTTTGCAGAATTAGGTCACTGTAGTGTAGACAGCGTTCGGCAATGGATAAAGGGTATTATTGCATAACGCCCCTACAAGGTACGTTCCAATAAATCGCCCGCTCGCAGTTCAGCGGCATCGGCCATGTAGTCGGGCATGCCTGGCAAAGCCGTCAGTTCGGACACAACAACCTGGGTAAAGGCGGATCCAGATCGTTCGCCATTCACTTTAACCCGGCCTCCCTGGCGCGGATCATGGCCTGGGCGCGGTCGGCGACCTGTAGTTTGTTGAAGATATTGGAGATATGGTTGCTGACCGTTTTGCCGGAAATGTTTAGCCGGGCGGCGATATCGTTGTTACTCAGTCCCTGGGCAATCAGCCGCAGCAGCTCCCGCTCGCGGTCGGTGAGATCGGGGAAAGGCGTCACGGCCGTTTCCGAACCGCTCCCGCGCTGAAAAAAGGTTGTCAACCGGCCAGCAATCGCTGGACCAAAGAGCGCCTGACCCTCGGCAACGGCCGTTACCGTCCGCAACACCTCCGCCCTATCCGCTCCCTTCAAAATATAACCCCGCGCCCCGACGCACATGGCGGCAAACAGGGAGTCGTCATCTTCCAGCATGGTCAGCATGATCACGCCCACGTTGGGCTGGTCGGCCAAAATGAGGCGCGTGGCTTCGATGCCGTTCATGTCCGGCATCTGGATGTCCATGAGGATCACGTCGGGCGTCACGGCAGCCGCCTGGGTGATGGCTTCCTGGCCGGTAGCCGCTTCGCCAACAACGGCCGTTTCCGGGGCGGCGTTCAGCAGGGCAGTCAATCCTTCCCGAAATAGTTTGTGATCATCCACAACGAGAATGCGAATCGGTTGTTTGCTCATACGGGCCTCTCGTACAGGGCGGCGACGTAATCATGGTCAATCACCTCGCCCTGGTAGCTGAAACCCTGATCATCGTAGTAACGGCGCAGACGGCCGTTCCTCGCCAAACAGTCCAACCGCAGAAATTGTCGCTCCGCTTGCCTTGTTTTCATCATCGCCCAGAACAAAATCAGGCCGCCCAGATGTTGCCCATGCATGTCGCTGCGCACGGCTATCGAATGCACGTAACCAGCCAGATTGTCGTCGGGCCAGTAAGGATCAGCCCAGGTGAAGCGCACAATGCCAAAGCGGTTTTGGGCGATGCCCACGGTGTGCACTTCCTCTCGCTGGATGGCTTCAGCCATGCGCCGCTGCCAATGTTCGTTGGGTGGCGAGGCCCACTGGTTGATGCCTTTCCCTTTGAGCCAGGCAGCGGCCTCAGCCAAAATTTCCATGACCAGAGGCAGATCATCAGGTTGGGCGACTTTGAAGTCGAGGACGGTGGTGGGCGTGATTTTCATGCGCCATCAGCCTCGCTTTGGGAAGATAGAGGGAGAACGGCCGTTACCCACACCCCCTCCTTTTCGCCAGATTCAATGCTCAGCCGGCCGCCCAGCTCCTCTGCCCGCTCGCGCATCGAATGGAAACCGACGCCGGTACGGCCGTTTGGCGCCAGCCCCCGGCCATCATCACCAACCGTGAGCGTGAGGTGCGTATCCTCCGCTTGCAGGTGGACGGCGCAGTTGTGCGCCTGGGCGTGCCGGGCGGCGTTGGTCATCGCTTCCAGGGCGATGCGGTAGGCGGCCACTTCCACGGCGGCCGAGAGCGGCGGCAGCGGCTCTGGCCTGGCACTAATCTGGATTTGCAGGCTGTGCGGCTTGTTTAGCTGCGCGGCGTGGGCCTGCAATGCACCGACCAAGCCCAACTCATCCAGGGCGGGTGGGCGCAGCTCATGCACAAGCCGCCGAATTTCGGTCACGGTGGCCTGGTTTTGCGCTTTCAGGCCGCGCAGCAGGCGGGCGGCTTCGGTTGGATCGTTTTCCAGCAGGTCCAAAATGGCGTCAATGGCAAAGGTCTGGCTGGCCAGGGTCGGGCCAAGCTCATCGTGCAGGTCGCGGCGGATGCGGCGACGCTCTTCTTCGCGGGTGAGCACCAGCTTTTCGCGGGATTTTTGCAGGGCGTTGGTCAGCCGCAGCGAATAGGCGGCGGCGCCGGCCTGGGCGGCGATGTCGCCCAAAAGCTGCTGCTCTTTGGCGGTGAACGGCTCGCCCGGCGAGCGGGGGGCGGCTTGCAGCCAGCCGACAATTTCCCCCTGGTAACGCAGCGGCCACTCCTGGAGAACGGCCGTGCCCCGTTCCCCGCTGCTGGCGGCAGGCTGTCGTTGCTCGTTGGCGACCAGTTCGATGGCGGCGTAGGGCAGTTTGAGGGTTTGGCAGATGGTGGTGGTGATGGCGGGCAGGGTTTGGGTGGGAACGGCCGTTTCCCCCAACTGCCGCCCTAACTGTGACAATACCTTGTAGGGATCGTCCCGTTCGCCAAACATGAAGCGGTTGACGCCGCGCTGCAACCGTTCACGCAGCGGCTGAAACAAAACGGCAATGAAGCCGGTGGCTAACAAGGCAATGGCAAAGTTGCCGCGCGTGTGCAGGATGGCGCTCAGGCCCCCCACGACCAGGGTATAAATGGCAACGATGCTCAGGGTCAGACCACCATACACCAGGGTGCGATTGATGAGGATATCAATATCCCACAACCGGTATTGCAAGATAGCCAGCCCCAGAGAAACGGGGAACAAGGCAGCCAGAAAAATCATCAGCGTGCCACCGAAAAGATTCCAGGTAAGGCGCGGGAGGCCGGGTGACAGGGGAAAGAATTCCATCAAAAGAAACCACAGCAAAACGCCGAGCATCAGGGACGTGACGCCAATGACCACCCATTTTGTCTGCTGTTTTTGCGCCTGATTGGAATAGGCGCGGTAACGCACAATCTGTGACGCCGCGCCGAGCAGCATGAAGAGCAAAAAGGCCATCCCGTTGATGGTGTCGGGCAGGTTGTCATCCAGCCCTGGCGAGAGGATGAGGTTGATGACGCCAAAGGGTAGGATGACAAAGAGGAGCAGGTAGGCGCTATAACGGGTCCAACGGTTGATGAAACGGCCGTTAGGGAACAAGAGCAGCAGCAAGAGCAAGGACGCCGCGCCGATTTCGCTGACTATATCGCCCAAGAAGGCTACCCACTGCGCTTCCTGTGTCCAGGCCCAAAGAATGTTGCCCAGGGAGACGCCTAGATATACAAGCCCCAGGCAAGTCAACACCCCGAGCCAACGATGGGTACAGTTACGGAAGATGACAACCCACAAAATAACCACCGGCACAATCAGGATCAATTCGACGGCCGTGTGAAAAACAGCATAGGCAGACGCCGAGACGCCCCATTCCTGCAAGATGGCAAAATCAGCCGGAACCAGAATGATCGCCGGGCAAACGGCTTCTATACATACGGTTTGCAGTTGCAACAGCCGGGCGGGAATTGCGCCGAGTAAGAGGGCCATCGCGCCCAGTGCAAAAATCAGGAGGAAGAAACGAACGGCCGATTGCCATTGCGCCGGGATGAGATCCAACGGTTGATCGTTGATGGGTGGGGGATGGGGAACGGCCGTTGGCGTGACTGGCGGTAGGGGTATGAGACGATTGACATAGGTTTGCAATTGGTTCTGTGCGGGTTTTAGCAGGATGGCGGTGACGGCCGTTGCCAGCACCACACCCAGCAGCTGCCACTGCTGCCCCGCCGCCAACAGCCCTAATCCACCGACCATAAGCAGGTAAACGGCCGTGATCAACCCCGTCAGCCCGCCATACACCAGCGTCCGGTTAATGAGCTTATCAATATCCCATAGGCGATGAGTTAAGATTGCCCCGATAACGGCGATAGGATACAGCATGATAGCCACCACTTCTGGATGCAGGGCAAACCAGACAGCCAGCAAATTGGCATTGAGGCCAAAATAGGCTAACAGCGGCACAAAAGGGAACAGCAGCACAATCATGGCTATAACCGTGCCCCACACGACCCATTTAATTTGCTGCCGCTCCTCTTGATTACGCATCAGACGATAACGATTAAGTAAAACCGTTGTTGCTATCAAAATGATAATGGCAATGGCGATAATTGTTTCCGGGAACAGCGCCGCTACATGACGATAATAGACGGGATTGAGCGCCAGGTGAGGAAATAACAACCACAACCCAATTGCCAGGGCAAAAGCATGGGCTAGCCAGCGTGTCCAGCGTGGCTGAAAACGGCCGTTCGGAAACAAAAACAAGGCATAACCAGCCACTATAAATGAAACTCCCCGCAGCAGGGATAAAGGGAAATGCCAGGGTTCATGCCTCAGCGCAAAGGTAAAGAAAACAGGTGACAACAGCGGCAGGGAAGCGATACCGGCTCCAGCCGTCAACAACACGCGCCAATCACTCCCTTTGCGCCAGACGACCAAACCACATAATAAGATAGCCACCACAGCATGACTCAGCGAAAGCAAAATTAAGTATCCGGCATAAACGCGCTGATGTATGCCCAGAGCAGCCAGCGCGTCTATTGTTTGCCTTTGGAGGGGAATAGACAACGGGGAGCAGTTTGCCACACAGGTTTCAGTAACGAGTTGTGAAAAAGAGGGCAAAGCGCCGACAAATACGCTTACCGTGATCATGGCAAACAGAAACCACGCGGCATGGAAAACTGCTATTCTCCCAATGCGTTTGTTCCGGGCAGCTTTTACCAGATTCATGCGTCTGTCTACCTTTCTGTTCGTGGTATAATCTGCTCATCATGAGTGTTGGATCGGAAATTCAAGAAAAAATTGGCAAATACATCGCCCATGCCCGTCAGGCGATAGCAACGGGCAAATTGGTGTTGGCGCATGAAGATTATATAACAGCGGTGAACCGCGCCTATTATGCCATTTTTTATGCGGCTAATGCCTTGCTCGCCAGCAAAGGGCTGGAACGGAGCAAACATTCCGGTGTCATCGCCGCCTTTCGCCAACACTTTGTTAAAACCGGTCTCATCGAACCAGAATTTAGCCGTTTTTTCGGCGCGGCAATGGATGAACGTCATGCCGGTGATTATGACCTGGAGCCACTTGATTATGAAAGCGCCAGCCGCCACCTGGAAAACGCCACCATTTTTCTAGAGCGCATGGAGCGGGCTTTGCAGGAGACAGGGATTCAATATGATTGATTTACCCGAGC
This sequence comes from Candidatus Leptovillus gracilis, assembly GCA_016716065.1. Lineage (NCBI taxonomy): Bacteria > Bacillati > Chloroflexota > Ardenticatenia > Promineifilales (SeqCode) > Promineifilaceae (SeqCode) > Candidatus Leptovillus > Candidatus Leptovillus gracilis. The sequence goes on along the minus strand of JADJXA010000003.1, from coordinate 893,553 downwards.
ACTTACAAACCAATGAAAAGCAGGCTATCTTGAAACTGTGCCTGACCCTGTCTGAGATGTTAGGTCGCAATCTGGTTGATATGGTTCTGTTTGGTTCCAAAGCTCGCGGCGATTTCCACCCTGATTCAGATATAGATTTACTTGTCGTTCTGCGTCATCTTAATGCGGATAGCCGTTGGTTGGTGCGAAGTGTGGCGGCTGATTGTTCATTAGAGTACGATGTTTTGTTCAATACCCACCTCTATGAAAAAGGGCGCTGGGAGGCCATGATGGCCCACCGGGATACGCTGTGGCGTGAAGTACAGCGGGACGGTATGCCCCTGCGTGATCTGTTGGCGCAGCCCATTTCATAACCCAGCCCAAAGTTCAGCACTGTTAAGATCGTCGCAGGCGGTGAGCGCTTTTTGCAGCATGGGCAGCCAGACCCACTGCGTCTCCGGGTTGTACCGGCCGCGACAATACTCCACGGCAATGTAAACGCCCATGGCTACACAGAGGCGGTAATCGTCCCACAACTGCTCCCAGACGTAGCCCTGCACGCCGCGCTGTATGAGTGTTTCGTGGTAATGACGCAAGATAGGCCGTTCCCATTGGCGGCGTGCTTCCACATCCCACTCCAGGGCAATGGCGTAGGCCAGATCGTACACGCCCAGCCAGGTGGTCAGGCTCCAGTCGAACGGTTGGCGGTCTATCAGGTACAATGGCCGTTCCCCCTCTCGCGGCACCATAATATTGTAACAACCGGCGTCGCCGTGAAAGAGGGTAAAGCCGTTGGCGTCCTGGCTGCGGCGGATCATCGCCTGCGGGTGGTGGGCGAAGATGTCGCGAATGGCAGCGGGCCAGTGGGGTTGCAGTTCGCTGGCAACCCGCCCGACGATATGCTCAACCCCCGGCTCGCCAATGGCCACCCAGCGGCGGATGTGAGCGGCGTCGTGCAGCGGGGCGTTGGCTTCGGCCAGCCGTTCTGCGCCCCACCAACGGCCGTGCAGAATGGCGAACGCCTCAGCCAGCGCCAGGCCATATGCCAGGGTGGGCGGTTTATCGCAGGCAATTGTATGCGTTGCGGAAATGTCTTCGAGCAGCAGATGGTAGCGATGAATAGTGGGGGAGTAACGGCCGTCGTAACAACGCAGCAGCGGTGCATCCGGCACGTCCACGTAATCGCGCAGGTAATAATCCACTTCGGACGAACCAAAAAATTCACCGTCGCCGGTATCGGCGTCCACCATTTTGAGGAAGAGGCGCGACGGCCGTTCCCCCTGCGCGTCCGGGCTGTAATGCAATTGCAGCGAGCCGCTGGTAGACCAGTTGCCACGGCCGTCGGCTATGTCAAACCCGGCCACGCTGCCCTGAGTGAGTGCGCCGCTGTGGGTGAGAACGGCCGTTAGCCATTCATTTGTCACTTGTTCCAGATTGGTGATGAGTTGGTCAGTCATAGGGCACAGTTTACCATCTCTCCTTGTTTTTTAGTGCTGTCAATTGCTGGCCCGCCAGCGCCACACGGCCCACAATGAACGAAGCAACCCCCATCCGAGCGTCAACAGCAGAATAACCAGCAGCAGCAGCCCCAGGTCGGGTTCAAAGCGCAGGGTCAGCGGCACATTGGATTTGGCGGCGGGCAGGCGGATAAAGAGCAAGTAGCCGACCAGCGCCAGGTCAATCAGCGCCAGCGCCACGAAGAACCAGCCAGCGCGGCGGGTCAAGGCTGCGCCGCGTAGTCGTCGAATGGCAGCCACCCCACTGATGAGCAAAAGCAAAATGAGGCCAATGCTTAACGGTCGTAAATTCTGCGTCAGCCAATCTTCTTGCGGCGGATAATGCTGCGCCTCCAGCCCCAACGCCAGCAGCGCCACGTCAAAGGCGATGTTGCTGAAAGCGGAGCCGTTGTTAGGGCCAGGGCCGCTCATCAGCAGCACCACGCCCACATCATATGCAGGAATGAAGAGGATGAGATTGCTGAATCCCAACCATTCGCCGCCGTGCGAGAGGGCGGTTGGGGGTTCGTCGCCGGGCAAGGCGGCGTCGGCAAACGGCCAGACGGCCCAGCCCATCGCATACTGGACATCCGGGCCGGTGGCGGGATCGGGCGTGTGCAGTGCGGCCACGCTTGCGGGGGAAAGGAGTTGGGTGGTCTGGTAACGGCCGTTTTGCAACTGCGCCAGCACAAAATGAGCCATATCTTCCGCGCTGCCAATCAGCCCGGCCGAGGGCTGCACAGCCCGCGTGTAGGGCATCTGATCATCAAAGCTGGTTTGCCGCCCCAAAAAAGGGTAAAAAGCGTTGCTCATCCCGGCGGCGCGGGCCGTTTCTAATGAGGTGAACGAGCTGCTCATCTCCAGTGGGCCAAAGATGTTGGCCTGAATGTAGTCGCCATAGGATTGGCCGGTCACTGTTTCAATCAGTAATCCCAGGATGTCGTAATTGCTGTTGGAATATTCAAACGCCGTGCCGGGTGGGTTGTTTAGTTCGGTATCGGCCAACTGCCGGATGCTGGCCGCCAGCGCGTCGGGGGCGTCTGGCTCCAGGTTGCGGCGGTAGCCCTGCGTTTCATCCAGGCCGCTGGTCTGGTGCAGCAGTTGGCGCACGGCGATGGGTGTATCGGGCAGGAGCCAGGGCAGGTACTGTTGAATGGGCGCGTCCAACTCGATTTGCCCCGCTTCGACAAGCTGCATGACGGCAACGGCCGTTACCGGTTTACTCAGTGAAGCCAGCAATAACGGCGTCTGCGGCGTCACCGGGTCGCCCGCTTCGTTGGCGACGCCGTAGCCTGCCAGATGGACAATCTCGCCCTCCCGTACAACCGCCAAAGCCGCGCCGGGGATGTTCAGACTGTCCATGCGCTCCTGCATGAAGGCATCAATGGCCGGGCTGTTCCCGCTCATTTGCGCTGCGGCGTCGGCAGTCGTCAACAGCAGGAAGCTCATCAGGACCAAAAGAAACGTTAGATTGAATCTCAGCAAACGCAGCAGGAGCTTTTGTTTCAACCGTTTGCACGGATCACCCGTCGGACTGGTTATGGATGGGACCATGGACAATCTTTTCCTTCGCTTGAAAGCAATCGAGCGCAATTGTTTTGGCCCCACCCGGTTCCACCATTATAAACCAGGGCGCAAGTCCCCTTAACGGCGGTAAAAACGGCCGTTATCTGGCCGCCACCGGCGCAACGGTTTGCATATAGGCCCATAGCGCCCGCAGTTCCTCATCTGTGTAACGGCCGAATGATTCCCAGGGCATCTCTTCCGGGTTAAGCAGCGTGCCATCCGGCCGCACCCCTTCTGTCACCGCCCGCAAAAACTCCGCCTCGGTCCAGGCGCTGATAGCCGCCGGCGTAATGTTGGGCGAGCCAAACATCTCGCTGCCCGCAAAATCAGGCATATGGCAGGCGGCACAAAAGGCGGCCAGGTATTTGCCATAAGCCAGCGTTTCTTCTGGTGATATGGGCGCAAGGGGCGGCTGGCTGGTATCCACATTTTCGACAGTGACAAGGGGAAACAGCTTCGTCGTGTGCATGACGCGCATCATGGGGCCATAGCTGGGGTGCGGATAGTCGGTATCTACCGGGGGCACACTGCGCATATAGGCGATCAATTTTTCCATATCGCCGATATGGATGGCCTGATGAAATTCGGAAGGCATCCCGACAGTGGGTGAACCATCTGGCTTCACGCCATACCAGATCGCCCGGGCAATCTCTTCGTCGCTGTGGCTGCGGCCGATGCCATTTTCGCCCGCCGTCAGATTGGCGCTGTAGATTTGCCCAAAGGCGGGATCATCCGAGAAGAGATCCCCAGCCAGGTTGGCCCCATGACAGCTCTCACAGTAGATGACAAACAATTTTTCGCCAGCGGCGATACTTTCGGGATCATTGGGGACGTTGAGGTTGAAAACGGCCGTGACCTCATACGTCTTGTTCAACCGGCTGGCGCTGACGGCGTAAACGCCCACCACCAGCAGAATGATTAATCCCAACAAGCCACCTGCCACAATGCCAATCCATTTTAAAACACGTTTCATTTGAATTTTCCTTGTATGGTATAATCTGTCTGGTTAACGATTGAGTTGTTTAAGCCAATCTTGACAGGAATGAAAAGCTCATGATTTTAGAATACATTCAAAAAGCTCTAGAGTTGGCCCAATATGAAATGATTGAGGATGAAGAACCCTTTTATGGTGAGATCGCCGACTTGCCCGGCGTTTGGGCTACAGGCCCAACGCTAGAAGCATGTCGTCGTAATCTGGCGGCAGCCGTTGAAGATTGGCTGTTATTTAGCATTGCCAAAGGGTTACCCATTCCTTCGCTGGCAGACACAAGGATAGAATTACCAGCTCCAGTCGCTTTTTAACGTGCCCAAGCTTTCTCCAATTTCACGCCGCGAATTTATCCACCGCCTGCAAAAATTAGGGTTCGAAGGCCCTTTTTCTGGTGGGCGGCACCAATTTATGCTGCGCCAGTCACAACGACTGATTTTGCCGAACCCACATCGCAGCGATATTAGTGCGGCCCTGCTTTCCCGACTGTTACGACAGGCTAACGTCTCGCGGGAAGAATGGGAAGGAGTGGAGTGAGCGGTAAAGTCAGGCAACGGCCGTACTGCCACTCACTTCACCCACCACACCGTCTGCCGGTTGGGTCAGATAGCGCCAGCCGATGGGGGCAACTGTTATTTTTCGGCCACCAGCAGGCTGCTGCCGGGGGCCTGACGCATGGGGTAAAACTGAATGTTCTTAAAGCCGGTTTGGTCAAGCAGAGTGGTCAGTTCGGCGCGGGTGAAGATACGGCCGTCGGCAAACAGGTAATACATCAACCCCACCAACTGCACGATGGCGTTGGTTGCTGAGCCAAACTGCTTGCCCGCCACCTGGTCAAAAATCGCCACTTTGCCACCCGGCTTCAGCGCGGCGTGCGCTTTTTCCAGCAGCTTGTGGTTGGTTTCCAGGTCGTAATGGTGCAGCAAGTTAAAGAGCAAGATGGAGTCCCATTCCGTGCCCCAGGCGGCCGACCACAAATCGGCGGCGTATAGGTCTACCCGGTCGCTCAGTTGGGACGCTTCCAGATTTTGCTGCGCCGTTTCCAGGGCGGCTTCACTGTCCATGATGGTGGCCGTCAGCCGGGTATGCGCCCGGCAAAAGTGAATAGTGAACTGGCCGTGCCCGCCGCCCACATCCAGCAACCGGCTGGCCGTTTCTGGCAGTGCCACCTTCTTTACAATGCCTGCCCCCACCAGATTGGCGTTGCCCTGCATCATCGTCTGGTGGGCGTGGCTGAGGCCGGGGGTGCTGGCGGTGAAGTCGTAGAAGTTAAACGGCCGTTCCCCACTCTGTATCACTTCCAGGGCATGGGGCCACAGTTCCCGAAAAAAGGTATCAAAGACAAGCAGGGCGGCTTTCATGTCCAGCATCTCGTCTTGCAAAAACCATTTGTCGGTCATGGGGCTGTTGTGGTAACGGCCGTTCCGTTCCACCAAGTAGCCAATCGCCGCTAGCGCCGCCAGCAGTTTTTCCAGACCCCGTTCCTGGCAGCCCAGGGTTTGCGCCAGTTCGGTGGGGGTAGACGGCCGTTCTTGCAGCACAGTGAAGAGGTTGAGGCGAACGGCCGTGTTCACCGCCTGAAACGCCAGCGCCCCGGCCAGATCCAGCATCGGCCCTGGGGCGGCATTCAGCGTAAAAAAGGCGGTTCGTTCCAGAAAATTGGGTTGAATAGGCATGGCAATCTCCAGTAATCGGTATTCGGTAAACCGTATTCAGTATCCAGTTCGGCCCCGTTCACCGCTCACCGACCACTCTACCCTTCCCGCTTTCCCGTTGTCATGGGGGCAGGCTCCTATTTCGGTCGGGAAATTTGCCAGCTTGCGCGCATCTTTGCCGCGCTATCGTTTATAATGCCCCTGAACATGTCCGGTTTGGGAGGGCAGTCGAAACGGGCCTCAACCAGAAGCCCGCTACCTACTGTAACTGGCCGGACCCAACACCCAACTCTTCAAGTGGGAAAGACATCACCGTAGGCACGAAAAGGCTGAAACAGAGCATATCCGCTCCGAATGTGGGCAGGCGGCAGCCAACCCGCGTTTTCCCTCTTGAGACAGGCCGCAGCAAAAACAGCTATTCAACAGATGTGCGGCAACGGCCGTTCGCCCCACCTGCTCAAACAAGTTGACCAGCTTGGTCGCGGCCAGGGAGACGGTCATCGTCGCCCGCCCCGCTTTTGCCAATGCCGACGAGTCGGCCTACCATTGGGACTGTACGGCCGTTGCCGACAAATTAGCCAACTTCCTGGTTAATAGCTGATCGGCGTGATGGAATATCTACCGGTTGGCGATGCGCTTTATACGGTTCAGCCAGGAGAGACGCTCACTTTGTTTTATTGCCTCAATCGGCTCAACCCAAACTACCTCATTCTTGACGACAGGTGGACGCGCCGACATTTCTGGCGGCGGCCGAAGAGTACCCCGGCGAAGTGAGTGAGCGGCAAGTGCGCCAGGTTCAGGCGCGCAACTGGAGATTGTCGGATTGATGATGGCGCTGCATCTCCCCACTGCCGTTGAATTGACCGCAGCCATTTTACACCTGCGCGCCATCGGGCTGATATACTCCCGCGCCTACCTGTCCAGCAGGTTGACCAGGACCAGCTCGATGATGGTGGCTTCGTCCAGGTTGGGGAGAGGGGTGGATCTAGTACAACGCCTGGATAGCCAAAAACTACCAAAATCCGTGAGCCCGCCAAGACCCTGGTAGCCGTAATCCGTGATTGGGCTGCGATAAGTTTAGGTGGCCAAATGGACGGTCGTTTTGCCAGCCCTTCCCCTCTACAGTTACCCTCAACCGTCGCAGTCTGGATTAGACCGGTTCAATCTCCACGACTAAATCATCCATCTTACCTCATACCAATCTCCCCCAACTGGGGGGGGTCCATATCCCCTGACCAGCCGATACGCTTGAAGGATAGCAGTTGTATGATTCAAATTAGTCCTAATAGACTCAATCAACGATATTTCCTTATTCACACATACTAGACCTCGGCGCACCTTACTACCCGGTGTGCCGGCATCAACCAATCAGGGCAGTTAATCCCATGATCGAGGAGGATCAAACGATGAACCAGGATATTTTTGAAGGCAAGTGGAAAGAAATGCAAGGTCAGGCCAAAGAGTGGTGGGGCAAACTCACCGACGATGACTTGAAGCAAGTAGACGGCAAGGCTGACCAGCTCATTGGCATTCTGCAACAGAAGTATGGTTACACCAAAGAACAAGCCGAAGAGGAATTGAACTTGCGGCTGGAAGGGTTTGCTCAGGAGCCTGCGGAAGTGGGCAAAAGCCCTTACACGACCCCGGCTCCAGAGGGTACGGGTTTGGATCATGCCATGCCGGGCGAACCCTATAAAAGTCCTTATGTTACGGGCGAACCGGAAGATCACACCGCTAAAAATGCGGGGTTCAAAAGCCCTTATGCTACGCCGGATATGACTGACATCCGTGAAGACGACAGGGAGTTAAGCCCATACACAACGGTGGATAACAGGCCCTGAATTGGGAAGCCCTGTTGCTTGTGTCGTTTGTGGGCGCCCTCATTCTGCTGGCGATTGTCAAGCTCTTTTCCCGGAGAAGGGTGCGCTAACCAGGCGCCTGCTGCTGTTGCACAACTCATTCGAAGATGCTGGATGTGGGTGACTGGATTCGCGTGGGGCTTTAACGGCCGTTGACTACCAGCGTGGCTTTATTGATTTCAGAAAAGTCCATTCATCAAGCCAATCATACGGAAACCTGCATCCGTTCAACTCCTACGAGGGAACACAACATGCCTACCATTCCTGTTTCCGGATCATTGCCCAACGATTATCAAGAAGTTCTCTACTGGCGAGTGACCGATAAACCCACCCACGTGATCGCCATACAAATCCTGGCCTTAATCTCCCTTGTCATCTTTGGCCTTATTTTTTTTGTGTTGGCTGTCAGCTTGGGCAAGATGCCGACACAAATTGCATTCGGTATGGGCGAAATCGGGGCGGTTCTGCTCGGGGTTTTGCTGGCAATGGGCTTACATGAGCTAACCCATGGGTTAACCATGCAGATGTTTGGGGCAGAACCCAAGTATGGCATCCTATGGAAAGGGCTGATGTTGTACGCCACATCGCCCGGGTACGCTTACCCTCGAAACAACTATATCGTTATCGCCCTGGCGCCATTTGTTGTCATCAGTACCTTTGTCATTAGTGGCATGTGGTTATTGCAGGGAACCTTATGGGTACCCTTATTCGCGTTATGCGGCATCTTCAACGCCAGCGGCGCAATAGGCGATATGTGGATGACCATGATCGTGCTTCGCTACCCCGCCACAGCCTACGTTATGGATGAGCGAGATGGGTTACGACTCTTTTTGCCAATCACATTGGTACAAGCCACAGGCTAAAGGTGCGGTGTACGAGTCATATTTGTTTTGTAAAGAGAATGGGGATCAGTTAATTGGTGAGGCTGGCTAAACGGCCGTTCAGCGCCTTATTGGAACTATAATAATCTTTTTAAGGAAAGTCCAAAATGGATCAGAAATCAAACGATGAACAGAAGCGACCCTCAAAATTTTATCAGAACCGAGGCACATCTCTTGGCGTCGCTCTGGGATTAATCTTTGGAGCAGCATTTAACCAAATTGGCATAGGCCTGGTACTGGGTATTGCGGCAGGAACGGCAATTGGTCGCACGCTTGAGTTACAGGCTCATAAAAAAACTAATCAGGAATAAATGATGAGCGAGAATGAAAGCAAAGGCAAGTTGCAGCAAATATGGCGGAAACTTGGAGAGTGGTTGCGGCAACCGCGCCAAAAGCAGTTGGCCGAAGAAAAGATCGCTGACGACCATGCTGAGATGGTTTGGGCTGATGATGGCGGCCCTCCAATTGAGCCGTCAGGCAGTGAAAAGCCCAAGGATAGTCACGAATAATCTCACGTTAATTGATAAGCAATATTATTGGTTTTTGTGACCTTCTTGCATGGCCTTCCCGAAGCGCAGTGGCCCAGATAAGCATTCTGTTGAACGAGTCTCTTCTCGATTAAACTGGAGAAATCCTAATGTCCCAATCCCAACACAACGATCAACAACACCGGGAAATCTTGCAGCGCATTGCCCACAAGGCGATGCTAGAAAGGGAGTTGCTTCCCGACTTTTCAGCCGCAGTGCTTGCCGAACTGGACAAAATTCAAGCCCCCGCCAGTCTAAACAGCGAGCCAGCCGAAGCGGTTTCTGGCATACGTGATCTGACGGATTTGCTGTGGGTTTCCATTGACAACGAGGACTCCCGCGACCTGGATCAACTCACGTTTGCCGAATCTCTGCCCGAAAACAAAGTCAGGATTCTGGTAGCCGTGGCCGACGTGGACGCGCTGGTTAAAGATGGCTCAGCCATTGACCAACATGCGCGCCACAACACAACTTCGGTCTACACAGCCGCAACCATCTTCTCCATGCTGCCGGAAAAGCTCTCCACCGATTTCACTTCCCTGAATTTTAATGAGGAGCGCCTGGCTGTTGTTGTAGAAATGGTGATCGGCGCAGATGGCTCCTTGCAAGGCTCAGATATCTATCGGGCGCGCGTACAAAATCATGCCCGGCTCTCCTATAACAGGGTGGCCGCCTGGTTAGATGGGGATGGTGCTGTGTTTGAGGAGATAACGGCCGTTCCCGGCCTAACTGACAATCTGCGCCTGCAAGACCGCACCGCCCAAAGCCTGAAGAACTTGCGGCGCGTCAATGGGGCACTCAGTTTAGAAACCATCGAAGCCAGACCAATCTTTGACGGCGACCAAATTCGTGAGCTTGAAGTACAACAGAAGAACCGCGCCAAAGAGATCATAGAAGATTTCATGATCGCCGCCAACGGGGTCACGGCCCGGTATCTTGAGGCCAAGAAATTCCCTTCCATCCGCCGGGTGGTACGCACCCCCAAACGCTGGGATCGGATAGTGACACTTGCCCAAGAACACGGCGCCACGCTGCCGGCTAACCCGGATTCGGTGGCGCTTGATGCGTTTCTCGTTAAAGCGAAAGCTGCTGATCCTTTGCGCTTCCCCGACCTCTCCCTGGCGGTGATCAAACTGCTCGGAGCAGGCGAATACAGCGCCGAACAGCCCGACGCGACGACCTCAGGCCACTTTGGTCTGGCGGTCAAAGATTATGCCCATTCCACCGCTCCCAATCGCCGTTACACCGATTTGATCACGCAGCGTTTGCTGAAAGCCGCTGTTGCCAGCCAGGCTGCGCCCTACAGCTTTGCGGAACTGGCTGTGCTGGCCGAGCATTTCACCCAGAAAGAGGATGACGCGAACAAAGTGGAACGGCAGGTTGGCAAATCTGCCGCCGCGCTGCTCATTGAGTCCAGGATTGGCGAAGAGTTTGATGCGTTTGTTACCGGCGCTTCCGAGAAAGGGACGTGGGTGCGGCTGCTCACTGTGCCCGTCGAAGGCAAACTCATGCAAGGGTTCGAGGGGTTGGATGTGGGTGATCGGATTCGCGTGGCGTTAACGGCCGTTAACGTCCAGCGTGGCTTCATTGATTTCAAAAAAGTTCATTCATCAAATTAATACGGAAACGCCCGCATCCGTAGGCGGACATGACAATGATAATAATTTACGACAAAGGAGGCCGGGGTACGCCGGTAAAAGATGATGAAACATAAATATGATGATCTTCCTGGAAAACCAATTTCCCTCTGGCTGGACACGACACCCCAAACGAATTTCCCTTCTTTGCAAGACAACTTACAGGTGGATGTGGCTATCGTCGGCGGTGGCATTGTGGGCCTGACAACCGCTGCGCTGCTGAAAGAGCAGGGCAAAACAGTGGCTGTGCTGGAAGCAAAACGGATCGTTGAAGGCGTCAGCGGCAACACCACGGCAAAAGTAACCTCCTTGCACACCCTGATCTACGCCTATCTCATTCAGCATTTTGGCAAAGAAAAAGCGCAAATCTACGCCAATGCCAACGAGACTGCCATCCAACAAATAGCCAATTTCGTCCGGGATAAACAAATCAACTGCGAGTTTAGACGCACCGCAGCTTATACCTATGCTGAGTCCGACGAGGAAACAGCCAAAATCCATGATGAGGTAGAAGCAGCCTTAAAACTGGGGCTGCCCGCATCGTTCACCGAGGAGACGCCGCTGCCTTTTCTTGTTAAAGCAGCGGTACGCTTCGACAACCAGGCGCAATTTCATCCGCGCCAATACGTATTAGCTCTCGCCCACGATATTCCTGGCGACGGCAGTAATATTTTTGAAGATACCCAGGTTTTGGATGTTTCCGATGATGACCCTTGTGTTGTAACCACAAATCGGGGAACGATTCACGCCGCTGACGTTATTGTTGCCAGCCACTTCCCGTTTAATGACAAAGTTCTCTATGCCACCCGGCTGAAACCACATCGTTCCTATGTTTTGGCCGCCCGCCTGGCAGAACCAGTACCGCAGGGCATGTTTATCACCACTGATTCATCCCATACAATGCGCCATCATTCAGGAGCTGACGGCGAATTTCTATTGGTGGGGGGTGAAGGGCATATCCCCGGACAGGATGACGATACTGTAGAACGTTACCAACGGGTTGAGCAGTGGGCGCGTGAAAATTTCAACGTGAAATCTATCGAGTATCGTTGGTCTACACAGGACAATCAAACTCTGGATCGGCTGCCGTATGTTGGCCGTTATTCACCCGTCTCGCACCATGTTTACGTGGCTGCCGGTTTTGGTGGTTGGGGCATGACAAACAGCATGGTTGCTGGAATGCTCCTGCGCGATCTGATCTTGGAACGGGAAAATCCTTGGGCTGAGCTTTACGACCCGAACCGCATTAATCTGAAAAGCGTGCCCGAATTTGCCAAACATTCAGCACAAGTGGCTAAACATTTTGTGGGAGATCGTCTGGCAGTGACCGATACCGTCGAGCCGGGAGAAGGCAAGCTTGTCAACACAGAAGACGGAGCGGTAGCCGTTTATATGGCAGAAGATGGGAACCTCACTGCTTTGTCACCAGCCTGCACCCATATGGGTTGTTTTATTCAGTGGAATTCGGCGGAAAAGAGCTGGGATTGTCCGTGTCACGGATCGCGCTTTGCCATGGATGGCACGGTTATTCATGGTCCTGCACTTAAAAACTTGGAGCAGGTAAATGTCAGAGCTAAAGAACCGATCTGATTGAGGAAACGGCCGTTCCTTCGGCCGTTCCGCTGCCACCACGTCTCAGCCAAAACCGTCAGGTCTTTCCAGTCTTTGTCGTTAACAGCCAAACCATGATCAGATAGGCAATGACGTGAAAGATGATCAGGACCAGAAAGCCTGAAGCTGAGGCTGCGGGAAAGGGAAATGGGGCGGCCGCCGGATTGACGGCCGATATGATGTTAGGAATGATTGACAGGACAAAGACAACGGTGGCCACAATGCGGTAAGTACGCAGCGGCCGTTTAGCCATCCGCACCACCACGACAAAGGCCACCACGGCCAGGAAGGTAAACAGCACCGTCATGATGCCAATGGCTGCCGCACTTAAAGGGGGAAACTCGGCCGGCGAGGGTAAATCTAGGACGGCGTTTAATATAAAGTAAGCGAGTAAATTAGCCACCAGAGACAGGCCAATTGCAGCCAGACCCGTTGGCCAGATTTTGCTTTTGTCAATTTGTTCGTTGCTTGTAAAAGTTGTCACTTTGTTCTCCTTAAATATCTGTTCAGCACAAACGCGCAAAGGACACGAAGAAAAGCTTTGTGTGCTTTGTGCCTTTTGTGGTTAGCAATTCGCCGACATCGCTAATTACTTAGCATCGGCGCTTTGCGCCGCCAGGTATCTGACGCCGCCTGATCCAGCATAAAGCGGGCAAAATCGGCGCGGGCCAATTGGGTCCCCGGCCTTTCATACTGCTTAACCTTCCAGTGGGTTTTTTATATGCCTTGTGACTGCGGTGTTTTTTGCCACACAGCCGCGTCATCGCTGATGAATTGGCGCATGGTGATCGACGGGCGGTTGAGCAAAACGGCCGTTTCTGGATGCACCGTCTCCGCCATGCCCAGGCGCGTTGTCAGATAAATGGCCGTCATCACGGCCACGTAACCGAGCGGATGGCCGCGCCGCCAGAACCGCCAGGCAAACCGTAAAAAATGGGGTTGACTGTAACCGATTGGCCGTGCCAACGCGTCGCTCATCAGCGCCGCCACCGCCCCATAATCCAGCGCTTCCCCACCCGTCAGCGGATAAGCCTGCTGTGCATGACCCGGCTCCGTCAGGACTCGAGCCGCCACCGCCGCGATGTCTCGCACATCCACAAACGCCGTCTTGCCCCGACCGGCCGGTACAAAAATGTCGTCATGGTCGCGGATGTCCTGCCGGTGGGTGGTGGACAGATTTTGCATGAAGAAACCGCAGCGCAGCAGCGTATAAGGCACGGAACCGGCCATCAGCAGCGCCTCGACTTTGGCATGAGGCACAAACCGATTCTTCTCCGCCCCCACCAACGACAGAAAAACGATGTGCTGCACGCCTGCGGCGGCAGCATAGGCGATGGCCGGCTGCATATCCCGCGCGATGTTGGCGATGTGGGGCGGGCGCAGCAAGAACAGCCGGTCCACGCCGGCAAAAGCTGCGGCGTAAGTGGCCGGGTTGGTGAAATCGAACAGCGCCCAGGGTACGCCCTCTGGTAGATTGGCCGCGTCGGCGGCTGACACGACGGCCGCCCGCAACTGCTGCCCGGCGTCGCGCAGCAGTTGCGCCAGTTCGCGGCCAACGTTGCCCGTTGCCCCTGTGACTAAAATGGTTCCATTCATATATTAGACCAGTCTACATAATTTCATGGTAAAAAAAAGCCTTACAACAGACGCTCCAGCTCAACGGCCGCGTCCAACAACGGGCCGACATTGCGCTCGCTGCGGCTGAGGATGATGGCCCCTTCAATCAGGGCAATAGTGACGACAGCCAACCGCCGCGCTCGCACCGGCTCGTAACCACTGCTTAACAACTTTTCTACAATCACTGACTGCCAAACGCGGTAGGCGTCGCGGCAGGCGTTATTGAGGCGTTCGTTGGTGGAGGCGGCTTCCAGGGCAACGGCCGTTATCGGCCCGCCCGCCTGGAAACCACTGGCCTGCACGTGCTGCGCCAGATCGCGCAAAAAAGCCGGAATCGCCTGGGCTGGTTGTTCATAGGCGTCCATGCCCTTGCGCAGCCGCTCGGAGATAAGCCGGCTGGTCTGGCTGATAGCCGCTTCGACAAGTTCATCCTTGCCTTCGGGGAAGTAGTAGTAAAGCGAGCCTTTGGGTGCGCCGCTCTCCGCCAAAATCTGGTTCAGGCCGGTTGCCGAATAGCCCTGCATTTCGATTAGGTGGCAGGTTGTCTCGATAATTTGCTCTCGTCGTGAAGCCATATAGAGAATTATACAGACTGGTCTATAAAAATCAAGGATTGTTCTGCCGTATTCTGATTGTAGACCCAGATCAGGTTGGGGGCAGTATGATCAAAAATCGCCCGGCATGAAACCGGGCGACCTTTGAATATAAGGCACAACTGCGCCAGAGTCTGTCGCGGCAACAAACTCCAGGAAAGCCAAAAATCAACGCTCCGTTGGGCCATGGGAGGCCGGGCTGGCCAGGCTCACTCCCAGATACCTGGCCATGCCCTCGCTGCACGCCTGCATGGTGACGTTATGATTCCAGCTAAAAAGAGGGCGCAGCAGCGGAGTCAGGACGTTCATCCACGTTTTGGTCGTGTTGACATTCCAGGTATAGCGCGTCGTCGTCAACGAGCCTTCTTGCGACAGTTCCCATCGGCCAAAGCCTTCCAGCTCGCCAGAAGCCTGGCCTTCAAGAATAAATGGCGCCTCTTTGTGCGTGATTTGTGACTCAAAAGCCAGTTTGTAGGGCAGGCGGCTGACAAAGACAAACTGCCAGCGGCTGCCAATCCCGTCTTCACCTCCGGGTGATAGCTGGCGGGTGCTTTCGACCGCAGGCCACCAGGTCGGCCAGACTTCCGGTTCGTTGATCAGTCGCCAAACGTTCTCAATATCTGTATCAATTTTCCAGGTGGTAACAAATAAGTAATGGGCCATCAAACCATCTCCTCCGAACAGGTGGGGCGAGATTGGCGATTGGGGCTGGAGATCGCGCAGCAGGGTAATCGCCAATCGCCTCCTTAAGTTGGTGTCTCTTTCTTTTGCGATTCCATCAGAAAATAGAACAGGGCAATGCCGATCAATAGAAGGAATAGGCCACCAACAAACAGATAGGTGACGGCGTTGGCTGGGTCGAATTCGCTCCAGGCGCGCAGGGTGCTGATCAGGATGAATAAGATGGAAACCCACTGCGCCTGCAGAATCAGACGGGCCGCGCTCCAACGGGGGTCGAAGGCGATGCCTAATCCCACCAGACCAGGCAGGGCGAACATGGCACTGATGACCCGCGCCGTGAGCGGGGTAAGCTGCCACGGCCAGAGGTTAATCATCAGGGCGGGCTGCATGAAGAGGAGCAGGGATGTCAGCACGGTGATCCCGCCGACCAGCCCCATCATCCAGCGCCAGGAGGTGGGGATGATTTGGAGGTTGGCAACGGCCGTTCCTGGGTCCACTCTCCGGTTCCGCAGCCAGGTGGCAATCACCAAAAATGGCGTTGTCAGATACAGGGCTGTCCAGGTGAAGAAAGAGATGTGTTGGTGGTTAAAGCGGTCCCAATGAAGCAGCGTGGCGATGCCGAGGATGGAGGCGAAGGCGGTGACCGGCAGAAAGCCGGTCTTGATATGATGCCACTTTTGCGCCCGCAGGACGCCGCTGAAGAAATAAATCCCCCCAAGATAGGCGGATGCCAGCATCATTGGCGTCATGGTGGGCACAATGGTCCAGGCAAAGGTTTTGTCTGTCTGGTCAGGCCAGATAAACAGCAAAATGAAAGCGGCTATCAGAAAAGGGATGATGAACGCGGCCAGCCACTTCGTTTCACGGTGAATCCGGTCATCTTTGGCGATTGATTGTTGGGCAGCTTGTTGTTGAACCATTTTTCCCACCTTGGTTTGTTTTTTGCTCCCCAGCCTGCAAACTTTAAGCAATCTGGCGCCGCTTGTCAATAGGGCAGCTCAGGCGATTTTGGCGGTTCGTCTAGGCAAGAAGCGGCATAGCCAGGGGATATTGTCATCAGCGACGGCGCTGAGCGTCGCCCCAATGTTGTTTCCGCCAAACTCTTGTATAATTGCTCTCTGCAACTTGATTCGAGACAGTCGTCTACACGGCGTCGGCCAGATGGGGCTTTAGCCCACACCAGAGCCAGTGGTGGCCCTGACCAAAAACAGCCTGTTCGCCGCCCTGGACGCCGGAATCTAAGCCACAGACTTCAAGATCATACTCAATTCAAAGGAGAATTTTTAATGAAAGCAAACGAAAATGGTTCACAATTTGACGCCGACATCATCGCCGAAACGGAAAGTTTCGCGGTCTGGCGCAGCCAGGAAGATGACGGGTTTGTCTACCACGTGGAAATGGGCGGCATCACCCTGCACCTGGCCGCCGAAGAATGGGAAGAGTTTATCGTCTTGATCAAAAGCGCGGCCTAGTACCCGTATTCGATAATCCGTATTGCCTATTTCGTAGGGCGCTGCCTCTGGCAAATGCCAACGGAAAACAGCATACGGACTTCGGTTTACGGCTGCTAGCAGCGCCAACAACAGTCGGGCTTTGTAAACAAAGCCCGACTGCTGTATCAGGCACAAGGCTAAAACCGTGCGGCGCGATTTGTCTGGCCGCGCCGCGTTTTTCCGAGGAGGGCGGAATGGAAACGGAGAAAAGAGCGGCCTACATACCCAAGATTCGAGATATGGCCGAACATGACCGGCCGCGTGAACGGTTGGTCAAGGTGGGGGCCGGCGCGGTTTCGTCGGCCGAACTATTGGCGATTGTTTTACGTACCGGCACAGGCGGCGAAAATGTGCTGCGACTGGCCGAACGACTGCTGCACACCTTTGGCTCCATCCCCGGACTGGCGCGAGCGACCATCCCGGAATTGATGAGCGTCAAAGGCATCGGCCAGGCCAAGGCGGTGGAAATTAAAGCGGCTTTGGAAATTGGGCGGCGGCTGATGGCCAGCGCGCCGGAAGAAAAACCGCGCATCACATCGCCGGCCGACGCGGCTAATTTGTTGATGTCGGAGATGATGTTTTTGGAGCAGGAGCATTTGCGGCTTATTTTATTGGATACACGAAATCGGGTGCTGGGCACGCCCAACATTTATATCGGCAGCCTCAATACCTCGGTGATTCGCATTGGCGAATTGTTCCGCGCAGCCCTCAAGGCCAACGCGGCCGCCTTTATTGTGGCCCACAACCATCCGTCCGGCGACCCATCGCCATCGCCGGAGGATGTAAATGTGACGCGGCAGTTGGTGGCCGCCGGCAAGCTGTTAGACCTGGATGTGCTGGACCATATTGTCATCGGCCACCAGCGATATGTGTCGTTGAAAGAGCGTGGATTAGGGTTTGACGCTTAGTAATCGTCTAAGAATCATTTCCTGTTTTTTAGATTGGACCAATCTTGGCGATTGGTCCAATCTGGGCGATGTAATTTCTAGATGATCACTCAGGAATTGGTATGAGCCAAGCTGAATTTTTGCTTAACGGAAATCTGGGTGAGCCGTTTTACGCGGTCGGCGGGGATACGCAGCGGATAACGGCCGTTGGCTGGATGAGTTGGTGGCTGCCGCCCCGTCCCGACGACCCCAACTGGAAACATCGCCAACCGGTCTTTAGCAACTTCACCATGGACAATCGGCCGGTGCAGCAGCTAACCACGCCGTGGGGAACCCATGTGGGTGGGCTGTGGCAGCAGGCGCCGGCCGCTCCCGGCAACCGGTATGAGCTAACCGTTGAAGGGCAAGCCTGGTCCAGCGATGAGCCGACGCCCGGCAGCCGGGTGGAAGGCAGCGATGTCAACCTGCAAATTGGCATTGATCCCACTGGCGGTGTAGACCCGGAAAGCCCGCTGATTCAGTGGAGCGCGGTGGCCCAGCCCCTGAGCCATTGGGAGACTCTGCACCTGACGGCCGACGCCGAGACGACCACCATCACCATTTACCTGAAGTCGGCGCCAAACTTGCCCAAGCGGCAGCAGAGCGTTTTCTGGCGCAATGCCTTTTTGCGCCCGATTGGCCGCCACAAGCGCAGCGTGAACATCATCGGCGCGGGCGATACCTACATTACGCTGGAACCAGAACACCCCCACCCGGGGGAGGCAGTTCAAGTGAAGGTGTCTTCAACGCGGGAACACCGGCAGGTGGATTTGTTGGTGAAGGACGCGGCGGAGGTGTTGACGGCCGTCTCCCCCCTGGGCCACACTGTAGACGGCGAGCGCCACGTCTGGCGCTATGATTTCACGGCCGTCGCCGATGGCCTATACGAAGTACGCTTTGTCGGCGACAAGGGAGCGCGGCTGTTGGCGCTGCGGCTGCTGCAAGTGGCCCGCGACATGCAGCTTGTGCCCAGCGACGCCTCGCGGCTGAATTATCAACGGATTTATGTGCTGCTGCCACCAACGGCCGACGTGCATTGGTTCATGGCGGCGGCGCGGGGTGGGTTTAACGGCCGTTTCACCATTGGCTTTTCGGCCGACGACGCCGGCGTGGGCGACCTGACTCACAAACAGGTCATCGCCGTGAACCCTCACCATTGGCCGGAAGTGCTGACCCCTTCCTGGTTCCAGCAACATTACCCGGGCGTGAAGTTTACGGCCGTTGTCGCCAACCGCCCCGACGACCTGGAAGCGTGGCTGAGGAAATGGTTTGAGACGCAAAATTGACGATTGGTCCTGAGCTTGTCGAAGGAATGACGAGAGTCGGCGGCTTATCGTCATTCCCGGTAATAGGCATCGGGGTATGGGGCTGTCACGGGGTCCTCATCGTGAATGGAGAGGTGGACGATGGTATCGCCGGGGTAGAAATAGATGCCGTGTTCACGGGCGATGACAAAACCATCGTGGGGTGAACGGAGCGGGCTGTTGGCTAACGGCCGTCCCCATACATCGCGCAGTTCGGCCAGTGGGTCCCCCTTTTTAACCATGTCACCCGATTCCACCAGATGCAAAGCCACACACGCCTCCTCCACCCGCGTGCCCTCGCTGCGCCGGGTACGAAAACCAGGATCCGCCATTTTAATGCCGACAATTGGCTCCATGTCGCCGGGCAGCATACCGGCCCAACGCAGCACATTGCGCGTACCGGCCACCGAAGCCGCCACCATCGCCTGGTCAGGCATCAGGCCCGTGCCCAATTCCACCGTGAAGGCCGGTATACCAGCCACCAACAGCGCCGCGCCAGAGGTGGAGCGATGCAAATCCTGTTTGATGTAATGCTTCGCCGGAAACTCGGTGACGATGGTATGCCCATAAGCGGCCATCATCGCTTCTTGTTGATGGGCCAGGGCTTCAGCTTTAGCCCGGTTTTGCGCTTCGTTTTCGCCCTTGGCGTGATACAGCACCCGGTCACGAAAGACAAAAGAGATGGAGTCTATCCAGGCGTTGTGGTAATCAATCATAAAATCGGCCGTTTGCCGAATATGCACAAACAACCGGGCAAACGCTCGTTCGACCGACGACGGCGCTTCTTCGTCCGGGTCTTGGGGGCGGGCCGGTTTACCGTCAGGCCACATGCGGTTGGGGTTTTTCGGCAGGTGG
The DNA here is from genome assembly GCA_016716065.1 of Candidatus Leptovillus gracilis. NCBI lineage: Bacteria > Bacillati > Chloroflexota > Ardenticatenia > Promineifilales (SeqCode) > Promineifilaceae (SeqCode) > Candidatus Leptovillus > Candidatus Leptovillus gracilis. The sequence goes on along the minus strand of JADJXA010000003.1, from coordinate 873,885 downwards.
TAGGGCACGTATTCTTTGGTGCGCAGCCCGGCCGGGCTGAGGGCTGGTAGGGCCACAATCGTACCGCGCAGTTGGTCTACCAATTCCTGGGTGATGAGCCGGTACAACACCGTCGGGCCGGTATGCTCTGGGCCGTGTATGCCGGCCGTCAGCCAGATGCACGGCCCCGCCTTCCGCCCCTGAGCAATCATAACCGGCAGGTAATCGTCGTGGCCGGTGGGGTGAGTGATGGCGTCCCATTGGCCGTATTGGATGGTTCCGGGTTGGGCAACGGCCGTTCCCAGGCTGATAGATTTCGCCATATTCTCCTCGTTTTGTAACTATTCTAACGCTTCGGCAAGACCGACAGCACTTCTCGCGCCGCGTTACGGCCGGGCGCGCCGGTGACGCCGCCGCCAGGGTGCGCGCCGGCGCCGCACAGATAGACATTTTTAATGGGGGTGCGGTACTGCCCCCAGGCCGACACCGGCCGCATCACCAACAACTGCTCCAGGCCCATTTGCCCATGATGAATGCTGCCCTCCGCCAGGCCATACATCTGCTCCCAATCCAGCGGGGTGAGAACCTGGCGCTGGCCGATGAGCAACGGCAAATCGGGCGCGTACTGGGCCATCGTTTGGATAATCAGGTCGCCCAGGCGCTCCCGTTCCGTTTGCCAATCGCCGCTGCGCAGGGCATAAGGGGCATACTGCATGGTGATGCCCATGATGTGCTGCCCGGCCGGGGCAAGGGTGGGGTCCAGCAGGCTGGGGATGGTGGCATCGAGGAAGGGATGGGGGGAGATACGGCCGTATTTGGCGGCATCATACGCCTTTTCCAGGTAGGTCAGGTCTGGGGCGATGCGAATCCGGCCGGTTAGCTGCGCTTCGGTCGTCTGACCGACAAATTCTGGCAGGCCAGACAAAGCCAGGTTCACTTTGGCGGTGCAGCCGCGATAGATGATGCTGCGCACGGCGCGCATAAAGCGCGGCTCCAGCTTTTGCGGCCCAATTAAGCCAAACAGGGTGCGGCGCGGATCGGCGCTGGAGAGGATGACGCGGCTGGTCAGCTCCGCGCCGTCGGCCAGACGGACGCCGGTGGCCTGATCATCGTCGTTGACCAGGATTTGCTGCACGGCCGTGCCGGTGCAAATTACCGCGCCATAGCTTTGGGCGGCGGCAGCCAGCGCCGCCGACAATTGACCCATGCCGCCACGGGGGATACGGCCGTTCATAAAACCATTGGCGTGGCGATAAAAAAACAACAGGGTTGTGCCCGCACTGCGCGGCCCCAACTGGCTGCCCACCAGCCCATCCACTGCCAGCGCCCCCTTCAGTGCATCGCCTTCAAACCACTCATCCAAATAATCGCTCAGGGCCAGCGGCAAGACACGCAAAAATTCCATCATGTCGTGGTCACCCAGCCGCTTGAGCTGCCAGCCGATTTTGCCCCAACTGGCGGCGTCGTTCAGGTCCAGGGCCATCAGGTCTGGCGGCGTTTGGGCCATGATCTCGCCCCAGATGGCGGCAAACCGGGCCACCTGGCGCACAAATGCCGGGTAACGCGCGGCGTCAAGCTGGTTAAAGTGGGCGATGTCCTGTACAGTTTGGGTTTCGTCGTGCCAGAGAGTGAGGGCATGGCCGTGGGGCTGTGGGGCAAATACGGCCGTTGGCCCCTGGCGAAATTCCAGGCCATGCATCTTCAGAAACAGCTCTCTGACAATGGTTTCCGGGAAAAGTCCGGCGTCGGGCGCGCCGGTATTTACGTGAAAGCCGGGCCATACTTCTTCTGTGGCCGCCACCCCGCCAGACAGCGGGCGCTGCTCTACAACCAACACGCGGTGGCCTGCTTGCGCCAGATAAGCGGCGGCCGTCAGGCCATTATGCCCTGCGCCCACAATGATGGCGTCGTATTGTGTCTGACTCATCGTTTATTTCATCCTTGCCCGTCTGAGGTGTATGCCGCCCGGCGACCTATGCCACTGCGACAGCACTTTAAAGATACCCCAATTCGATGATTTGTTGTAACAACTCTGGCGGAAGACAGCAGTTCTCATTTTGCAATCCAGCCGTAGGGGCGGGACAGACGGCGCGGGAAAAGGCCGTCCGCTGCGGCTGTTTTCTGCGCGCGCCGTCCCACCCCTACCATACACCATGATAAATTGAGAACTGCTGGGCAGAAGGGAGCAATTTTCGATTGAGTCGTGGTGTGTGGCAGCAACACAACTGCGTCTCCATCGCCAGCCAATCCTACTTGAACACCATCACCGCCTTCCGCAGCCAATAACGGATAACGGACAACGGATTATGGATTACCGAATATTGGCCCTGTTGTCCAAACACCGGATCAGTTTATCGAATTTGCCCCACTTGTTATAATTGCAGCCTAACCATGGTTATGCTGCACGTTCAATTATTTCAGGCACTAACGGTCAAGACGGCCAGTTTCACCCTTCTCGACCTGGGATCCCCTACTACCCGGTCCCTTTTTGCTTATCTGGTGCTGCACCGCGAGCAAAACCTGGATCGTCGCCGACTGGCTTTCCAATTCTGGCCCCACAGCAGCGAGCAAATCGCCCGGCGCAACCTGCGCCAATACCTCCACCGCATCCGCCGCGCCCTGGAACCGGTAGACCCCACCGGCAGCCTCATTCTTAACGAAGGCAACCTGGTGCGTTTCAACGCCCCCACCGACTGGACGCTGGACGTGGCCGCCTTTGAACAAGCCGCCTCGCCGCCCCATGAAAACTTGCCTCTGGCTATTCAGATCTACAGCGGCGAGCTGCTGGCCGACATTTACGATGACTGGGTGGGGCCGGAGCGGGAGCGATTGGCCCGCCTCTACCGCGAATGCTTGCTGCGCCTCAGCGACCAGCAGGAGGCGGCCGGCCAATTCGCCGAAGCTATTGTCACCGCCGAACGATACCTTACAGCCGAACCCTACCTGGAAACGGCCCATACCCGCCTGATGCGCCTGCATTACGCCGCCGGTAACCGGGCGCGCATCGCCCAACAATACCAGCAGTTGGCCACCATTTTGGCTGAGGAATTGGGCGTCGAGCCGCTGCCAGAGACAACGGCCGTTTATGAAGCCATGGTCGCCGGTGACTACATTATCCAGCGCGGCAAACCACCCTTCGTGCCCATGCCACCGCCCCAACCCCCAACCGCCACCTCCCAACCGCCGCCCTCTCCCTTTATTGGCCGCGCCGAAGATATGGCCTGGATGAATGGTTGGTGGGGGGAAACGGCCGTTTCCCACGGCCACTTCATCTTCCTCCAGGGCGAATCCGGCGTCGGCAAAACCCGCCTCCTCGACGAATGGCTCGGCCAGATTGACACCCCTGTTTACCTGCTGCGCGGCCGGGGCCACGAATTTGAAGCGATGATCCCCTACAGCCCCTTTCGCCAGGCCCTACGCGGCGCCGCCCCCGACCTGCCCTGGTCCCTCTTCCAACCGCCGCCACCCTGGCTCTCCCCCTTGCTCTCACTCATCCCCGACCTGCCCGCCTACTTCCCCGGCCAGGAAATGAGCGCCCCCAACAGCGGCTCACCCCATCATATCATCGAGGGTCTGGGCAATTTCATCTTCGCTCTGGCCCGCCAACAGCCCGTCATCCTGCTGTTAGACAACCTCCACTGGGCCGACGCGCCTACCTGGAACTTCCTCGGCTACCTGGCCCAGCGCGCCGGACAAACACAGCTTCTCATCATCGGCGCCGCCCGCATCGAAGACCTGCCCCATGAACGCGCCAGCCTGCTGCGCCGCCTGCAACGCCAGCAATGGGCCAGCACGCGCCAACTCTCCCGCCTCTCCCAAAGCGAAACCTACGATCTGGTTCGCCAACTGATGGGTGACGCCGCATTAGACCCCCGCTTCACCCGACGCATCTACGAAGAAACCGAAGGCAATCCCTTCTTCATCATCGAAACCATCCGCGCTGTGCGGGAAGCCGGCGGCGACTGGACCCAATCCGTACCCACAGACGCCGCCGGCCGCCGCCCTTACTTCGCCATCCCGCTGCAAATCCAGTCCGTCATCCAAACCCGCCTGGATAAACTCGGCGATGAGAGCCGCGCTGCCCTGGGCGTGGCGGCGGCCATCGGCCGTGAATTCGACTTTGCCCTGCTGCAAGCCGTCAGCCAGTTTGATGCGGAAACGCTGCTGAACGCCCTGGACGAATGGCTGGATCGCGCCCTGGTACGCGAAACCAGCGATGGCTACGACTTCACCCACGAAATGCTCAGCCAGGTGGCCTATCAGCAGCTTAGCCGCGCCCGCCGCCAGTGGATTCACCTGCAAATTGCCAACCACCTGGCCGAACACCGTTCAGACGCCGACCCGGGCCAGTTGGCCCATCACTACTACCTCAGCACGGAACCGGGCAAGGCGCTGCCCTTCCTGGCGCGCGCTGGTCAGCGGGCGCTGAGCGTGCGTTCTTACGCCGAGGCGCGGGAATTTGGCTTGCGGGCAATTGGGCTGCTCGGTCGTTTCCCCGCGCCGCGCCAGGGCGAACAGACAGAACGCATTGACCTGAATTTGCAACTGGCGCAGGCCTACGCCTTTACCGGGGCGCACGGCAAAGCGCTGCAACTTTTGCAAGAGATAGAGCGCACGGCCGAAGCGCTGGGCGATATGACCCGGTTGGCGCGCATTTTTCACCGTTCGGCGCAGATATTTTGGCTGCAAGGCCAGCCGACCACCGCCGACAGCTACAGCCGCCGCACCCTGCGCCACGCCGAAGAACTAGACAACGCCGAACTGCGCTTTGCCGCGCTGCGCATGTTGGCCCGCGCCGGCATCGTTCTTAGCCATTACGACGACGCCATTGCTTACCTGCTGCGTTATATTGATCTGGCTGGGCGGGTGTATGCGCCGCCCGATTTGCCAGTGATTTATGGTTATCTGGGTGTGGCTTACGCCCGCGTTGGCTCCTGGCAGCGGGCGATTGACGCGGCGCAAACCGGCCTGGACCTGGCGCGCACCGACCTGACCGGCGCAACGCATGTCGTGGCCCGAATGCAGTTGGCCTTTATTTATGCCGAACTGCATGAATGGGCGCAGGCGCTGGCTATCGCCGAACCGGTGCGCGATACCTGGCGCGAGGAGGGCATGACGCCCCACGCCTTTATGCTGCGCGCAGTAATTGGGCGCTGTCTGACGTATGGCGACGAACCGCAGCAAGGTCCGGCGGAAATTCAGGCGGCGCTGCAATGGGCAGAAGGGGTGGAACATCGGGTGCAGGTGCATCCGGTGCAGATGATTTTAGCGCAGTGCCAGGCGCAGGTAGGGGCGTATGAATTGGCCCTGGGCACAGCGGCGAAATCGTTGGAATTGGCGGAGAGGACGGGGGATTTGTGGGCTACGGCCGCTTGCCTGCGTGTTCATGCCGAAGCCGAAATGCGTCTAAACAAGCCGAACTGGGGGCGCATTGAAGCCAATCTCATCCGCGCCCGCGACATTTTGCGCCAGATTCGCGCCCGGCCGGATTTGGCGCGCACCTACCTGGCCCTGCGCCGCCTGTATGACCGCGCCGGGCAGTCGGCCTGGGCGGTAGACTGCCACTTTCGGGCGACGACGATTTTCGAGGAATTGGGCATGTCGGATGAACTCGCTGTGGCCCAGGGCCGGCCGGGTGGCGAGCGTATTGGCGCGGTGGTGATTCCTGGCCTGGATTTACAAGGCCCCAATGTTGCCGCATCGTTCGATTCGTGATGCGCCAGGAAGCTGGAGTTCGTGGTTAACTTGACGTTTGGCGGTTGGTTGGTTTGATGGTTTGTTCGCCAGCCCACTAACCAACCAACCTGACAGTTGCGTTTTTCTCGTTAACGGCCGTGTAAACAGTTCATTAACGCCTCGTGAGTAAACTACCCCTCATCTGCTCCACAATTGACCCTGCCGATGGCGGATCAGACACGGAAGAGGAGACTATTTATGGCGCGCGGCTTTAATCATGTCCTAAACAGCAGCCCCCTACAACCGGGCGATAGGCAATTGGTGGTGGATGATATTTCTCTGGCTTTTGGCGGCGTGCAGGCGTTAACGGCCGTTTCCCTCGAAGTGCGTCAGGGCGAAATCACGGCCATCATCGGACCCAACGGCGCGGGCAAGACCAGTCTGCTCAACTGCATCAGCGGCCTGTATCATCCACAAAAAGGGAAGATTACGTTTTATAACGGCCGTGAACACCTCATCACCCATCTCAAACCCTACGAAATCGCCCGTCTCGGCATCGCCCGCTCTTTCCAAAACATCGAACTCTTCAAACACATGACCGTGCTAGACAACATCATGCTCGGTCGGCACATTCACCTCAAAACCAACATCTTCAGCGGCGGCCTCTTTTGGGGCCGCGCCCAAAAAGAAGAAATCGAAAACCGCCGCTTCCTCGAAGACATCATAGACCTGCTCGAAATCGAAGCTATTCGCAAAAAAACTGTCGGCGCGCTCTCCTATGGCCTGCAAAAGCGCGTCGAACTGGCCCGCGCCCTGGCCGTGCAGCCCAGCCTGCTGGTGCTAGACGAACCAATGGCCGGCATGAACAGCGAAGAAAAAGAAGACATGGCCCGCTTCGTCCTCGACGTGAACGAAGAACATGGGGTCAGCATCATCATCATCGAACACGACATGGGCGTCGTCATGGACATCTCCGACCACATCATCGTCCTTAATTTCGGCATGAAAATCGGCGATGGCACACCGGAAGAAGTGCAGCAAAACCCGGAAGTTGTTCAGGCGTATCTCGGCGAGGATTTGCCGCACGGCTGAGATACACAAAAAAGAGGTAGTGGGGCACCCTTATCATACGCTCTGGCGGATGGGCCGGCACAAGGGCCGCCCTACCCAACGTCATTTCTCTAAAAACAAATGGGCGAAACATTTCCACAACTACTCCTGGAACGGAACAAAGAATTTGGCGATAGGCGCATTGCCTTACGTGAAAAATATCACGGCGTCTGGCAATCTATGACCTGGGCCGAATTGGAGCGCCGCGTGCGCCATTTCTGCCTGGGGTTGGTTAGCCTGGGTCTGGAGCCAGACAGCACCGTCGCCATCATCGGCGACAATCGGCCAGAATGGGTGATGGCCGAACTGGCCGCGCAGGCCGCCGGGGCCAAAAGCATTGGCATCTACCAAGACGCTGTCGTTAGTGAAATGATCTACATCATCACCCACGCTCGCGTCAAATTTATCGTGGTCGAAGACCAGGAACAGGTGGACAAAGTCCTGGAAATGTGGGACGACCTCAAAGAGACCGTCCATCGCGTTATCTACTACGACCCCAAAGGGCTGCGCAGCTACACGGAAGAGTTCCTGATGTTTTTCCCTGACGTGGAAAAATTAGGCGAAGAATACGAAAAAGCGCACCCCGGCTGGTACGAACAACAGGTTGCCGCCGGCAGCGGCGAGGACATTGCCATTCTCTCCACCACGTCTGGCACCACTGGCTATCCTAAGTTAGCCATGATTCGCCATCGCAACCTCATCACCCAGGGGCGCGGCCTGCTGACTTTAGACCCGTTAACAGCTGATGACCGCTTCGTCAGCTTTTTGCCGCTGGCCTGGATTGGCGAACAAATGATGTCCTTTGCCTGCTTCCTGCAAAACGGCTTTCCACTGCACTTCCCCGAAGCGCCAGAAACCGTACAGCAAAACATCCGCGAAATTGGACCACACTCCATGTTCAGTCCGCCGCGCATCTGGGAAAACATGGTCAGCCAGGTGTTGGTGAAGATGGAAGACAGCTCCCGCCTGAAGAAAAAACTGTATGACTGGGCAATAGGCGTAGGCTACCAAATCGCCGACCTGCGCTTCCGCAAAGAAACGCCCACTTTTGCGTTGAAAACGCAATACATCCTGGCCGATTGGCTGGTTTTTCAGGCCATTAAAGACCACTTGGGGCTGCGCCATCTGAAGCGGGCTTACACCGGCGGCGCGGCGTTGGGGCCAGACGTATTTCGCTTTTTCCATGCTCTGGGCGTTAACCTGAAGCAAATTTATGGTCAGACCGAAGCCAGCGGTATCAGCGTGCTGCACCGCGACGGCGATGTGAAATTCCAGACGGTTGGTACGCCGGTCCCCGGCACAGAAGTGCGTATCGCCGAGAATGGCGAGATTTTGTTGAAGTCGGGGTCGGTGTTTGCCGGTTATTACGGCAACGAGGAAGCGACGCACGAATCGCTGCGTGAGGATTGGATGTATTCCGGCGACGCTGGTTACTTCGACGAAGATGGGCATCTGATTGTGATTGACCGAGCCAAAGACGTGATGACGCTGCATGACGGCACGAAATTCAGCCCACAGTTTATTGAGAACAAGCTGAAATTTAGCCCTTATGTGCGCGAGGCAGTGGTGTTTGGCGGCGATTGGCCGTTTGTGACGGCGATGATCAACATTGACATGGCCAATGCGGGTAAATGGGCGGAGAACCATCAGATTGCCTACACCACCTACACAGACCTGGCGCAGAAACCGGAAGTGTATGCGTTGGTGCGCCGGCAGGTGGAGACGGCCAATGTGGACCTGCCAGAAGCGGCGCGTATTAAGCGCTTTTTGCTGCTGCACAAGGAGCTAGACGCCGATGACGCAGAGCTGACGCGCACGCGCAAGGTGCGGCGCAAGTATGTCGCCCAACGCTACGATGACATTATTTCGGCGTTGTACAGCCAGAATGACCACCTGGATGTGGAATCGGCGATTACGTATCAAGACGGCCGTTCCGCCATCATCAAGACAAGGTTGAAGATTGAATCGTTGAACGGAGCGTGAACCGTAATCCGTAATCCGTGAACCGTGAACACGGAATACGAACTAAAGGGCTAACTATGGAAAAATTCATCCAACTGACGCTAACCGGGTTGACCAATGGCGCCGTACTGTCGCTGGTAGCGTTGGGTTTTGTCCTGATTTATAAAGCGAGCGACGTCATCAACTTCGCCCAGGGCGACTTCTTGATGGTCGGGGCCTACATTACTTACGCCTTTGTCGTGCAGTTTGGCCTGCCCTGGACCTTGGGCGTGCTGCTGACAATGATCGTAGCCGTGCTGCTGGGCATCGTCGTGGAGCGATTCATCCTCCGCCCCATGATTGGCGAGCCGATCATTTCCGTCATCATGGTCACGATCGGCCTATCCAGTCTGCTCAGGTCCATCGTCAATACCATCTGGGGGACCACCGGCCGCGCCTTCCCCTCCTTCCTGCCCCGCACCCCATTAGACATCGCCGGGGCCATCATCTCCGCCGACAGATTAATCGCCCTGGGCCTGGTCGTTGTGCTGCTGGTCATCTTCATGATCTTCTTCCGTTACTCCAAAGAAGGCATCGCCATGCGCGCCACAGCCGACGATCAGCAGGCCGCTCTCAGCATGGGCATCAGCGTCAAGCGGGTGTTCGCCATCGCCTGGTCTATCTCAGCCGTCGTGGCCGCCCTGGCCGGGGTCATCGTCGCCAACATCATTGAGCTAAACGCCGCCGCCCTTTCCGGCTTTGGCCTGCGCGTCTTCCCCGTCGTCATTTTAGGCGGCCTCGACTCCATCCCTGGCGCGATCGTGGGTGGCATTATCATTGGCTTACTGGAGGTATATACGGCCGGCTATACCGCTCCAGAGTTAGGGCTGGCCTCTGTCATCCCTTTCATTGTTCTCATCTTCATACTCATGGTGAAACCTTACGGCTTATTCGGCGAAATACGCATCGAGCGCGTCTGAGCCACCATCCGAATCCTGAACACAAAACACTGAACACCGAACACTAAACACTGTATACAAAACACGGAACACCAAACATGGAATCTGGCGTTTTTCACAGCACCTACCGCGAAGATATGCGCTTACGGCCGACGCCGCTCATGCGCATCCGCATTATAATTGTCATTCTCCTGGTGGTCATTTTCCCCTTCACGGCCAACACCTACCAGCTCACGCTGGCTAACCAGGTAGGCATTATGGCGATTGCCGCCATTGGCCTGAACATCCTCACCGGCTTCACCGGACAGATCAGCCTGGGAACCGGCGGTTTCATGGCGATTGGCGCATATGGCTCCGGCCTGTTGGTGTTGGAATTGGGGCTGCCCTGGTGGCTGACAATCCCTATTGCCAGTTTGGTGACAGCGGCCGTTGGCGCGTTTTTTGGCCTGCCCTCCCTGCGCCTGAAAGGGCTGTATCTGGCTATTGCCACGCTGGCCGCGCAACAAATCATTGAATGGGCAATTATACGCTCGCCGTTCACCGGTGGCGTCGAGGCATTGGTTGTGCCCGCGCCCCGGCTGTTCGGCCAGAGAATGAGTACCGACTTCAATTTTTATTGGGTTACCCTCTTTTTCCTGGTCCTCACGGTCATGTTTGCCGTCAACCTGTTCCGTTCCAGAATCGGCCGCGCTTTTATCGCCATACGCGATCAGGACATCGCCGCCGAGGTAATGGGGGTGAACATCTTCCGTTACAAACTGCTCGCCTTTGCCACCTCTTCCTTCATCATTGGCATGTCCGGGGCGATGTTGGCCCAATATCGTGGCATCGTCAATTACGAACGATTTACCATTGAAATGTCCATTACCGTCCTGGCTATGATCATCATCGGCGGGATGGGGTCTGTCTCCGGCTCTATTTATGGAGCCATTCTCATCACCTTGCTGCCGGCCCTCTTGTCAAATCTGGGGACGTTCCTGGGTGGCTCTGTCCCGCAACTGGCGGGAATTATGCCTTTCATTCAGCGCGGCTCATTTGGTGTTGTCATTATTTTGTTCTTGATTTTTGAGCCGGAAGGCATTGCCAAAATCTGGCGCAACGTGAAGGATTATTTCCGTCTGTGGCCGTTCAGCTATTAGCTGTGAGTTGTAGACGCAGCGCGCGCGTTAAGAGTGCGTCGCATCTGTGTCTGTTGCATTTTAAGGAGGATAAAGAAGATGTTTAAGAAAAGGACGATGTTGTTTGTTTTGGTTCTGCTTGCCAGCCTGGCCCTGGCAGCCTGTGGTGGCCGCAGCGACGGCGATTCGGCCACCGGCCCCATTAAAATCGGCGCTGTACATGATCTGACTGGGGCAACGGCCGATGTTGGTACGCCGTATGCGGATGGCATCCGCGATTTTGTAAAGTTCATCAACGAAAATGGGGGGGTGGGCGGCCGGCAAATCGAACTGCTTTCCCAGGATTACGCCTACAAAGTAGACCAGGCAGAGCAGTTATACAGCCAATACACCTCTCAGGGTGTTGTGGCCTTCCAGGGTTGGGGCACGGGCGATACGGAAGCGCTGCGCGGCCGGGTCACTGAAGATGAAATCCCGTTCATGTCCGCTTCTTACTCGGCCGCTCTTACCAATCCAGAAGAAACGCCCTACAATTTCCTGGCGGGCACTTCTTACTCTGATCAATTCATCATCGGTTTACAACACGCCAAAGAAGACGGGGCGACCGTTGTTGCTCTGATGCACCATGACAGCCCCTTCGGCACATCACCGTTGGAAGATGGTCGCCGGTGGGCAGAAGCCAACGGCATGACGGTTATCGGCATCCCCATGCCGGCCGGAACCTCTGACTTTACGGCGCAGCTTACACAGGTAAAAGATGCCGGGGCGCAATATATCGTCATCCAAAATGTCTCCTCGCCGGCCGCCACTTTAGTTAAAGACGTGGCCCGTTTGGGCCTGGACGTCGGGATCGTCTGCCTGAACTGGTGCGCCGATGAGTTGTTTGTCCGTTTGGCTGGGGATGCGGCCGAAGGCACGTTGGCGGCCAGCCCCTTTGCCTTTCCCGGCAGCGGCGCGGCGTTGATCGAGAGTGAAATACGGCCGTACACCGAAAAAATCGGTAAGGACCTGGATGAATTGGGCGTCCATTACGTGCAGGGCTGGACTACCATGCGCGTCATGGTAGACGCCATCGCCAAAGTTATCGCCAATGGTCAAGAAGTGACCGGCCCCAACATCAAAGCGGCGCTGGAGACTTTCACGAATTATGAAACCGGTGGCGTAACCGCGCCGCTCACCTACAACAGCAGCGACCACAGCGGCAACAAATCGCTGCAACTGTACCAGGTACGCAACGGCATCCACCAACGGCTGACCGATTACATCCGTGCCGGTGGCTGAGGACAGTAGTTGATGGTTGGGATTGCTGGTTGTTAGGCAAGAACTGTCCCACTGACAACTGGCAACTCCCAACCGTTTTCGGAGTGAACATGCTCGCGCTTAATAACGTCGAAGTCATTTATAACGATGTCATCCTGGTGCTGAAGGGAATGTCGCTGGAAGTTCCCCAGGGTAAGATTGTGGCCCTGCTTGGTTCCAATGGAGCGGGCAAGTCCACGACGCTGAAAGCCATTTCTGGGCTGTTGAAGGCGGAAAATGGGGAAGTGACCGATGGCGAGATTCTGTTCGAGAATGAGAAAATTCAGGATTTAGACGCGGCCGACGTGGTGCGGCGCGGCGTTTTCCAGGTGATGGAAGGGCGGCGGGTGTTCGAGCATCTGGATGTGGAGCAGAATCTGGTCGCTGGCGCTTACACACGCCAGGACCGGGGCGGGATAAAGCAAGACATCGAAATGGTGTTTACTTATTTTCCCCGCCTGAAAGAGCGACGGCGACAAACGGCCGGTTATCTCTCCGGTGGCGAGCAGCAGATGTTGGCTATCGGCCGGGCGATGATGGCCCGGCCGCGGCTGATTATGCTCGACGAGCCATCGTTGGGGCTGGCCCCGCTACTGGTGATGAGCATTTTTGAGATCATTAAGCGCATCAACCAGGAGCAGGGTACGACCATTTTGTTGGTAGAGCAGAACGCTCGTATCGCGTTGGATGTGGCTGACTATGCGTACATTATGGAAAACGGCCGTATCGTCCTCACTGGCGAACCGGCCCAACTCAAAGACAACGCCGATGTGCGCGAGTTTTACCTGGGACTCAACGAAGTTGGCGCGCGCAAAAGCTACCGCGATGTCAAGCACTACAAGCGGCGCAAACGCTGGCTCTCCTGAGAATCTGTCCCCTACGTGGTTGCCCCTATATCTGGCGTCAACCACCTAACCAGGACAAGCCAGAACCAAAAAGGGTTATCTAGGTGGTTTTGCCCACCTATGAATACGTCGAAGAGGAAAGCATCAAGATAACAGGCCAATGGGCATTCTCATGGGTAATGCATTCTTGCTGGTTTTATGGGCCTATACCCAGCCTGATTTTACGGTTTATGAAGCCTGTACTCGTTGGCGCAGCAGCGGCTCACGAATCGCCTTTGCATCCAGCTTGTTTGCGCCGAGAAAAGTGATGAATCGGGTAAACCCGCGAGCCAATACCTCGGCAAATGCCTCATCTTTGCCGAGGGCCTCATCTTCCAACCACAAGCCCAAGATAACGAACGTGCTGGTTGCCCGGTCGAGTTTGCTGTCGAAGCGCGCCACGAGCCGGTCGCCCCACAAAACCGGCAGCGTGTAATAACCGAACTTGCGCTTGTCCACCGGTTTATACACTTCCCACACATAGTCGAAGCCAAATAGAACTTTGGCGCGCCCGCGCGCGCTGACAGGATCGAGCGGCGCCAGGAAGACGACCTCTTCCGTCGTGGTTGTGTCCAGCGGCGTCCACGCCTGGGGCACGCGCTCGGCGCTCAAATCGTGCAGCGCCTGGACGTCGCTGCCGAGCGCGTAGTGCATCGCCTTCCAACCTTCAACCTGCACCTCGATGAGATCGCCAACCGCCAACATCGCTTCGAGCATCTGCTTGACTTTGCCAAAGGGCACGCCGCGGTGAAACGAATCACTCACACGGCTCGCCCGTGACAGGCCGGAGAAGCTGATATCCTTTTTAATCAGGAAGCGGTCAGTCTCAGCCTCGTCGCTTTCGCGAATGTGATGCGCCGGGGCGACGTTTTCAGTCAGGGCGTACACACGTTCGAAGTTCTCGCGGTGGTGGGTCATCACTTCACCGGTACGCCATAAATAATACAAAGCGAGCGCGCTGTCCTTACGGCCGCGATAACTTTGCGTTCGTGTCCGCGTCGCCATCTTGAAGTCGCGATTGCTCACGGTACCGCGCTCCTGCAAAATGGCCCGCATTTCGACGATGGCCTCGGCGTGGTCGCGCGCCATATCGCGAATGCGCACGGCGTGGGTATCACGCTCGCGGCGCATGACCACGCGCCAGTGCGGCAGTTCGTCCATTGGCCGGGCAGCCAGCCAGCCACCCCAGTCAAAGAATTGGCGCTGCTGGTAGGTCACATCTTCCCATATACCAGGTGTGTAATCAAGGACACGGCCGTACAGCTTGATGTCCTGGCTGCGGGCGATGATTTGCAGGGGGTCGAGCTGCAAATATTCCATGGCGTGCATGGCCTGGGCTGTGCCCGCCACGCCGCGCCAGCGCCGCCCCGGCCACAAGCCCTGCTTACCGAGGATAAAACGACGGGCTGTTTCAATGTTGATAGTCAGCATAATGGCCTATTGTAGAGATGCGCAGTCAGAAGAGGTTATGTTTCTGGCCTGGGTTACCCAATCAAAACCCGTCACACCGTGCTGCGTGAGCAGGAAACTCAAGTGCGCGGCGTGTTCCTGAACGTGGCGCATACAGCAGAACAGGGCATGGTAAGCCACAAACGAGAATTGTCCGTACTCAGCGTTATCCGGTTCGTCCCACAAAACGGCCGTCCAGAGATGGTCCGCGCAGAACTTTATAGCGTCGCCAAGCATATCTATGACCGCCTCGAACTGCTGCCAGATGATCGTTCGCCAGGTGATAATGTTCATGCTGCCTCCATTGTTTTTGCCCACGCGCCTCGCTGTGTTCAACTAGCCATGTTTCCATCCCACCCAATCAATCTCTGCGCCTGTGCGAGAGCCGAGCCGTTCCATCAGCTCGCCGGTATGCTGCATCAAGTGCCGGATCGAGTAGATTTGCAGCTCTAACGTGATCAAAGACCTACCATGCCCTTCCGGCGCTTCCAGATTCAACTTTGGTATTCTTTCCACAACATGCTGCTGGCAGAAGGCCAGGTACTCCAAGATTGTGTCTTTATCGTAAGGCTCGAAGACCTGCGAGTCATCGAAGTCGTACACTTCCCGATGCTTGATCCAGGGCGTAAAGGATTCATAAGAGTCTGCCAGATACTCATGGGTAAAGTAGAGGGCATGGTAGGCGACCTGCCAGAATTTATTCCTGTCGTTCGCCGCATTCCAAAGCGGCTCCGGGCACAGGGTAATTGTCTGCTTGAGCATTTCCAGTGAGGCCAGATACTGCGAGACGAGAATTGCTGCTAGATCCATCTTTCTACCTCCTTCGAAGATAATTTAACGCAAAGACGCAGCAGCAATTCCAATGATGGTAGGGGCGGGAAGGCGCGGTCAGGTGCTGGCAGTGAAAAATGGCGTTTTCTCCGCGCCGTCCAGCCCTACGCCAGGTTCATCATTGGAATTGCTGGAGGCGCAGAGATAAACTTGCGTTAGGAACGAAAATTCAATTAAGTGCGGGACTCGTCATTCCCGCGAAGGCGGGAATCCATGTTGTTACAGGAGTGGATGCCTGCCTTCGCAGGCATGACGCCGTGAAGTTCCGTAGGGTATTTAATCCGTGTTCCTAAGGGATCATCCCAAAATTACTTCCCGTTTTGGGTTTGTAGTAACCGCTTCAGCGGTCTGGACGGCTAAAGCCGCCACTACGAACTAATTTTGGGATGGTTACAAAGCGGCGGCTGGTTGTCCAGCCGCCGCTTTGGTTGGCTGCGTGTCAGGTTATGGCTTTACAACCACCGGTAAAAATAGACGCGGTGGTTCAATGTAAAACAGATACGATGTCACCATATCCACTTCGCCATCACCGGTCACATCCATTTCCAGAATAATGTCGGTGGGGCCTAACAGGACAAACTCGGTGTACTGCACCGAGATAGGAATGTGGGTTTCTCCCGGCGTGTTGGCAATGGTCCCGGTAATGGCTACGCCGGGCGGCAGCCCATTCAGGCTGACAGCCGGTGTCGGTTCCATCCCGCGCGTCATCGCCCAAACCCGGTAGGTGGCGTCCCCACCGCCGTTGAGACCATGCGTGGAGCGAACGCTGTTATTTTGCACCGTGAAGCTGATGTTTTGGGTAAAGCCAAAGGGAATACCACCGCTGAGGCCAGAATTGACATTGGGGCTAGTCCACCATATTGGCGAAAAAGACCACAACGCGGCCTGGCAAGTGAAAGATGTGCCGGTGTCCAGATTGGTCACCACTGCCTGGAACACAGTGGACTGCGAAGGCCCGGTAAACATACTGGGATAGTCCACATTAATCTGCACCACGCCATATTGGAATGGATTCAGCGAAATGGGCAGTTGTGTTAACACGTTGAATGTGGTGGGACCAACCAACTGCACGGTGTACCCTTTCTGCGCAGTGGTGGAAGTATTAAAGATGTAGATCTCCGTCAGTAAAGAAGTTGTGTTCAGGAAGTGATTATCCCAAGGGATCATGCAAAAGTCATTTTTGCCGCCCTGCCAGTTGCCAAAATCGGCGTCGGTTATCACTTCGCCGGGATCAAGTTGAAGGGTGTAGGTGCCAGTGACGGGCGCTGTTTGAACCCACTGAATCATTTGTTGTCCGTTCCAAATGGGCGGTGGCTGGACTTCTGACACCACGTAACTGCCTGGCGGCAGATTCATAAACCAATAATTGCCCTGGTTGTCGGTGGTGGTAGACGTGACGACATTATTGCTCTGCACCTGAATGGTCCAGTTGGGCAGACCATTTTCGCCGGGGTCTTGCAGGCCATCGCCGTCGGCATCAAAGAATTTTTGGCCGTGGATTTCGCCGGGTTGGATGTAGTTGCCAAAGTTCAGGTTTCCAATGACTTGTGGCGGCACAAAAAGCACTACATGATTGCCAGGAGGCAGGGGGAATGTTTGTGTCCAACCGGGTTTTAATTGTTCTGTGATGGTATAAGTGCCGGTGGCAATCCCGGTAAACCAATAAGTGCCGGTGGCGTCTGTGGTGGTGGTTAGGGTGGTGCTGTTATCGCCCACTAGTTGGATAACCCAGCCGGGTAATCCAGGTTCGCCAACATCCCATTGGCCGTTGTTGTCAACGTCATAAAACTTCTTACCCCAAATGCCGCTGTTGCCCAGTTCCTCGCGATTACCGAAATCAAGGCCATCACGTGGCTGCCCATTGGTGATGATGACGTTATGGACGCCAGGACCGCCGATTGGGTCCAATGGGAAGGTTTGCTGCCAACCCAGTTGGTTGATTTCTTGCACGACGTATGGGCCATCGGGCAAATTGTCGAAGCAATAAAGGCCATTGACGTTGGTGGTGGCGGAGAGGACTGTGCCGACGCCGCCGCTCAGTTGAATTGTCCAGCCGGGCAGTCCCTGCTCTGGAGGATTGTCCCAGGCGCCGTTGCCGTTCAGGTCGTTGAACTTAGTGCCGCAAATGGAGGCCCCGCCGGCCCCGGCCAGCTCTGCCTGGGTGCGCGGCACGGCCGTAAACGCCAATAACATCACCGCCATGACGCTGCCGACTAAAAAGGCCAATACAAGGTAACGGGACCAGTCTAGAGTGGGTTTGGTATCAAATTCAAGCTGCTTGTTCATGTCTCATCTCCTATAGGTTGGAGTTGTTCGTAGCTGGGTGTTGGATCAGTCACCGTGGTCTCCCCCGCGCTGACAGTCAGCTGTATGGCGCCTGATGAGCAGTGTGGCAGCGAGTGTTCCCCTGGTTGGATAATGGTCTGAGGTTGCCCAAAAACCAATGAAACTTCCTGACGTCGCGCATTAAACGATAACATCACCTCCTGTAACCAATGCCGTCATTCATTAGGATTGTAGTGGGCGCTAAAATCCTGGAATGCGAAGGTCTGGCAATATGGTTTTATGCTGTGTTAGGGGCTAATGAACATAACCATTATAACAGACGGCCGTTACCATGTAAACAATCGCTCGACCAATGGATGCGCGGCACGTTAGCGGTTCCGCTGCCGACGTGAAGAAGGCATAAAATCCGCGCCTATTCCCCCCGCCGCCTATGTTATCATGCAAGCAATGTGCAAAACGGCCGTTTTCGCCGTGGCGCTTCTGGGGTAGTTCGGCCGGTACGAGTCGAAACTGGGGCACGCCACCTCCTCTTTCCCATAATAGAGAGGATTTCCCATGCGAATCAGACCTGTTCTCCTGCTCGGTTTCCTGTTCAGCTTCAGCCTGCTTATCAGCTTCTACCCATCATCCTTGCCCGCCCAAACCGTCGCCGCCGATCCACCCGCTGCCTGGGGCAGCCTGCCCGGCCCAACCGGCGGCAGCATCAGCCATGTTGTCATCACGCCAGACCACCAGTGGGACAGCCCAATGTTCGCCGCCGTCCAGGGGCGCGGCATCTACCGCAGCCTGGACGACAGCTTTCATTGGTCCCCCACCGGTTCCGGCGACTGGACCACGCTAGACCTGCGCCTCTCACCCGCCTTCGCCGAAGACAACACCCTCATTGCCCTCACCGGCGCGCCGCAAAGCGGCTATACGGTGCGCCGCTCCCTCGATGGCGGTGACACCTGGATCAGCTCCGTCACCTTTTCCGGCGGTCTGGCCCTGGCCCTGTCGCCCGACTTCGCCAACGACCAGACGCTCTACCTGCTCACCGGCAGCAATCATCTCAGCTACGTCTCGACCGACGGCGGCGATAACTTTGCCCTGGTAGGCGGCTGGCTGGGCGAACGGGACATCATTGCCCTGGCTTTTTCGCCCGGCTACGCCAGCGACCAGACGCTCTTCGCCCTGGTGGCCAACGACGGCCTCTATCGTTCAACTGACGACGGGGCTAACTGGACGCCAATGGGTATCCAGGGCGATATTCGCGCCCTGGCCCTCTCGCCCGACTTCGCCAACGACCAGACGGTGCTGGCGATTGCTCAGGGCGGCACAGTCTACCTCTCTACAGACGGCGGCGTCAGTTGGACGATGATGGATTCGTTCACCCTGGGGAGCAGCGGCCGTTTTTCCATCGCCTTCTCCCCCACCTTCGCCAGCGACCGGGTCGTCATGGTCGCCAGCTCGGCCGACCCCGGCCCTTACCGCTCGCTCGACGGCGGCTACACCTGGGAAACAGCCGGCTGGTATGACCCCGCCTACGATTACCAGGATGGGATGATCGGCGGCGGCGTGCAGTCGCTCGCCCTGGCCCCCAACCAGGATTGGAGCGGCCGCGCCTTTGCCGCTACTCGCGCCGGCATCGCCCTCTCCGCTTACCGGGGCGGCGACTGGATGCAAATGAATAAAGGACTGCCCCTCCTGGCGACCCGCGCCCTGGCCCAGGCTCCCCACTACGGATACAGCGGCTCGCTATTCATCCTCGCCGGAAGCGCCTATTTTGAGCAGGGCCGCTTCGACAGCGGCGCGCTCATCCCTGATTCCGGGGCGATCCACCGCTCGACCGACGGCGGGCAAACCTGGCGGCAGGTGAGCGGCCGTTTGGCCCGGCTGAACGCCCTTGCCCTGTCGCCGACCTTCGCCAGCGACAGCACGGCTTTCGCCGCCGCCGGGATGATCGGGCAGCATGGTTTCGTCGAGGGAGGGCTTTACCGTTCGACCGACGACGGCCAGCATTGGACGGCCGTTTCCCCCGCCCCCCACGCCTACACCGCCCTGGCCCATCTCCCCCAACTTCGCCGTAGACCGGACCGTCTGGGCGGCGGCGCAGGGAGCGACAACGGCCGTTGGCCTCTACCGCAGCACCAACGGCGGCGATAGCTGGACCCTGGTCGCCCCCGGCCTCAACGTCAGCGCCCTGGTCGTCTCGCCCAACTACGCCCTGGACCAGACCCTCTTCGCCGGGACGGGCGGCGCGGGCGTGCAGCGTTCTGTCAACGGCGGCCTCGCCTGGAGCCAAAGCTTATCCGTGCCGCAGGTGACGGCGTTGGCCATCTCGCCAGTCTATGGGGCCAGCCGCACCCTCTACGCCGCCGCCCGCCCCGAAGCGGGCGCGCCTACCAGCCTCTACCGCAGCAGCGATGGTGGGGCCAACTGGCAGGCGCTTGCTGGGGCCATCCCGCCAGAGCAGGACGGTCAACCGCTAACCATCAGCGCCCTGGCTTTTGCCCTAGACGGCTCGGTTTTGGCCGGAGGACAGTATGGGGCCGATGGGGGGACAGTTGTTTACCGCTCCACCGATGGCGGAACGACCTGGGAAGCATTGGATGGGTTGGCGGAGGGAACGGCCGTTTATCAGTTCACCAGCCAACCGGCCAATTCCCTCGACCTCTACGCCGCCACCAGCGGCGGCCTGCGAACCCGCCATGTACCGCAGGGCAGCCCGCCGGAGCCGGGAAGCTGGCAGAGCAGCGGGCCGCGCGGCGGCCAGGTCAACGTCCTGGCCGTCTCGCCGGGCTTCGCCAACGACGGCCTGGCCTTCGCCGGGGAGCGGCTGACCAGCTTCCAGGGTGGCGCCTCCGGCCTGGGCGTGCGCAAATCGGCCGATTATGGCCAGACCTGGGTGGAATCCTCCGGCGGCATGGCCGCCTACGATTACAGTTCGGCCGTCTTCGCCTACGCCTTCTCGCCCGGTTTCGCCAGCGATCAGACCCTCTTCGCGGCCACCTGGGGCGGCCTTTTCCACAGCGCTGACGCCGGGCAAAGCTGGACGCGGCGGCCCATTAACCATCCAGCCGAAATCGGTTTTGTCACGGGGGTGGCCGTCGCCCCCGATTTCCCGACCAGCGGCCACATGGCGGCCATCGCCGGCTACGGCAGCGGTGTACTCTACCTGAGCCAGGACGGCGGGCACACCTGGACCGCCCCGGAAATATGGTCACCAGGCAGCCAATCGCCCGCAGCCGGGGAAGGGCTGCTAAATGAATGGATCGCCGCCGTGATTTACTCGCCCGACTATGCCAACGACCAGACGATCATCATCAGCAGCCTCAATGGCATCTGGCGTTCCGGCGATGGCGGCGACACCTGGACGCAGGTCCACGCCGAATACATCTCCAACCTGGCAATCTCGCCCGACTACGCCAACGACCAGACCTTCTGGGGCGGCAGCGACTTTTTGCACATCTTCCAGGATGGCGGCGCGACCTGGATCAGCCATCCGGTGGGCGAAGCGGATTACGTCCTCAGCCTGGCCGTCTCGCCCGATTACGCCAACGACCAGACCCTCTTCGCCGGGACGGACATTGGCCTCTACTGGTCAGACAATGGGGGGTTGGATTGGACGGCCGTTCCCGAATACGCCGGTCTGACCATCTCCCGTCTGGCAATCTCGCCGCAGTGGCCGGCGCATCCTGTCTTGCTGGTCGGCACACCGCAGGGCGTCTACCGCCTGCTCACCGCCGACCTGGCAAATGGCGTGATAAAGGAGGCCAGCCAGGGATTGGCGGTGATGTCGGCCACCACCCTGGCCCTGGCCCCCGACGAATCGCTGCTGCTGGCCGGGACGCAAAATCACGGCATCTTTAGCAGCCTGGACCGGGGCGAAAACTGGCAAGTTCTCGGCTCGCAGTGGGGCGGCGGCTATTACAGCACTGTCGCCCTGGCTATCTCGCCCGCCTACGCCGACGACCAGACCATTTTCGCCGCCACCGCCAGCGGCCAGGGCATCGGCGCATCCATCAGCCGCACCCAGGATGGCGGCGAAAATTGGGTGGGCGTCCACAATACCGACTACATCAAACACCTGGCCATCTCGCCTGCCTACGCCGATGATGGCGTGGTCTTCACCGCCGCCGGGGGCTACCTGCGCTACTCAACCGATCAGGGGGACAACTGGTCACAGATGGGCAGTTGGAACCCGTCTGCGCAGGGGGCGGCGCAGCAAATCGCTCTGTCGCCGGGGTATCCGGGCGACGGCCGTTTGCTGGTCGGCAGCAGCAATGGGTTCTGGTTTAGCAATGACAACGGGGGGCATTGGACCCAGGCGACGAGCGGGCTGGTGGGCAATCGGACTGTCGGCGCACTGGCCGTCTCGCCCAACTTCAGCGCCGACGGAACCCTGTTGGCCGTCACCACCTGGAGCGAGATGATCCCCGTTTACACCTTCCATCAAGCGATTTTCCGCTCCGGTAACGGCGGGGTCGCTTGGACGCCGGTGATGGCGGGCATCGCCGACAATGAGATGCTGCAAGATGTCGCCTTTTCGTCCAACTTCGCCGCCGACCAGACGGCTTACGCCCTCACCGACCGGGCGTTATACCGCTCCCGCGACGGCGGCCTGAGTTGGGCGCTGGTCGGCGCGCCGCCGGACGCGCCGGCATTAGGCCGGGTGCAGGTAGACAGCGCCGGGAGCGTGTATATCTCCAGCAGCGCCGGGGTCTGGCGCTACCGCACGCTGTTCCACAATCTGATCATCAACGGCGGCTTTGAGGCGACGGGCGGCTGGACGCTGCCGGTCACGCCGATCACAGGGCAGTACAGCGGGCAGGTGGTGTATAACGGCCGTTCCGCGCTCCACCTCGGCCTGGACAACAGCAGCAATCGCAACGGCTACTCCTCCGCCCGGCAGAGCTTCACCCTGCCGCCGGGCACGCTCCAGGCGACGCTGACTTTTAACTTCTACCCGGCTTCCGGCGAGGCGACGCTGGCGGCGCAGCCCGACCTGCGGCCGCAGAGCCGCTGGCTGGAACCGGAGCAGACGGCCGCGGGCGACGCCCAATACGTCTTGCTAATTGACCCGGTGACGGCCGATGTGCTGCAAATATTGCATTGGGGCCTGAGCAACGAGCAGGCGTGGCAGCGCTACACAGTGAACCTATCGCCGGAGTACGCCGGTCAGCCGCTGCTGCTTCATTTTGGGGTGTTGAATGATGGGGTAAACGGCCGTTCTGCCCTTTACGTGGACGACGTTTCCCTCACCATCCTGGACGGGGCGCTGGCCCCCTACCGACTCGCCCTGCCCATCGTTCATAAGTAGGTTGGCAGCCTAAGTCAGTGGTCAGTAGTCAGTGGTCAGTAGTCAGTGATCAGTTTTCAGTCGGCGTTGCTGGAAAACGCGAGCTGAAAACTGAATACTGAGTTTCCCCCAAAAACGCAGAGACGCGGCGGCGGAGAAGGATGTCTTCTCTGGTAACTCTGTGTCTCTGCGCCTCTGCGTTACTTTTTTCAGGGGACTCAATATAACTCCAGAAAAGTCTTTTCCTGAGGTTGTCGGGCGATTTCCCCAATCGCCCAGAATGAATTCGGTGACTGCGATAAAAAGTCTGCTCAAGCAGACTATCGGAACGTCGCTGCCAGAGTATGCTGAAGCATATTTCCTGTTTTAGCCAGAGAAATCATTCCCTGGTGCTTGCAGCATCCGAATGTACTATTGCCAAAGTATAAGTTTCTCTTTTTCTGTGCGGTTTTTTTCACAAGTGTAACAGTTTTTGTAAGATCGCTTTGTTAATCTCCCACTAATGTTGGTAGTAAATCCAGTTGTTGCGGTGAATTGCCAAAAACCTTAAACCGATTTCCTTTCTAATATGCAGCGGTAGTTTGTGAGCGTTTATACAAACTACAAAAAGTGCTCCACATGAGAAGAGTTTCTGTTGGGGAAATTTGCGATCCATATGCGGATGGCAGATTCGATAAAAGGAGGGCCAGCCATTTATACTTTCGTGTGCCAGTAAAAAATCTAGCAAAAAGGAATTGCCTGATAGGTTGGCCTTAAACGGCCGTTTATCACCAGCGCCTGAAGTATGCATAGGTCGCCAGAAAGGGAGGAAAACATTAGCCAACAAATTTCCACACAAACCAGGTTTCCGAAGTTGTTTAACCAGGAATATCAACCATTTACCAGGGCGTTTTGTCGCCCCTGTTTCTATTTTCAGGAGAAAATACAATGAAATCGAAGCTAACCATCGTCACTTTGCTGACGCTGCTTTTGGTTCTGCTCACGTCGGCCGTGCAGGCCGATCCCATCAACTATTACGTCGCGCCCGGTGGCAACGACGGCAATGACTGTTCAACGACAAGTACCGCCTGCGCCACGATTCAAGCGGCAATCGACAAGGCAGCGGCTGGCGATACCATAATTGTCTATCCCGGGACTTACACGGAAAGTGCAAATTACAACCCTGGAGATAACACAAATTCCGGCAATAACCCACTGGGTATGCTCATAAACAAGTCTGTTTCCATTATTGGAGTGGACGCTGATGGGGTTCCCATTACCAATGTCGAAGATGTCGCAGCGACCGTTACTTCCTCAATTCAGTCCAACTGGGGTACAAACTTCCATGTCACAGCACCAAATGTAACGATTCGCGGACTGAAACTGCTTGGTGTTGGAAGTACCCATCAACCATTGGTCAACAAGGCCATTGAGATTGTGGAAGACAATTTCACCTTGGAACACTCTGTTGTAGGCGCTTTAGGTAGCCTCCCGATGTACGGTGCTGTCTACATCAATGACGAGAACGTACCTTCGACAGTCAACTTGGAGGACTTTGTTTCCAAGATAAAGAAATTCCGCATAGCGGATAACGAACTACGAGGATCGTTCAGCACAACGAATGGCCCAGGGTGGAACATTCCTCCTGCGGAAATCGACATGTTGGTCACTGGCAATCAGTTTGTCAACAGCCCAGGATCATCTGTTGCTAATGCAGGCATCTACGTAACTGGATTTGATGATGACATTGCCTGGCGGAATGCGCCCGCGGTCTTTCCAACAATCACCAACAATGCGTTTGACACTGGGGTGTCTGGGCTGCTGCTCGCGAGAGACGATGAAGTCGGCAGGTTACCAAACTTGACACAGGTACAAGCATTCCTGTCCAACAATACATTACCACGAGGCGTCTATATTACTGACCCCAGCGATCTGCTGCGTGTCACTGCAACCTCTACCAGCAATGCTGTCACCGTATATTTGAGTATCCAGGCCGCAGTGGACGCTGCAACTGCGGGAGACAAGGTCAATGCCGTTGCTGGAACCTACGTCGAACAGGTCGAAATCGCCAAGAACCTGACACTGGTGGGCGTTGGTCCGAACACGATCATCCAGTCACCAAATACTCTCCCTTTGTTCTTTGTGACGGGAACCAACAATAACTATCCCATCGTCTATGTCCACGACACAGATGCCGTGACGATCAAGAATCTGGTGGTCGACGGCGCAGGCAAGGGCAATGCCAACTACCGCTTCCAGGGTATCGGCTATCACAACGCCGGCGGCACGGTGGACGTGGTAGAGATCCAGGGCGTGCGTGACACACCATTGAGTGGGTCTCAACACGGGGTTGCCTTGTACGCCTTCAACGAAGATGCAACGGCGCGGACCCTGACAGTCACCGACTGCGTCATCACCGATTTCCAGAAAACTGGGATGGCACTATCAGGAGCGGGCCTGACGGTGAACGTAGATGACTGTACCGTGATTGGTGCTGGGCCTACTAACGTAACCGCCCAAAACGGTATTCAAATAGCTTCTGACGCCACCGGTAGTGTAATTGATTCCGACGTAACCGGTATCGCCTACACTGGCAGTGGATGGGTTGCCACCGGTATGCTGTTTTACCACGGAGCTTCTGTAGCTGTTACTGGTGGTAGCGTGAGTAATTCGCAGGCCAGTATCATCTTCCAGGAAACTCCAGGTACTGTCTCCGGAACCACCGTGACATCCGCTGCAGTTGATTATGCAGAAGGTATCAGTGTACGTGACTACGGCGCCAGGGCAATGGGTGAAGGTGTTTTGAAGGTGGTCCCGGCATCGCCTTTTGAAAATGGTCCAACGCGGGAAGGCTATATAGTAGATGGCGTTTCGACAGTGGTTGCTGTGGAAGATGTAACTCTCTCCGGGGTTGATCAACCCGATAGCTATGCCGTTGCCGCCTGGTCTTTAGGTGATGACGTCACGGTTAGTGTAACGGATTCTAGTATCCAGGATTGGGATATTGCATTGTTAGCTTACCGGAGCAGCGGTGCGGTGTCCTTGAGCGCTAACCATAACTGCATCTCTGACAACGGTCTGGGTTTCTACAGCAATGCGACAGTGAATCAGGATGCTGAGAACAACTGGTGGGGCCACCAATCTGGGCCATACAACCTAACTCAGAACCCTAGTGGCACAGGTGACGAGGTTACTGACTTCGTCGACTTCCAGCCTTGGATCAGTGATAGTTGCGGAAGCACAACTACGACCGGCAACTGGCAGAACACCACCACCTTGGCATATGATGACCTGCTAGGTTCGCTGGACGCTGCCAACCCCGGCGAAGAGATTGTCTTCGTGGGTACCGGACCGGTTGGCGGTGGTGCAGTTGTCAACAGACCTGGTGTCACCATCAATCTCAACGGCGGTACCGTAGGCGCAGGTTCACCGGCGTTTACAATTGTGGCTGCTGACGTTACCGTTCAGGGCGGCGTTTTGGACGGCAACGGTGATACTTCGCCTGCTGTGTTAGTCAGGGCCGGTGGCAACAACTTCACCCTGAAGGATGTGGAAGTACGGGAATGGGCCAACGGCGTGGAAGTGGAGGCCAACGTCACCTCCTTTAAGCTGTTCGACAACTGGATTCACAGCAATAGCGGCGCCGGTTTGCTGGTGAACAGCGGCGTCACTCTGGGCGGCGTGGTCTCCATTCAGGGCAACCTGTTCAAGGCCAATGGCGGCAACGGCATTCAGCACGACGGCAACGGCTCGCTCCCGGCAACATACAATTCCTGGGGTGATGTGGCTGGGCCGGCTGGAGCTAATGGTGACGGCGTCAGCGCCAACGTCACGGTTCTACCCTGGACCTTTGCCGAAGTTTACATGGACGTTGACCCAACGACAGCTGGAGACCAGTATCAGCGGGACGTGAACGAGAATGATACCTTCACGGTTAACCTAATGGTTGATGCAGCAAACCTGTACGGCATTAGCTTCCGCTTTAGCTATGACGACGACTTACTGACCGAACCGCCTCTCAACTTTAGCTTCGTCTCACCGTGGGATACTGCTTACTGCCAAGAATATGACGACCTATTAGACAATGAGATAGGTTATCAATGCGCCCTAACTGGTGCGACTGAGTGGCAGGGTGGTGCAGTAGCTACCGTCAGCTTCACAGCTAATGGCCCTGGCCTGACTGCAAACGGTCCCTGGTCGGCGCTGTTCGACATCTCCCATCTGGAGGCGGATACCAGCGCTGGCGCTCTGAATGGGGCGAAGGTCTTTGTCAACAACGCCGGCTTTAATGCCCCCAGCACCACAGATCGCAATATCACCGATACCAACGACGGGCAGATTGACATCACCGGGCTGGCGAACTTCACTGGTTTTGTGGACCTGCAAGGGCGGGCGAATGATTCCGGCACGGTGGTGGAAGTGTTCAACGTCGCCAATAAGACTGCGTCTGTCTTACTGGCGCAGGGAACCAGTGATGCCGGTGGCGGTTATACCACAGCTTATGAAGGCCTGAATCAGCTTTTCATCGGCAGCACATACTACTTCCAGATTAACCGACCGCTTTACCTGCCAACGACTATTCTTGTTTCCCTTGATTCGATTAATAACCCTGTACCAGAAGAATGGGCTAACAGTGCGGGGGCGTCGTTACGGCCGTTCACATCCCTCAACACAGTGGTTTTGTTAGGCGGCGACGCCACCAATGACAATGTCATTACAATTACTGACGCCTCGTGTATCGGGGGTCAGTATGGTGGTGCGCCGGATGTTTGTGGTGTTGATGGGATTGGCGACGTCAATGGGGACGGTGTGGTGAACATTCTGGACCTGACGCTCATGGGCGGTAACTTCGAGAAGAACTCCAGCCCCTGGACTCCAACTCCAACTCCATAACATCTTTGTGGCGTTTCAGGTTTATTGACCTGACGCCTGACTAACCTGGCTGGTACTCGCCGCCTTGAAGCGGCGAGTACCAGCCTTGACCTTGAAGACAAAATGTTTATGAGCCGTTGTATAAGACATCCCCTGACGCTGCTTCTGATTCTGTTCTGGCTTCTGGCTGCACCCCCGTCTGTTTGGGGCCAAAACACAGAGGCTGTTTTACAGTTCAGCCCGTCTACGCTGCAGGTAGCCACGGGCCAGACGATAGACGTGGCCGTCGAAATTAAAGATGTAACTGGCCTGTATGGTTTTGACGTCACCGTCAGCTATGATCCGGCCATTGTGGAAGTGGTGGATTTTGATCCTGCTTTGGAGGGCGATCAAGTGGCCCTCGGCCTTTTCCTTGATCCGGGTTTTGTCATCTTCAACCAGGCACGGAATGATTTGGGCCAACTGCGGCTGGTCATGACCCAGTTGAACCCCAGCGAAGGCAAAAGCGGCAGCGGCAATCTGATGGTGATTCGTTTCCGCGCCCGGCAGGCGGGCGAGACGCCCCTGCTGCTGGTGGCTGGTGAGCTGGCGCAGCGGGATGGGACGAGTTTTGTCCCGCAGTTGATAGATGGGCAGTTGGCGGTCATCTCCGCCGCTCCACCCCCGCAAACGCCAACGCCCATCCCGGCGCAGTTGGCCGGGACGCCCTTGCCCACGACGGCCCCAGACCTCCTGCCGGCCGCGCCGCAGGCCACGCCAACGGCCGTCACGCCGCCAGGCGCCACACCCCAGGCCACGGCAACAGCGACGCCGGCCGTTACCCAACAGGCAGCGCTTGCCACCGTCACAACGGCGCCGCTCAGCGCCAATTCACCCACCCCAGAGGCTCCGGCGTCGGCGGTCGCAACGGGGGCGGATGGCGCGGTAAACACGGCCGAAGTCGAATCAACGGCGGCTGCGGCAACGGCCGTTCCGACTGAAACGGCGACCCCCATCGCCGACACAACGCCAGAAGCCGTGGCTGCTTTGTCCCTGGCTGAAGGGGCAACGGCCGTCGCCAAAGGGCCAGCAGCGGCCGTCGCCGTGATTGGCAGCGGCGTGGGCAGTGACAATGGGGCAGATACGCCTGACAGCGCCCAAAATAGTGGACAAATTCCCTTGTCACAGGTATTCTTTTCGGCCATCAGCTTGTTACTGATTATTGTCCTTGTTTTCTCTTTCTTGAGCCGAAAACGTCAGGCACAACCCTAAAACTGATGAACCAGAGGCCACACACCAGGCTAACCTCACAACAAATCACTCTCAGCCTTATCTTGCTGGCTGTACTGTTTTTGCCGCTTCTGGGCGTCTATGGTCTCAATCAAACCAGTGACACCGCCATTGTAGTGAACCCGCCAACAGGCAGCTATGCGGTGGGCGAAACGATTGCGGTGGAGGTGTGGGTTGAAGATGTGGTGGACCTCTACGGGGTAGACATTCGCCTGGCCTTCGACGCCACACGGCTGCAAGTGCTGGACGCCGATCCCAATCTGCCCGGCGTTCAGGTAACGCCCCGTTCTGACATTCTTTCGCCAGATTTTGTCATCCGGCGCGAGGCAGACAATGTGGCCGGTACGGTCTGGTATGCCGCGACGCAGATCAACCCCTCGCCGCCGGCCAGCGGCTCTGGCGCGCTCTTTTCCTTTACCTTCATGACCATCGCTGAGGGATTGACCAACGTGACGGTGACCACCTACCAGTTGGCCGACGCCAATGGCCTCTCCATACCGGCCCAGGCCAGCGGCGCTGTTTACCAGATCGGCGATGGCGCGACGGCAACGCCAACAGAGACGAGTACGGCAACGCCACCTCATACTGCGACGGCCACAGCCACGCCGACCATCACAGCAACGCCAACGATGGGCACAATGACGGCCACCAGTACGGCGACGCCTACCGCAACACCCTCAACTACGCCTACCGCAACACCTTCATCTACGCCTACCGCAACACCTTCATCTACGCCTACTGCCACGTCCCAACCGCCCATAGAAACGGCGCTGCGCGTGCTGCCGGCAGCCGGCAGCTATGTGGTTGGCGAAACGATCCTTGTCGAAGTTTGGTTGGAAGATGTGGTTGACCTGTACGCGGTGGATGTTCGCCTGGCTTTCCCACCCGCCTTATTGCAGGTACAGGATGCGAACCCGGCTCTGCCGGGTATCCAGGTGATCCCGCGCAGCGATTTGCTCTCGCCAGACTTTATTGTGCGGCGTGAGGCGGACAATGAAGCCGGGTCGGTCTGGTATGCCGTGACGCAGGTAAATCCACGCGAGCCGGTCAGCGGCTCGGGCGCTTTGTTTGCCTTTTCTTTTGCAAGTGTGGCGGAGGGCACGGCCGTTGTAACTGTCTCTGATACGACCCTGGCCACGCTTGACGGGCAGGTGATCCCGGCCGATCCGTTCGGGGCAGTTTATGAATTAACCGTCGGCGCGGACTACAAGCTGTTCTTGCCTGTTGTGCAGCGGAACTGATAAGCCAACATAGGCGCTTTAGCGCATACCCACTAGGGAGATGAAGTAGATGATGACACATACGCGAAACTGGTGGACAAGAGAGGAAAAGATTGGCTGGCAACGGCCGTTACTGTTTCTCGCCTGTATCCTGGCCCTCGTCTGGCTGGTGGGCTTGCTCTCCAACCCACAGTCAGTTACGGCCCAAAGCGGCACGACGATCACGCTGGAGTCGGTTACGACGACGATTAACGGCTGCGAGACGCTGGATGTCTTTATCCGGATCAACAACGTCAGCGGATTGTATGGGGCCGACGTTTTGCTTACCTTTGACCCGGCAGTGTTGGAAGTGACGGCGCTGCAAGAATCAGTAGATTTTCTCCTGCCAACCTTTTATATTGCCAGGAAACAGTGGGACAACACAGACGGAACCGTTCGTTTGGCGTTGACCCAACTGAGCCCGAGACCGCCGGTTGACGGCAGTGGCAATTTTGGCCGCGTCACTTTCCGGGCCAAAGGGGCACAGACCAACTCGTCAATCCAATTCGGCTACAGCGAACTGGCTACCATCAATGGGGTGACGATTCCAGCAACGGCCGTTAACGGCAGCCTGTCCACCACGCCACCCGCCGCCACCACCGCCGCTATCGCGAAACTCAACCCAACGACGGCTCGCTTGAGCTGGACGGCCGTTCCCGGCGTGTCCAGTTACAACATCTACCGCGACACCTACGCCTACTTCACCCCCACGACCCCCCACCACACCACCAGCGCACTGACCTTTGATGACGATGACGCTTTGGGCGACGTCGCCAGCAACAACTTCTATGTGGTCCGATCGGCGTGTGCCAACGGGTTCGAAAGCGCCAACGCCAACCGCGTCGGCGAGTTTGATTACCCCTTATTAACCGATCCTGCGACCAACAAATTCAACATGATTGCTCTGCCCCTGGATTCCACCGCATCGATTGTGCCCTTTAGAGCATCGGGTTTAGCAGCCTATGTCGGATCTGGTGTCAAACTCGTACAAAGATGGAATACACCAACCCAAAACTTCCGAATTTACAACCCGGTTACGTCTCCACCTTCTGCCAACTTCGAATTGTCAATAGGCGGACTATATGTGCTTGAGGTTGATAATACAGTAGATCAAGTAGTAACTTTTGTTGGCGGTGTGCCTTCTCAAGGTTCGATTGTTTTTAATTTCACTTTGGGATTGTCGGGTGATTGTACGCTCAATAGTCTCTCAATACCATTAGATCGTACAGATATTTTGCGAGCGTCAGCGTTAGCTGATGATATTGGCGGTGTAACCCAGGTTTTGGGGTGGAACCCAGGAACCCAGAATTTTCGGCTTTTCAAACCAGTTATTAGCCCTCCCAGCGCTGACTTTACCGTAAGAACTGGTTATCCTTATTTTGTTTGTCTAGATGAGACAGCGCCGATTAGTTGGCCTTAGAAGAGTGTTTGTTTTGAATTGATAAGGAATGGGTGAAGATCATGAGAAAACGTTTGATATGGTTGGTTTTGATTTTTTTAGCCTTAACACTAATAACTGCTGCTAACGTCTCCGCTGGAACATATCGCAGTCCATCGAAAGATACCTTATGTGATGCGCAGGTAGGTTCATGGTGTGAAAATGGTTATGGCGTACAGACGGGATCAAGCGGCATTGGTGCGTGCATTCCCGATCAGGTAAGTTTCATTGGCTGGGATCTGCGTGATGTTGGGGGGGCTATTGATTCCGCGCAACTCACACTAACAACTTATGATGTATCGGGTGCTCCCTCACCTGGCGTGATTGTTTTCGAGTTGTTCATACCCAGTACGCAAGATTGGACTGAAGATCTCGATCAACCTAGCCCAGGGGCTTCTGGTACTATACTGGCAAGCTCCTCTGTCGCGTTGATCAATGGAACTAACCCACAACAGGTCGTGTTTGGCGGTAGTGCCGATCCAGCCGGTGCGACAGCGCTCGGTGACTATTTTGACGGATTGAGAGCCAACCCAGCAACTACTGTTGGTGTTCGTATCACTGCGGGGTGCTCGCAGGGCACCCTTGTAGCTTTTAATGACCGCGAAAATAGAGGCAATCTGCCCGGCGGTGCGGCGGCCACGGAGCCGGATTTGATTCTATTTACACCAACGGCCGTTTCCCTGTCTTCCCTCAACGCTTCCGGTGAGAATGCCAACAGCAATGTACCGGTAGTTCTGGTTATCGGCGCATTAGGGATTATAGCTGTCGTCACCAGCTTTGTCGGTTTGCCGCTGCTGCGCCAACGTAAGCCCCAGGCGTGACCCCATGAAGCGGGTAGGCTGGCTTTTAAGCCTCCTGCCGCCAATTAATTCAGCGCCCACGCTGTTAGCCAGCATGACAACCACCCGTCGCCGACGGGAGGTTGCCCTTTGCCTGACGCTCAGGCAGCTGCTGCACATTGATCCCAAAGTGAACTGTCCTTGGTCTTCTTTTCAGAAACAGGGGGTTAGAAATGAACGCATTCATACAAAATATGTCAACCCAGCGCAAGCTCGCCGTGATCATTCTTCTGGCATTCATTGTGACGCAGATGCTTGCCAGGCAGTCTCCCGTATTATCCCAACTGGAAGACGCCTGTGATAGTCCGGCCAATCCCATCGTGGCCGAAAACTGCCTGACTGGAAACCCGGCCATCGAGTGGGAGATAAACGGCGCGGGCGACGCGAGCGTTCAGGGATTCGCCACGAATATCAGCGTGAACCGCGGCGGGACGATTGGATTCAAGATCGGCAATACCAACCCGGCCGATGGCGGCAGCCAGATCGATCCGGTAGCGCCGCCAGCATTCAGAATCGACATCTACCGGCTTGGCTACTACAACGGTGTTGGTGCACGCTTAGTCCACACTATTGCCGATGTGGACACAGTTGAGACCAATCAGCCCGCCTGCAATCTCTCCACCATCGAAATGGGCGGCGGCGCTACCACCAGTGGCCAACTGCTCGACTGCGGCAACTGGTCCGTATCCGCCAGCTGGTCGGTACCGGCCGGTGCGACTTCGGGCGTTTATATCGCCCGGCCAACGCGCATCGACAACGGCGGGGCCAGCCACATCCCGTTCATCGTGCGCGACGATGCCAGCAATTCAGACCTGCTCTTCCAAACCTCCGACACCACCTGGCAGTCTTACAACCCGTACGGCGGCTACAACGCCTACGGCAGTTCCGGCGCGACAATGGCCGAGAAGCTCAGTTACAACCGCCCTTTTACCACTCGCGGCGCAGAATTGGAGAACTACCTGTTCAACGCCGAATACCCGATGATCCGCTGGCTGGAGCGCAATGGCTTCGATGTCAGCTACATGTCAGCCGTGGACGTCGAGCGTTACGCCAGCCTGCTTTTGAACCACAAAGTCTATCTTTCTGTCGGTCATGACGAGTACTGGTCGCAAGGCCGACGGGATGCGGTCACTGCCACCCGGGACGCCGGCAAGCACCTGGCCTTCTTTAGCGCCAATGAAATTTACTGGAAGATCCGCTGGGAGGCGTCCACGGCAGATGGGGCAGCACGGACTACCGCACCCAGGTGGTCTACAAGGAAGGCAGCTCCGCCCCCAGCGGCGCGGTCGAGCACCGCAACTGCTACGACAACTACCTGTGCGATCCGAGCACTATTTGGACCGGCCAATGGCGCGAGGCGCCCGGATCTACCCCGGAGAATTCGCTCAGCGGCCAGATTAGCTGGCGGCTGACCACGCCGGGGGCTGCGATGACCGTTCCCGGTGAGTACGCGCCGCTGCGCTTTTGGCGCAATACGGCCGTTGCCACTCTTGGGCCGACGGATGAGTTGACGCTGGGCCAAAACATAGTGGGTTACGAGTGGGACCCCGAATATCCGGAGTACGCCGACTGGTATCCGGCCGGCCGGGTTCTGCTTTCAACGACCAATCTGCCCTCCTTCGCTGGCTCAGACCAGCACCACCTGAGCCTCTACCGGGCCCCTTCCGGGGCATTGGTCTTTGGCGCGGGTACGGTGCAGTGGTCGTGGGGCCTGGACGCCACGCATGACTACGGTACCTCAACCGAAGACCTAAACGTTCAGCAGGCCACGGTGAACCTGTTCGCCGATATGGGCGTGCAGCCGGCCACGCTGCAGTCCGGCCTGGTGACGGCGAGCGCTTCGACGGATACGGCCCCGCCAACTGTTGCGGTGACGTCGCCCGCCGCGGGCGCCTCCGTTCCTGGCGGTGCGCTGACGATCACGGGCACGGCGAGCGATACCGGCGGCGCTGTGGGCGTGGTCGAAATCTCCACCGACGCTGGGCAAACCTGGCGGCGCGCTTCCGGCCGCGCGAATTGGAACTACACCTACGTCGCCGCTGAAGGCACGGCCGACATTCGCGTGCGCGCTGCCGACGACAGCCTCAACCTCAGCACACCGCTTAGCCACACATTTAACGTTGAACCACGGGTATGCTCTGCCAGCAGCCCCTGCTCGCTCTGGGATGACGCCACGACACCAACCGAATACAAGCAGAATGGGAATCCCATCGAAACGGGTTCCCGCTTCCGCACTGACGTTGCTGGCTTCATCCGCGGCATCCGCTTCTACATTGGCCAACCCACCAGCGCTACGTTTACCGCTCACCTCTGGTCGAACGATGGCCAACTTCTAGGGGAGGCCGACTTCCCCGGCGCAGGGGCGCTGGGCTGGGTGGAGGCGACCTTTGCCACGCCCGTACCGGTGCAGGCCAACACCACCTACGTCGCTTCTTATTTCTCGCCCAACACTTATTATGCCTACACCAACGGCTATTTCGCCACTGCCGGATTTGCCAACCCACCCCTTTACGCACTGCGTGACGGCGAAGCTGGCGCGAACGGCGTCTACCGCTACGACACGCCAGGCTTTCCCACGCAGACCTACCAATCGAGCAATTACTGGATAGACGTCACGTTCGTCGAGGAGTTCGCGTCCCACACCTTCTTCGACGGCGCGCTGCCCGCCCGGCTGGAACGGCAACGTGAATGACAATCAGGCGATCGAGCTGGGGATGCGTTTCCGCACCACGATCCCGGGCGAGGTCACCGCGCTCCGTTTCTTCAAGGCCCCGTCTGCGTTGGGCGAGATGGTGGCGAGCCTGTGGACCGAAGCCGGCGCCCTCCTCGCCAGCGGCTCGATCAGCGCCATCGCCGACAGCGGCGGCTGGCGCGAGGTCGTCCTGCCGACGCCCGTCCCGCTGACGGTGGGCACGAACTACGTCGTCTCGTACTTCTCGCCAGCCCCCGGGTGGTTCGTGATCAGCCCGGAGGGCGCTTTCGCAACCGACCTGTTGGTCGGCCCGTTAGTCGCACCCGCCAACGTGGTGGGCGCACTGAATGGCGTTTACCGCTACGACGGCGGGTTCCCTAACGCGGGCGGCGGCCGCAACTATTACGTGGACGTCGTCGTCCGCGAGACGCTGCCTCCAGACACCACGCCGCCTACCGTCATTTCTACCTCACCTGCGGCTAACGCCACCGGCGTCGGAGTCAACGCCAGCGTCACCGCCACCTTCAGCGAGGCGATTGACCCCGCCACGCTGACTGCCAGCACCTTCGAGCTGCGCGATCCCGGCAACGCGCTTGTCGCCGCGGCCGTCTCCTACAGCGCCGGCTCGCGCACCGCCACACTCGACCCGGACGCGGCTCTCGCCAACAACACGACCTATCAAGCCATGCTCAAGGGTGGAACCGGCGGCATCGCTGACCTGGCAGGCAATCCGCTAGCCGGCGACCTCACCTGGAGCTTCACCACGGCCGCGCCGCCGCCCCCGCCGCCCGACGAAGGGCCTGGCGGTCCGATCCTGGTGATCGCCACGGCCACCGACCCCTTCGGCCGTTACTATGCCGAAATCCTGCGCGCTGAGGGCCTGAACGCCTTCACCGTCACCGACATCACCCTGGTGGATACGGCCGTTCTGGCTAACTACGATGTCGTCATTCTAGCCCACATGGGGCTGACACCGGAACAGGTCACGCTCTTTAGCGATTGGGTCACCGCCGGTGGCAACCTCATCGCCATGCGGCCTGATGCGCAGCTCGCCGGTCTGCTGGGGCTGGCCCCTGTCGGCGCGACGACGCTCGCCGAAGGCTATCTGTTGATGAACACGGCTGCCGCGCCGGGCGTGGGCATCGTCGGTGAGACGATCCAGTTCCATGGCACGGCCGATCTCTATTCCCTGGACGGCGCGACGGCCGTGGCCACGCTCTATTCCAACGCCAGCACAGCCACAAGCAATCCGGCGGTCACGCTGGCCAGCGTAGGCGCGAACGGGGGCCAGGCCGCAGCTTTCACCTATGACCTGGCGAAATCGGTCGTCTACACGCGCCAGGGCAATCCCGCCTGGGCGGGCGACGAGCGCGACGGCTTCCCTCCCGTGCGTTCCAATGATATGTTCTATGGTGCCAAAACTGGGGATGTACAGCCAGACTGGATCGACCTGAATAAGGTGCAGATACCACAGGCGGATGAGCAGCAGCGGCTGCTGGCCAATCTGATCCTGCATATGAATCTGGACGAGACGCCGCTGCCCCGCTTCTGGTACTTCCCGCGTGGCGAAAAGGCGGTGGTCGTGATGACCGGTGACGACCATGCGAGTACGAATGGCACCGCCACCCATTTCGATTGGTTCGCCAGTCAGGATCCGGCCGGATGCGAAGTGGATAATTGGGAGTGCATTCGCTCAACATCTTACATCTATCCCGAAACACCGCTCTCTCCTAGCGCCGCCGCCGCTTACGAGGCGCAGGGCTTCGAAGTCAGCATCCATGTCAACACAGGCTGCCAGGCTGACTGGACGCCGGCCACCCTGCCGATTTTCTTTGCCGCCCAGCTAATGACGTTCGACAGCAACTTCCCCACCGTTCCGGCGCCTTCAACGCACCGCACGCACTGCATCGCCTGGAGCGATTGGGCCACGCAGCCTCAGGTTGAATTAGACTTTGGTATCCGCTTGGACGCGAACTACTACTACTGGCCCGAGTCGTGGGTCCAGAACCGGCCCGGTTACTTCACCGGTTCGGGTATGCCGATGCGTTTCGCCGATCTGGATGGGACGATGATTGACGTTTACCAGGCGGCGACGCAGATGCCGGATGAGAGCGGAATCAATTACCAGCTCCATACGGCGACCCTGCTGGACAACGCCCTGGGCGCGCCCGGCTACTACGGCGTGCTGACGACCAACATGCACACCGACAGAGATCTAGCCCCGGCGCAGACGATCGTGGCTGTGG
This sequence comes from Candidatus Leptovillus gracilis, assembly GCA_016716065.1. Taxonomy (NCBI): domain Bacteria; kingdom Bacillati; phylum Chloroflexota; class Ardenticatenia; order Promineifilales (SeqCode); family Promineifilaceae (SeqCode); genus Candidatus Leptovillus; species Candidatus Leptovillus gracilis. The sequence continues at coordinate 836,481 of JADJXA010000003.1, read as the reverse complement.
CGAAGGACCGCGGCGTGCCGGTGATTTCGGCGCGCCAGATGCTGACCTGGCTGGACGGCCGTAACGGTTCAGCCTTTGAATCACTAAATTGGACCGCCAACACCCTTTCTTTTTCCACCTCCATTGGCGCAGGCGCAAACGGTTTACAGGTAATGGTTCCCGCCCAGACCGCAGGAGGCACTGTATCCAGTATCACCATTGCCGGATCGCCCGTCTCCTATTCCTTGCAAACGATCAAGGGGATTCAATACGCCATTTTCGACGCCAGCGCGGGCACGGTTGACGTCAGCTATGCCGAAGATACCACGCCGCCAGTTGTCAGCTCAGTCTCGCCCCCGGATACGGCCGTGCAAGTACCGACCGGCAGTGTAGTAACCGTCACCTTCAACGAACCGATGAACGCCGCGACGGTCAACACCAATACCTTTGAACTGCGCGCTCCCGGAAATGTCCTGGTAGCGGCGGCTGTGACGTATAACGCCGCCACCAATACAGCCAGCCTGACGCCCAATGCGGCTCTGGCACAAGACACCACCTATCTGGCAACGGTAAAGGGCGGCGTCTCTGGTGTGGCTGATGTGTCGGGCAATCCTCTCGCAGCCGATACAACCTGGTCATTTACAACGGCTGCTGATAGCTGTCCATGCAGCATTTGGGATAACAGCCCCAGTGTTGGAGGCAACCCGGCTGATTCAGCCAGCTATGAATTAGGCGTCAAATTCCGCAGTTCTGAAGATGGGTTCATTACTGCCTTGCGTTTCTATAAATATCCGGAAAATACAGGCACGCATGTAGGCCGTCTATGGGATATGAGTGGCAGTCTGCTCGGTTCGGCTACCTTCACCAATGAAACTGCCTCGGGTTGGCAAGAGGTCACTTTAGACCCACCGGTTGCTATTACGGCCAACACCGTTTATATCGCCAGCTACGGGACGGAAAATGGTAATTATGCTTTCAGCGCCAACTACTTTACCTCCCAAGGCGTGGACAATGGACCCCTGCGTGCCTTATCCGCATCTGAGTCGCCAACGCCGGGAACGAATGGGGTACTCAATGAAACACCGGGGCTGTTTCCAAACGAGAGCTTTAATGATGCCAACTATTGGGTGGACGCGGTTTTCGCGACAGCCCTGGCTAACGATACGACGCCGCCGGTCATTAGTAATATAAGCGCCACGCCGGCGGCCAACGGAACGGCCGTTATCACCTGGAACACAAACGAGCCGGCCACTTCTCTGGTGGGGTACGGGACAACCTCAGGGGCACTGAATCTAAGCCAGAGTAGCGCTGCCTCAGTAACATCGCACTCGATCCTGCTCACCGGTCTGGCGGCAAACACGACCTACTATTACAAAGTTACCTCCGTAGATGCCGCCAACAACAGTGCTACCTCCACAGAATACAGCTTTATCACCCCGGCGCAAGTGCTGACCGATACCAGCCCGGCCGACTTTGGTGCAGCAGCGGCCAACTCTTCTTGTTACATCGCTGAGATGGAGGATGGCGAAGTCATCCTGCCGCCCACCGTTGGGGAAGAATTCGACGGAACCACATTGCCTGTGGGGTGGAGCAGCACTTCCTGGACAGGTGGGGCTTCTACGCTAAGTGGCGGTCAGGTTTCGGTTGATGGGGCATTAGCCGGATGGGACGCCTTCTACACCCCTGGCCGTGCCCTCGAATTTGAGGCCACATTTGGCAATGAGACGTTTCAAAATATCGGCTTCGGTCAGTCGTTAGCAAATCAAACAGGCGAATATTGGGCCATGTTCGGTACTTACAATACCACCAGTGGGCTGTATGCCCGCACGAACAACAATGGCGCTGTGACGGATACTCTCATTGCGGGAAACTGGCTGGGTACCCCGCATCGTTACCGCATTGAATGGACCGCCAGCCAGGTTCTTTTCACCATTGACGGCTCTCTGGTCCATACGGCCGACGTAGCCATCCTCAACACGATGCGCCCGCTTATCAGCGATTATCAGGCTGGTGGGGCAAGCGTGAACGTGAACTGGCTGCACATGTCCCCGTATAGTTCGCCATGCAGCCTGACCTCCCGAGTGTTCGACGCGGGCGAAACAGTAATTTGGGACACGATGTCCTGGAGCAGTGTTGTGCCGGCCGGCGCCAGCCTGGGGATGAGCTATCGCATTGGCAACAGCCCAACCCCAGACGGTAGCTGGTCGGCTTTTGCGTCAGTGGGCAGCTCGCCGGCCAGCCTGAGCGGCAGTTCACGCTACATTCAATACAAAGCTGACCTGGCCAATACCGATAACAGCCAAACCCCGGTCTTGCAAAATGTCAGCTTTGCCAGCCACATTGGCGCAGACACTACGCCGCCGACGATCACGGGCCGCTCGCCAGTTCCTGACGCTACGGCCGTTGCCTGGGATACGGCCGTAACCGCGACCTTCAGTGAAGCCATGAACGCCGCCACGTTGACGGATACGACCTTTACCTTGCGCGCTTCCGGCGCTGGCAGTGATATGCCCGCGGTTGTGACATACGCCAATGGGGTCGTCACGCTCACGCCGACGGCGAACCTGCAAGGCGGCACACTCTACCTGGTGACTGTCTCCGGGACAGTGACCGATCTGGCCGGCAACCCCCTCGGTGATGACGATACCTGGAGCTTCACGACAACCGCTCAGGGTTCGCTGACCGACACCACCGTCGCCAACTTCAGCGCCGGAATAGCGGGCGCCTGCGTCATTGACCCCACTATTGGCGACGGCGCTCTACGCCTGCCGGCCCTGATTGATGAAGACTTCTCCGGTGACAGCTTGCCGGCTGGCTGGTCAGTGCGGGATTGGCAAGATACGGGACCGGGCACCGTTACCTTTAGCAATGAGCAGATGGTTATCAATGGCGCACGTGCCAGAGTTGATGCCTTGCTCTTCCCTGGCGCCTCGATTGAGTTCAGAGCCACCTTTGGCGCCCAGCCCTTTCAGCATATCGGTTTTGGCGGCGGGGACGATACCTACAACACCTACCCCATGACTGCCTTCTCAACCGCTGGCTCGGATCCGGTTAGTCAACTCTATGCCCGCACCTGGCCGGAGGGGGGAGGTTCATTCATTGATGTGCCTCTAGGCAGTCAGTGGCTGAACAGCCCACATACTTACCATATGAACTGGTACGACGACCGCATCGAGTTCTACATTGATGGGTCCCTGGTCCATACCCAGAACACGGCCATCAGCGTGCCGTTGCGTTTCGCTGCCAGCGATTATCGACAGCCGGCGACAGCTTTGACTGTTGATCGGGTGCGGCTTGGCCCGCCTTATCTTTCGCCCTGTGTTTTCGAGTCGCGTGTTTTTGATGCGCAGGTGGTTGTTGACTGGCTCAGCGCCGAGTGGTTGGGAACAATGCCCGCAGGCACAGCGGTGACTGTCGAGACGCGGACCGGCTCCAGCGCCACTTTGGAGAGTGAATGGTCAGAATGGCTGGAAGTTGATGCATTGGGCAATATGGACAATCCCGACGGCCGTTATGCCCAATACCGCCTGACCCTGTCCACAACCGACGTCAACGCCACCCCCATCATCGAAGAAGTAACCCTGCGGTACAGTGTGGACATCATTGAGATCGCCCAGTTTACCGGCTTTGTGGATTTACAGGGCCGGGCGAATGATTCTGGGGCTGTGGTAGAAGTGTTTGATATTGCCAATAAGGCTTCGTCTACGCTGTTGGCTTCCGGCGCAAGCGCTGCCGGCGGCGGCTACACCACTGCCTTCCATGGCACTCGTCAGCTTGAAGTGGGTACAAGCTACTACTTGCAAATCAACCGACCGCTCTTCTTACCAACCACGATTTTGGTGGCCGATGATTGGCAACATTGGGCAAATTTAGTGGAACGGCCGTTGACAGCGCTCAATACCGTCGTCTTATTAGGCGGCGATGCTACCAACAGCAGCGACATCGGCATTGGCGATGCCGCCTGTATCGGTGGCGCGTTTGGCAGCACGACCCCAGGAAAATGTAGTCTTCCGGGTGAACCTGGCTATGATCCGGCTAGCACACCAGATGTCAACGGAGACGGTGCAGTGAACATCCTGGACCTGACCCTGATGGGCGGTAACTATGGAAGGAGCTTTAGCCCCTGGACGCCACAATAACCAGCAATGCCAATTGTGGTAGGGGCGGGGCGGCAAGGGGAAACGGATCGTTAATAGTTTCGGTAATCCGTATCCCGTATTCCGTAGGGCGCTACTTTTAGCAAATGCCAACGGGAAACGGGGTACGGACTCCGGTTTACGGCTGCCAGGGAAGCGTGAATACGTCTTTTTGCAAGCCAGCGGCAATCGCTTTTGCCAATGGGTGTGTTTCAAATGCCTACGGCGAATTGGCGATGGTGAAACTGCTGTTTAACTCGGCCACCAGTTTGTCGCTGCCGTCAAAGGCCCACACGGTCCAGGTATAGCTGCCCGGTTTTAAGGCGGGCGTTACGGCCAACGAAGTCTCGGTTGTTGTCTCATCCAGGACGACGACGGGCGGGTAAGCGACAGCGTCCACCACGACGACCTGATAGCGGACTGCGCCGGGATAACTTTGCCATTGCAGCACCGGTTCCGGGCTGACGGCCGCGCCGTCCGCCGGGGCGACCGGTTCCAGGGCGCCCTTGACAAAGAAAGTGCTGTTGAGTTGGGCGAGAACGGCCGTTACCCCATACTGCGCCTCAAGCGCATCCTGCGCCCAGACTGTCCAACTGTAATGGCCGGGAGCCAGCGGCTGTTCCACCGCCAGCAGGGGTTCGGTCACAGTCTGATCAAGGACGACTTGCGGCGGGAAGGCCGCATCATCCAACACGACGATGTGGTAGCTGACCGCGCCGGGGAATTCCTGCCACTGCAAGACGGGCTGGCTGTCCACCGATGCCTCGTTTTCCGGCCAGATGGGTTGCAGGATAGGAACGGCCGCTGTCCCTGCCACCGAAAGCGAGTTAATCACTGCGTCCAGCGCCGCCAAATCCGGCGTAAAAGCGGATGTCGGCTGCTCATCAAGCAAAGCCAATGTCTGCGCCAGATAGCCTTGCCAATCTTCCATGAGCGCTGTCCATTGCGCCTCGCTTAACTGCGGTGAGTCGGGCAGTTCGGGCAAGGTGACGGGGAAGTAGGCGGCGACATAGGTCGCGTCATCATTCGTTAATCCCTGGAAGGTGTAGAACAAATCCTGGTTGCTGATCGGAACCGGCCCCTGGCTCAACTGCGTCAGGTAGCGGATGCCCTGCCCGTCGGCAAAGGAAAGATATTCGGTCTGGGCGCGCAGCGTTTGCACGGCGTTGCTGGGCGGCAGCATGGTCAGCCCCACCTGTTCGGCACCCTCGTTTGCTGGGAAGACCTCAAAGGTAGAGGTATCTGGCTGGTCGGCCAGAAGCTGCTGCAAAGCGGCTACGATGGGCTGCACTTCGGCATTCAATCCGGCCGTAGGATAGATGTGAATCTGGCCTTCGGGCGGCAGGTACTGACCCAACGGCATGTGTTCCTGCGGTCCAGCGGCGGGGGCGAAGGTGAAAACAATGTGTTCGGCTGGCGCCCACATCATGCCCGGCCCCGGTTCGGCCGGCCGCGCCGGGACCAACTCCGGCCACACGCTGTCACCGGTTGCCTGGTCAAAGGTAAACGTCGCGCCGAGGAAGTTGACATCTTGACGGCCGTTTTCAGCCAAAACAATCGTGCCGTCCAGTTGATTTCCCCACAGGCCATGCGCCCCCACCTGGAACAAAGCTGACGGCGCCGAACCTGTCAGTTGGTTGAAGGAGAGGTCTATTTCGTACAAAGCCGGGAGTTGGCCCAGACTAAAGGGGATGCTGCCGCTGAGTTGGTTGTCGCGCAGCCTGATGGTAGTCAGCGCCGTGCAGTTTGCCAGCGATTCAGGAATGGCCCCGCTGAGACGGTTGTGCGAGAGATGGAGGGTATGCAGCGCGGGCAAGTCGCCCAGAGCGGCGGGTAGTTGGCCCTGCAGGTTGTTGTAGTCAAGGCCCAGGGTATCCACATGGCCGTCGGTGCAGGCGACGCCATACCAGCTGCAAGGGGTGTTTGTTGCCAGCCAGCCGGTCCGGTCTGCCCAGTTCGGGCCGTTTGTGGCCTGGTAAAAGGCTGCCAACGCCTGGCATTCGGCGGCGGGAATTTCGCTGACGGCCGTGCAGTCGAAGGCATTGTCTGTAACGGGGGTGGGGAGGGCTGGCATAACGGCCGTCTCCGCACCCGCGGCCACGACCTCACCCGCAGCCGGTCCTACTTCCGTTTGGGTTGGCCCACTGCTACAGCCAGCAAAAAGCAGGTTGATGAGCAATACCATGATTAGTTCTACAGGTATCCGAGACATCTTTACCTCCCAGGCAAGAGACCATCATTCGCCTGATTTTAAGTTAAGTTTGGGTATAGTTTAGGGCGGAAGGGGAACGGCCGTCCTCTAACCAAAGTTAGGTTGTGAGTTATGTTTGGGAGAGGGGAGGGGTGAGGGGTTAAGTGATTCTTCTGGTGTAAATGGACAGAACTCCTGACGTCTTATTCAGCGCCGTGCCCGCCCCAGAGCGAACGGCCGTTTTCATCCCGCAGCCGCACCTCCGCCCCGGTCGTCTCATGGCGCAGGGCGACAATCTCAAAGCCGTCGGCCGTGCGGTAGCCGGTCAGGCGGATGGCGTCGCCGACGGCGGCGCTGAACCCCTGGCTTTGGGCGTATTCCCAGGCGGCGCGGCGGGCGCGCGCCTGAGTCCCATCGGCCAGTTCCAGCCATAGGCCATTGGCGCGAATGTTGGTGACAGTGGCCACGGCCGTTTGCCAATTCTCTGCCGCCACAACGTCATTCTCCTCATGGTCAGCAGCCTCAACCGAGGAACCGACCTGCTGGCCGAGCGGCTCATTGGCGTCACCCAACTTATCCAACGTCCGGTTCACCCCGCCCACAATCAGCAGCAGCGTCACCAGACCAAACAGTGTGCCGAGAAAAAGTTTTTTGAACATATTTATTACCTGTGGCCGTTGTCGGTTGTCCGTTATCCGTTATCCGTTGTCCGCTATCCGCTGCCCGTTCAACACCTTCCCCGTCACCTTCACAATCCAGCCCCAGTGGATGTAGATGTGCCACAGCGCGGCCAGGATGATGCTGATACCGCCCCAGGTGTGCAGCACGTCCCACACGGATCGGCTGAAGAGGAAGCCGGGGTCCCAGGCGAGATTTTGGCCCGCCTGGTAGCCCCCTTCGGGCAGGAAGAAGAAGTAGAGGCCGGAAACGGCCGTTACCAAAAAACTCAACGCAATCCAGCCATTAATCCATACATTGCGTCGCGCCCCGGCGGAAAAACGGCCGTTCTGCCACAGGCGGCGCGTCATCGTCTTCACCCAGCCCCAGTGCATAAGCAGGTGAATGACAACGGCCGTTACCATCAGCAAGCCGCCCCAGGTATGTATATCTTCCCAGGTGTGGCGCGTGAACAGAATGACGATCCCATACCAGGGATTACGCCCACCTTCAAACCCCCCAGAGGTAAAGACCAGGAAGTACACCCCCGACAACATAGACAGCAGCGCGCCGAGGAAAACGGCCGTGTCAATCAACCAGTTATTGCGCGTTCTTGGTGAAATAGATTGCTTCATACTCATCTTGCCATACTCCTAACAATGCTGTTACCATAGCACCGCATCATGAAGAAGTTATGAAGCCCCATCTTCACAAAATCTTCATAGTCCATTGGTATAAAAGCAGTTGGGAGTTGGGAGTTGATAGCCTCCTAACTCCCAACTAACAACTATCAACTACCAACTACCTCATGTCTAAAACCATCCTCGTCGTAGATGACGAACCCCGTTTAGTCAGCCTGGTGCGCGGCTATTTAGAACAAGAAGGCTACCAGGTGGTGACGGCCGGAAACGGCCGTGACGCCCTATTTGTTGCCCGCGACAGCCAGCCCGACCTCATCGTCCTGGACCTGATGATGCCAGAGTTGGATGGCTGGGAATTCATGCGCCTGCACCGCCAGGAGCGCAACACTCCGATCATCATGCTCACCGCCCGCATCGAAGACGTGGACAAAGTGGCCGGTCTAGAGATGGGCGCCGACGATTACATCACCAAACCATTCAGTCCGCGTGAACTGGTGGCCCGCGTCCGCGCCGTTTTGCGCCGCCTGGAACCAGCCGCCGAAAAAAGCGACCTGCTGCGCCTCGGTCCGCTGGAACTGGACCGCACCGCCCACACCCTCAAGAAAGATGGGGCATTGGTAGAGCTGACGCGCATGGAATTCGATCTACTCGACACCCTCATGAGCAGCCCTGGCCGCGCCTTCAGCCGCCTGGAACTGCTAGAACGCACCCAGGGCTACGCCTACGACGGCTACGAACGCACCGTAGATGTGCACGTCAAAAACCTGCGTAAGAAAATCGAAGACGACAGCGCCAATCCCACCTACATCCACACCGTCTTCGGCGTTGGTTACCGCTTCAACCCCGGCCTCTGATGCGCGCAATCTGGCACACCCTCTGGTTTCGCCTGACGGCCGTTTTCCTCTTCATCGCCATCATTGGCGTGGCCGTCGTCGCCGTGCTGGCCAATCAGGCCACAACCACCGGCTTCCGCGCCTTCCTCACCGAATCAGAGTGGGCCGATTTACGCGCCGACCTGGCCAATCTCTACGAACGGCAGGGAGATTGGGCCGGCGCGGAACTGCTGCTCTCAGCCGGGCGGCCGGGGCAGGGCGGCGCCGGTTTGCTGCTGCTGGACGAGACGGGGACGATTGTGGCCGCCGCCGGGGGGCGGGCCAATCGGCCAACCGGCCCCGCCGACGCCGATGAAGCGCTGCCGGTGCTGGTCAACGGCCGTTCCGTCGCCACCCTCCTCGTCAAATTCCCCAGCAGCGGCGGAGCGGGCAGCTTTGCCGCCGCCGCCTTTCTCGATCAGGTCAACCGCGCCCTATGGCTGGGCGGCGGGCTGTCCGTCCTCCTCGCCCTCTTCCTCGGCGCGCTGCTGGCGTGGCGGCTGACACGCCCCGTCAGCCAACTCACCCAGGCCACCCGGCAGATGGCCGCCGGCGACCTGAACCAGCAAGTGCCACCCGCGTCCGGCGAATTAGGCGAACTGGCCGCCAGCTTCAACCAGATGGCCGGGGCGCTCGCCCTGGCCGAACAACAGCGGCAGCAGCTTTTGGCCGATGTCGCCCACGAATTACGCACCCCCCTCAGCATCATGCGCGGCCATATCGAGGCGATGCTCGATGGCGTCTTCCCCCTCACGCCGGACAATCTGGCTGTCGTCCACGAGGAGACGCTGCTGCTCGGCCGACTGGTGGAAGATTTACGCACCCTCTCGCTGGTGGAAAGCGGCCAGCTTCCGCTGAATTTGCGCCGAATCAATCTATCTCAGGTGGTGCGGCAAACGGTCGTTGCCTTCGAGCCGCTCGCCGAAGCCGAAGGGGTGCAGCTAGTTCTGGACACCCCGCCCAACTTCCCCCTCGTCCTGGCCGACCCCGACCGTTTGCAGCAGGTGATGGGCAACCTGGTGGCTAACGCCCTGCGCCACATCGGCCAATCGCCGCGCCAGCCGCGCACCCTGCGCCTGGAACTGCGCCACCAGGCCGACCAGGTGCAGGTGCGGGTGGCCGACAATGGCCCAGGGCTGTCGCCGGAAGCGCAGGCGCATGTGTTCGACCGCTTCTGGCGGGCGGAAAGCTCGCGCAGCCGCGACCAGGGCGGCTCCGGCCTGGGGCTGACTATTTGTCGCGGCATTGTGCTGGCTCATCACGGCCAAATCTGGGCCGAAGAGACTCCCGGCGGCGGCGCGACCTTCGTTTTTACCCTCCCCGTTCACACCCCTCCAGACCTGACAGGTTTTTCCCCGGCCCAACTCTAAGCGCATGAAGCCCAAAACCTGTCAGGTCTTTGTTATTCACATCCCGAACACAACCTCTTCATAACTTCTTCGCATCTGCCCCGTATCATCCCCTTTACAGAGACGCGAAAACCGCGCCTCAAAAGGAGCATGATAGGATGAAACACAACACAATCGTTTTCCTCTTTGGCTTGATTTTGCTTTTGGCGTTGGCGGGCTGCGGCGCGGCGGCGGCCGATTTGCCGGCCGTAGATAGCGCGACGCTAACGGCCGTGAACCCCACCACCACCGCTCAAGAAGGAGCGGCCGTTCTCCCCAGACCCACTCCTGTGATTGTGGCAGAAGGGGGGGATGGAGAAACGGCCGTTGCCGCCATCCAACCCGTCACCGTCACCAACCAACTCAGCGACGCCGAAATCGCCGCGCTGCACTTCATGCGCGAAGAAGAAAAACTGGCCCACGACATCTACCTGGTCCTCCACGACATGTGGGGGCTGCCCATCCTGCAAAACATCGCCGCCAGCGAACTCAACCACGTCGAGAGCGTGCTGCGGGTGTTGGCCCAATACGGCCTGCCGGACCCGGCGGTCGGCAACCCGGCCGGTGTCTTCAACGACCCCACCCTGCAAAATCTATATCACCAGATGGTCGCCCAGGGAGGCCAATCCTTGCTCGAGGCGCTGAACGTCGGCGCGACCATCGAGGAAGTGGACATTTTGGACCTGCAAGCGCGGCTGGCGCAAACGACCAACCCCGACATCTTGCGGGTTTATCAATCGCTGCTGGCTGGTTCAGCCAACCACCTGCGTTCCTTCGCCCGCCTGATCGAGCAGCAAACCGGCGCCGCCTATGAGCCGCAATATCTGACAGACGCCGTTTACGCGGAGATTCTGGCGCTGGCCGGGGAAAACGGCCGTAATGGGCAAGGCGCGGGCGGTCAGGGCCAGGGTCAAGGCGCGGGCAGCCAGGGTCAGGGTCAAGGTAATCCCGGACAAGGGCAGGGCAATCGCGGCGCAGGCAGTGGGCGCGGTGGGCAACCCTGATGCCAAAAATCGTACACCAGGAGCAGGCAAATGTCTGAAAGAACCCCAACCAACCAACCCCGGCGCAGCCGGCTGCTGTACACCAGCGCCGCCCCCGACGACCGCAGCCGAATGCGCGCCGTCGCCAACAACCTCATTCTCCATTTGCATCCCACCAAAGTGCCCGCCCCGGCCCTGAAGTGGAGCTACACCTGGGGGCTGGGCGGCATCTCCGCCACCCTCGCCGTCGTCCTCATCGTCACCGGCGTCTTGCTGATGTTCCGCTACGACGCCAGCGCAGCGACAGCTTATACCAGTATTCAACTGATTGAGACCCAGGTCCTGTTCGGCTCACTCATTCGCGCCCTGCACCATTGGTCGGCCAACTTGTTGGTGATTACGGCCTTCCTCCATTTGCTGCGCGTTTTTTACACGGCCGGTTTCAAAGACGGCCGTTCCACCAACTGGATCATCGGCATCATCCTTTTCCTGATCGTGCTGACCTTCAACTTCACCGGCTACCTGCTGCCCTGGGACCAACTGGCCTATTGGGCCATCACCGTCGGGACCAGCCTGCTCAGCTACATCCCGCTCGTCGGCCAGGCGATCAGCGATTTTTTGCTGGCCGGGCCGGTGGTGGGGCAAGGGGCGCTGCGTAACTTCTACGCCCTGCATGTGGCCGTGCTGCCCACCCTGCTCATCCTGATGATGTCTTACCATTTTTGGAAGGTGCGTAAGGATGGCGGGATTTCCCAGCCGAAGGAGGAAGAGATGGAGGAAAACGGCCGTCGTCGCCCCATCGAACGCCTCACCACCATCCCCCACCTGGTCCAGGTGGAATTCGCCGCCGCCAGCGTCCTCATTGCCGGGCTGCTGCTCTTCGCCATCTTCGTGCCCGCCCCGCTGGAAGAGTTGGCCAATCCCAGCCACCCGCCCAACCCGGCCAAAGCGGCCTGGTATTTCATGGGGCTGCAAGAGTTACTGCTGCACATGCACCCATTGGCCGCTATGCTCCTGACCGGGCTTGTCCTCCTCGCGCTCATCTTCCTGCCCCGGCTGGATAGGGACGCGGCGGACATCGGCCATTATTTTCGTTCGGCCGTTGGCCGACGGGCCGCCGCCCTGGGCGCTTTGCTCAGCCTGGGCCTCATCCCCATGCTGGTGGTGGTGGATGAATGGTATCTCGATTTGCCCGCGCTGCTCCCCGGCTGGCCAACCCTCCTCTCCAATGGGCTGCTGCCGCTGCTGTTCAGCCTGTTCGGGTTGTTCTTGATTTATGCCCTGTTCCGTTGGGGCGGCCGTTTGCGCCACAGCGAGGTATTGGTCGGTCTGTTCAGCTTTATCTTTGTCAGTCTCATCATCCTCACCCTCATCGGCGTCTTCTTTCGCGGCGCGAACATGGCGTTGGTCTGGCCGTTTTGAGCGAGAGCTAGAGCTAGAGTGTAACTGGCATTCCCTCTAGCTCTACACTCTACACTCTACACTCCCGCAAGGATTAACCATGACAACAAACACACAACCAGCGCCGTTGACGCGGCGCAACTTTTTGAAATTAGGGCTGGGCGCATTGAGCAGCCTGGCGGTGCTAGAAATGGGCGCGGCCAGCCTGTTCTTCATGCAGCCGCGCCGCCTGGAAGGGGAGTTCGGCGGGGTGGTGAATGCTGGACTGGTGGAGAGCTTCCCAGTTGGCTCGGTGACGGAGTTTCCCGACGGCCGTTTCTACCTCGTCCGCGCCGCCGATGGCTTCCTGGCCCTCTCCAACCGCTGCACCCACCTGGGCTGCGCTGTCCATTGGCAGGCCAACAACCAACACTTTTTCTGCCCCTGCCATGCCTCCAGCTTCGACCAGCAAGGCGACGTGCAAAATCCGCCCGCCCCCCGCGCCCTCGACACCTTTCCCATCGAAATCAGCGACGGGCAGGTCTTTGTCAATACCCTTCGCGCCGAAAAGCGCGACCGCTACACACCAGAACAGGTGACCCAGGCATGAACCGAAATACCATCGTCACATTGCTCGCTATGTTGCTGATTGTCGTGGCGTTGCCCGTCTACGGCTGGCTAGAACCGCAGCGCATGGAAGCGGCGCAGGAGACGCTGCGCCAGACCTCCATCGCCGACGCGGCGGTGATGTACGTGGAAAATTGCGCCATCTGTCACGGGGCGAAGGGGCAAGGCATTGGGGCCATGCCCGGCCTGGACAACGACGGTCTGCGCGACATTCCCTACGATACGCTGTACAAAACCATCTCGCGTGGCCTGTATGGCACAGTCATGCCGGCCTGGCATGTGGACGAAGGCGGCATCTACACCGACTACCAGATTGAAGAGCTGATCGCCCTCATCCGCTATGGGGACTGGCCCGAAGTGGGGGAATTGGCTGCCGCCCAGGGACTCATCCCGCCGAGCCTGCCCGTGCCGGAGGTGGATGAGACGCTGCTGGCGCGGGTGGTGGCATTGGGCGAGGCGGGCAGCGAATGGGCGGCCGGGATGCAGCTTTATGCCAACAACTGCACCATCTGTCACGGCGTTAATGGCGAGGGGAGCGCGTTGGCCGTGCCCCTGAACACGCCGGAGATTCAGGCCAGTGATGGCGCCACGCTTGCCCGCATCATCAACGAAGGTGTGCCCGGCACGCTGATGATGGGCTGGAACAGCATCCTCAGCCCGGATGAAGTGGCCGATCTGGTGGCCTTCCTACAAAACTGGGCGACCCTCAGCGCCGAGGGGGTGGCCCTGACACCGCCGGAGCCGGTGTGGATAGATTTGCAGAACCCGGAAGAGGTGTTGGCCTACGGGGAGCGGTTGTTCGCCACCACTTGCGCCGCCTGCCATGGGGAAAATGGCAGCGGCGGCACGGGACCGGCGCTGAACAGCCAGCAAATTTTGACCCGGCAGACGGATGAGCAAATCTTGCAGACCATCATCAATGGCGGCCACCGGCCCAATTCGGCCATGCCTGCCTTTGGCGACCGGCTGACGCTGGTGGAGATGGAGGCGTTGGTGGATTATATCCGCGCCTGGGAGCCGACGGCGCCGCTGGTGGAGAATCCGCGCGGCACGGGGCAGGGGGGCGGCCCGCCCTGGCTGCGTACCGATGGCGCGACGACGCAAGGGCAGGGGCAAGGGAACGGGCAAGGGCAGGGGCAAGGCCAGGGACAGGGGAGGCAAGGGAACGGGCAGGGCGGCCCGGCCGGACAAAGCGGGCAGACGCCGAACACAGAGGGGACAACGGCCGTTTCCCCCACCCCCGCTGAACAGTATCAAGGCACAGTGGTGGCGGTGGCCGGGAATTTGTTGACCTTTCAGACGGTAGACGGCCGTTTGCTAGACGCTATGCTCGGCCCGCCCTGGTTCTGGGAAGCCAACGGCATCCTCTTGAACGCCGGAGACGCCATCAGCCTGGAAGGGTTCCAGGGCGAAGGGCACATGGAGCTAAATTGGCTGCATAACGAGACGACAGGTGAACGCCTGAACCTGCGCACGCCAACCGGCCAACCGGTGTGGAATCAGTGACGCGATTTTCATCGCCTTACTTCTGTTACTGGGTGTGTTTCATTTCAGTTACGCCTTGTGGGAGAGGCATTGTTGTACCCGTGAACGGCTGATGGGTAAGAAGGGGCAGCAGAGTGTACGGCCGTTGCCGGGAGGCGAAAGGTGACGGGTCCTGGGGCGGCTACTCTCCGCGCCGAATCATGTCCAGGGTATACATCAGGACCCAATTTGGGCCGATGGGCGTACGAATTGGGGTGCACGGTTTCGAGCCGATGGAACAGTTCGTCCAGGTCGGCGCGCATTTCTTCGGGCGTTAAGAGGGGGTAGTCGCCCAGCAAGATGGGTTCGGGCAGGGCAACGGCCGTCGGCGTTGGTGCAGCGGCGGCAGTAGGCACGGCAATCGTGGGGAGGGGCACAGACGTGAGATATTTGACGTAGCTCATGCCAACGGCCGTTTTGAACTGCGAACTTAAATGTGCCGGGCTGAGGTTGACAACTTCGGCCACCTCCTGCAAAGAAATATCTGCCCGCCGGTAATTTTCGTGAATACGCTGGCTCACCCGATAAAACACGCTGACATTCATCATCCCTTCAAATGGCAAACCTCACCAATCTAAACAAGCAAAGTATGATGCGTTTTCAAGAATCGAGTAGAATGGGCAGCAAGGCAAACGCCTTCACAAACTATCACCTTCCGGCCAAACTATGAATCGTGACATTATTTTGACCATTGACAACGGAACCCAAAGCGTGCGCGCTTTGTTGTTTGATTTGCAAGGTAACCTACTGCACAAGGCGCAAATCTTTTTTGAGCCTTACGTCTCACCGCAGCCAGGCTGGGCAGAACAAGACCCGGATGTCTTCTGGCAGGCCATTGGCGACGCTTGCCAGCAGCTTTGGCGCACCGGCAGCATCGCCAAAGAACGCATCGCCGGCGTGGGGCTGACCACGCAGCGGGCGACGGTGGTGAATGTGGGGGCAGACGGCCGTCCTCTGCGTCCGGCCATTCTCTGGTTAGATCAACGCCGCACCGAAGGTCTGAAACCCGTGGGTGGGCTGTGGGGGCTGGGTTTTGCCCTGGCGGGCATGAAAGAAACGGCCGCTTACCTGCAATCGGAAGTGGAAGCCAACTGGCTGGAAAGACACCAGCCGGACATCTGGGCCAATACCCACAAATACCTCTACCTCTCCGGCTACCTTACCTACAAACTCACCGGCCGTTTTGCCGATTCCATTGGCTGTCAGGTGGGCTACATGCCCTTCGATTACAAAGCGCAAAACTGGTCCAAATCGTGGGATTGGAAGTGGCAGGTGATCAACGTGCCGCGCAGTTGGCTGCCGGAACTGGTTCCCCCCACCGGGCAGTTGGGCGAGATCACGCCGGAAGCCAGCGCCTTCACCGGCATTCCCGCCGGGCTGCCGCTCATCGCCGCCGCCGCCGACAAAGCGTGCGAAGTGATTGGCTCTGGGGCGCTGGCCCCCCACATTGGCGCGCTCAGCTTTGGCACGACGGCCACCATCAACACCACGCACCAAAAATATGTCGAAGTCATCCCCCTGCTGCCGCCTTACCCATCGGCCGTGCCCAAAGCGTATAACCTGGAGGTGCAGGTCTTTCGCGGCTTTTGGATGGTGACATGGTTCCGGCAGGAATTTGGCCTGCGCGAGGAACAGTTGGCCCAAGACAGGGGGCAGGCGGTCGAAGAGTTGTTCGACCGCCTGGTCGCCGACGTGCCGCCTGGCTCTATGGGCCTGACGCTGCAACCCTATTGGTCGCCCGGTTTGCGCGTGCCCGGGCCAGAGGCCAAAGGGGCGATTATCGGCTGGGGCGACGTGCATACACGGGGGCATTTTTACCGGGCGATTTTGGAAGGCATTGCCTACGCGCTGCGCGAGGGCAAAGAGCGCACGGAAAAGCGCAGTCAAATCGCCATTACTGACCTGCGGGTGGCCGGCGGCGGATCACAAAGTAACGCCGCCATGCAAATTACCGCCGACGTGTTTGGCCTACCGGCGTCACGGCCGCATGTTTATGAGGCGTCGGGGTTGGGGGCGGCGATTGACGTGGCGGTGGGGTTAGGGCTGCATGGGGGGTTTGATACGGCCGTTTCCGCCATGACCCGCCTCGGCCAGACCTTTGAACCCGACATGTCCCACCACCGTCTGTACAACGACCTGTACCACGGCGTTTACCAACACATGTACCAAAAACTCAAACCCCTCTACGAAACCATCCGCGATATTACCGGCTACCCGGTTCGCTGAACCCCAACCACTGAACACCCTCAAACCGCCGCTTCCAATTGATCAATGGCCTGGCGAATGGTGGCCGCGCTGGCGTGCAGCGCCGCCTGTTCCTCCGAGCTGAGCGGCAAGATAAAGGTATCTTCCACGCCCTCGCCGCCGACGATGTGCGGCAGAGCCACCGTCACATTCTTTACCCCGGCGATGTCGGGCAGGGGCGTACACACCGTCATGATCGCCCGACGGTTGCCTAGAATGTTGCTGACGATGCGCGCCAACGCGCTGCCCACGCCATAATAGGTAGCCCCCTTGCCCTCGATAATCTGATAAGCAGCGCGGCGCACCGAATCATCAATGTGCTGGCGCGTTTCCTCGTCCAATGGACAGCCATGAGAACGGCAAAAATCGTCCAGCGGGATATTGCCAATGTTCACCAACGACCAGACCAGAACCTCGGTATCACCATGTTCGCCGATGACATAGGCGTGAACGTGGGTTGAATCTATGTGCAGCTGCTGGCCCAACAGCGCCCGGAAGCGGGCTGTGTCCAGCGTTGTGCCAGAGCCGATAATCCGGTGCGGAGGAATGCCAAACTCAGCCGCGTACTGCGCCGATAGGTGGGTCATCACATCCACCGGGTTGGTGGCGACAATGAGAATGGCATCCGGGGCGTGGCTGAAAATTTGCGGGATGACTTCACGGAACACGGCCGCATTGCGTGATAACAGTTCCAGGCGGGTTTCGCCCGGCCTTTGCCCTACCCCGGCCGACATAATCACCACCCGGCAGCCGTGTAAATCGGCGTAATTGCCGGCGCGAATGGTTAGAGGATGGGCAAAGGGGACGGCGTGCAGAATGTCGGCCGCCTCGGCAATGGCCCGTTTCTCAAATTTGTCTACCAGGACGATTTCGCGCCCCACGCCGCGCATTACCAGGGCATATGCGGCCGTCGCGCCGACCATGCCGCTGCCAACAATACCGATTTTCATGATTTTTCTCCTTATGGCCGATTGTCAGGGATTTACCACCTGCACGGCCGTTAGTGGAACAACATTATTTTCAAAGGGTCCGCTGGCCGATTGCACAGCCATCCGTTCGCCGGTGAACCAATCATACAGGCCCACTTGCAAAGTGTAGGAACCAATGGGTAAGTCGGTCGGTAGGTCGAGTGTGTACTCATCGGCGATGATTTCGCCGGGCCGCCAGCGGGGTGTGAGATAGGCGTTGTCGCACGGCCGTGTATCGCGCTGCGCCCATACCGGCGAACCGGTCGCCGGGTTTGTCTCGCCAATGAGGTGAATGAAGACCGTATAATTGATGGGCGTCGGCGCAGCCAGATACCACCAGAGGCGGAGATGCAGCGGTTGGCCGGGGGCAGTGGTTGGCTCTAAATCATACCCTTGCAGCATTATCTGGTCGGCAAAGTTGGCCTGGAAAGGAAATTGCGGCTGTGTCTGGGCGCGCTGTCCGGGCGGTATGGCGTAATCGAAGGCATACAGAGAGCCATCGTATGGGTTGTGGTACTGCCAGACCTGCCGGCCCTGGGGAAAGATGGCTTGAAGCCGCGCCAGAGAACGGCCGTCTTCGCTGACGATAAGTTGGTGAGTGGTCTGCGTAGTCTCGGCCGGAAACACGAGGCAGGTACGGCCGTTATACGTGCGCAATCGTTTGTCTCGCCCATCCATCGCAAACGTGAGGGTGTACCAGTCGCCGGGAATCGGCGTGAGGTAGATAGGTTCCTCATCAGGCAGCTTGCCGGCATATTCGCCGATGGCGCGCAAACCCACGTCAAAGGCGGCAAACAGCCAGGGCGAGGTTCCCCATTGATGGAAATAGTCGTTGTAGGCCCGGCTGCCAGAATAAAACACGGCCGCGGCCAGACCCGCCAGCACGATGCCCTGACCGAGACGGCGGTTAGGGACGCGCTGCAAAATTTCGCGGCCCACCAACCATGCGCCCAAAGCCATCGTCAGGGCCAGGGGCAAAGTGGCGATCAGCGAACGGCCGTGATGCGGTGGATATTCAGTCAGGATGGTGGGCAAAAAAGAAAGCGCCGTCCACACCAGCAAAAACCAGTACGGGTTGTCTTTCAGCCGCCGCAGGCAGGCAGCCAGCCCGATCACATAAAAAGCGAACTGCAACCAATCCATCATCGGCCGGCCGGGCAGATTTTGGCGCCAGTTGGTATCGCTGCGCCAGGCGAAACCGCGCAAAACGGCCGTTATGCCCTGCCACAATGATACCCAGGGCGATTCGCCGCCGATGGTCGCCGCCGTCGTCTGCTGTGGCCGCATAAGAAGCCACTCAGGATGGCGCAAGAAATACAGGCCCAGCGGCAGAAAGGTCAGGGCGGCGGCCAACAGGGCCACGCCCAATTGCGGCAGCCGCTGACGCAGCAGCGGACGGGCAAACAGCAGGTGATACAACACAACCAGGAAAGCCATCACGGGAATGGTGCGGCCAGCCTGGTAGGTATACAAACTGGCTGCCGTAAAAAAGCCTGCCAGAATCGCATCGCGCATGGCCCCGGTGCGCACCGTGCGCCAGATAAACAGCATGGCCGGGACGGCCATCATCGGGGCCATCGAAGGTTCCATGCCAATGCGGTTGTAATGAATGGACCAGTACCAGATCGCCAAAAACAGGCTGGCCAGCAGACCGATTTGCCCGGCGGCTTTACGGCCGTAACCGCGAAACAACTCCACCGCCAAAAAATAAAGGCTGACCACCGTGACAACCCCGGAGGCCGCCGAAACCAAACGACCGCCAATCGGCGTAGGCCCAACCAGGTAAAAATAGAGCGCGGTCAGGTAAATGTGCAGCGGCTCTTCGCCATTATTTTCCGGCATAAAAATAGGCAGCATCTCGCCCCGAGAGATGCGCAAAGAGTACAGGCTGTTGAACGCTTCGTCGTAATGAAGGCCAGGAGGTGTGGTATCTAGCTGCCAGAAGCGGAAAAAAGCGGCCAGGGCAGCAATGAGTAAAAGGGCGACGATCTCGCCGCGCCGTTCAGTCCAGAAACTATTTTTATCGGTGTGAGTTGTCGTCATAAGTGAAATAATGTGATTGCCAGCAGCCGTAAGCCGAAGTCCGTATTCCGAAGTCCGTATTCCGTAGGCCGTAGGCCGTAGGCCGTAGGCCGTAGGCCGTAGGCCGTAGGCATTTGCCAGAGGTGGCGCCCTACGGAATAGGGGATACGGATTACCGAATACGGCTGCTAATCTTGCAAAACTAATCGGTTGGCGCGGCGGCGGCGGTCGGTTTACGCCGGCCGGCGCCGGTGCGGCGCACCAAAACCAGCGCCGGGAAGATAACCACCAGAGACAAGGCCGCGCCCAGCCAATAAGGGCTGTTGGGGTTGAGGGCAAAAATGGTACCGGCAACGGCCGTACTCACAATGGTCGAAAGGCTGACGGTAGATTGGTACACGCCCAACACCCCACCGCGCAGTTCATCGGCCACGGTGATTGTCGCCAGCGATTGCAGCGGCGGCATCATGAGGCCCACACCCATGGCAAACAACAGGGCCGCCGCCCCACCCAACAGCGGCGTAGACAAAGCGGCAAAAATCAATAAACCCAGTGTCCGCGAGGCGAGGCCAATAATCAGCACCCAGGCTTCATCATACTTTTTGAGGGCGCGCGGCAGCAAAAAAACCTGCGTCAGAAACTGCCCCATCCCGACTATCGTGAGCAAGACGCCAATGCCCAGGTTCACCATTCTTTCGTTGTAGCCGGCAAACAGCACCGCCTCGCCAAACAAAGCAAAGGTAGATTGCAGCAGGCCCATGCCAAATTGGCCCACAAAGGCGATGAGCAAAATCAGCAGCAGGGAGCTGTTGCGCATAATGGCAGCAAAGCCTACGCTTTGTTTGTTGAAATGGCGATTGGCCTCCCGCTGTTCGGGCGAAAGGGTTTCGTCCAGAGTGAACCAGGTGAGCAAGACGACGATGGCCGCGGCGATGGCCGCAAAGATATAAGGGATACGCGGGCCAAAGAGCGCCGACAAAATGCCGCCCAAAGCGGGGCCAAAGATGAAACCGAGGCCAAACACGGCAAAAATATAACCCAGCGATTGGGTTCGCTTTTCGCGGGGGGTGATGTCGGTGATGTAGGCCTGGGCGACGATGATATTGCCACCGGTGATGCCATCCAGGATGCGGGCGACGAACAAAAAAGCGACGGAAGGGGCCAGGGCGAGCATGAGAAAGCTAACGGCCGTGCCCACCTGGCTAATTATCAAAACGGGTAAACGGCCAACCTTGTCCGACAAGCGCCCCAAATAAGGTCCGGCGATAAACTGCGCCGCAAAAAAAGAAGTCGCCAGCAGGGTAATGGTCTGGGGCGACATGCCAAATGCCCGCTGCGCATACAACGGCAAAATAGGCATGATCATCGCTGCGCCGAGCATTTGCACAAACACAATTAGCAAGACGGTGAGCAAGCGCCGATCAATGGTTTTCAGCTTTCTCAACAAGGTAAGCCTCTCAGGTGATGAACGTAGGCCCCATTTTAGCTTGTGCCAGGATAATAACCACACAGCTTTCATCTGACTGTTAGACGACCGTACCAATCGCAGCCACCCTGGCAGGCAGAGATCAAAAAACGGCCGTTCCCGCGCCACCAATCAGGCAGCAGAAAAGGAAACGGCCGTTTTGTCTATCCGGTCAAATTGGCGGGACTATTGTCTAATAATCGTCGTCATCGTCCTCAAGGTCGTCTTCAAAATCGGCCAAATCTTCATCGTCAAATCCATAGTCCGCCAAATCATCGAACTCATCCTCATCCACCCAGCTCAATTTCAGCGGTCTCAACTGAATAACCTCCAACTCCGCTTCGCACTCTTCGCAAACAAGAAAAGAGCCAAGCTCAGGACTTACTTCAAAGCGAATCATCGTCTGGCAAGCCGGACATCTGGCAGATAACGTCGTCATCATCATCTTTTTCACCTCACAAGTTTGCCGCACCGACCCAGCCTATACTGCGCTATTGTGGTACGAAAATCTTATTCATGGCGCGTATTATGCCAAATTTCCTTGCGGACGCACGCAATTCATCGGGCTAATTCCGGACGCTGGCAGTTTGGGTAACAGTGATCAACGGCCGTCCCCCCTCCCCGGCCACCAACGCCAAATCTGCATATCTCCCCGGTTCGCTGCGCCACTGCAAGCTAAAGGTCCAACCCTGCCACTGCCACACGGCAACGGCCGTTCCATCCGGCCCATCCACCAACACCACCAGCTCTTCAATGCCGTCGCCGTCCACATCGCCCAACGCCAGTTGGCGGATGGGGTCCACCACCGGCCGGCCGCCCCACAGCAGGTCATACACGCCGCCGCGATAGCCGACGATGTAGGGCTGGCTGCGCTGGTAGCCCGCGCCATCCGCCCGCCAGATAGCCAGCATAATCTCGTAACGGCCGTCATCATTCGGGTCGCCCAGAGCCACATCCACCACCCGCCAATCGGCCGGGCTGCGCCAGACGGCCGTGCCAGCCTGATAAACGACCACCTGCTCCCCTTCGCGGCGCACTATTTCCGGCCGGCCATCACCCGTCAGATCAATCTGCCCGCTGAAGAACTGGCCCGATTGCCCCGTTGCTGGCGCATCCGTTGGCTGGCAATCCACCTCGCGGCAAACAAAACCAATGCGCGGCGGCGGCGGCAAAATACGCGCCAGAAGCGGCGCGGCCTCGTCCAGCGTTAACAAACGCGGCCGTAATCCGGCCCGGATGGGCAGCGCCTGCACCGCCCGCAGCCCATCGGCGTCGAAAAAGGCGTGCAAGGCCAACCCATGCCGCGTTTCCCCCATCTCCTGGTCAAACACAAAATTGCCCAGGCTGTAGGCCACCACCCCAGCGCCAACCACCGCCACCGGCTGCGCCACATGCGGATGATGGCCGACAATCAGATCAGCCCCCGCGTCCAGCAGCGCCTGGGCGATTTGCTCTTGCGTGGGCGACGGCCGTATCTCATATTCCAGCCCCCAATGGATGGAGACGATCACCGCGTCGGCCTCGGTTTTGGCGGCGGCGATGGCGTCTTGCCACAGGGGAAGGCAGGCTGACAAGGAGAAGGGGAGACAAGGAGAGGCGAAGTCGGGGTCGGGGATGGTGTTGAGGGCGAGGAAGGCTAAGTGGATATTATTGGCTATGCGAAAGTTTGCGGCGCTGTTGGTATTTTGGGGGTGGCCGATGGGGACGATGCCGGCCTGGCGCAGGCGCGCGGCGGTTGTTTGCAGCCCTTCGCCACCCCCATCCAGGCTGTGATTGTTCGCCAGCCCCAGCAAATCGAACCCGGCGCCGCGCAGTTGGAAAACGGCCGTCGGCGGCATAAGCAGCGTCATCCGTGAGCCGTATTCCGTGTTCCGTTGTCCACTCGCTGTCAGCGGTTCACTGTGAATTGTTATCACCCCTTCCAGATTGCCCAGCGTCACGTCGGCAGCCGACAGCCAGGCGGCCACGTCGCCCAACGGGTCGGGCTGGTCGGCGACGCCGCGCCCCAGCAGCACATCACCCACGGCGATGAGGCTGGCAAGGGATTCGTCGGCGGAAATAGGACGGCCGTCGCGTAGATAGAGCCAGGGATAGGGTGAAAGGTCTGGAGCAACGGCCGGCTGGCCAGACCACAGAACCAGCAGGGTGAACAGGAGAAAGAGGAGGAGGAGGAGGAGGAGGGAGACGGCCGTTAACGGGCGTGGACTCTTCATTCTGACGAACCAATTGCCAACGATAGAGATTCAGATAATGATTTTGGAGCGCAGGCGTCTCGCCTGCCAGTGCGGGCAAGATGCCCGCGCTCCGTTTCGATCTACTGATTTTGTGTAAGGGCAGGCCTTGTGCCCGCCCGGCTGCCAGAGGGCGACCACAAAGGTCGCCCCTGCATCTGGTTTCAACCCCCTAAAATCCTGAAGAGCCATTTTGCCTTAAATGACCCATGCCAAAAAACAACACAAACAATCGTTACCAGGTACGACACACGGCCGAAAGTATGTCGCACCTGGTTGAATCCGGTTTTACGGTGTCTGCCAGTTCGGCGGTTGGTTGGCGTAGACCAGATTGGTCACCTGCCAGACGCCATCCACGCGCTGCAAGGTGTAGGTGGCGTCCAGCGTGTATGGGCCGCGGTGGCCCAGCACCGGGTCGTCATAGTCGGGGTAGCCGTTGGGCGCTTCGTAGAGCGTGTCGCCCCAGGTTTCGCGTACAGTCACAACGGCTGTATCCGGCCCCTGCAAGTCAAACGAACGGTAGCTGGCGCTGATCCACTGCCGCCCCACATACTGCCCGGCGGCAATCAGAGCATCCAATTCGGCCTGGAAAGCGGGCAAGGGCGCGGGCAGCCAGGGTCTTCCCTCCATATACTCGGCCGGCTCCCAGAAAAGCCAGGGCAGATTGGTCTGGAAGGCGTAAATGGCTTGCTGGGCAAAAGCGAATTCGGTTTCGGCGGAGAAGAAGGTGGTGATCCACGACGGCCGTGCCACCCCCTCCCCCGCATCCAACATCTCGCGCCACTTTTCATCCGTCAGGCGGTCGGCGGCCGGCCAGGGGAATTCGTAGTAGGAGAACACGCCGCCCTTGGCCACTTGTAGGGTGATGGTTCCATCCTCGGCCACAAACGGCACGACGGCATACAACTCATCCACCCGCCCCACGCCCACTTCCAACACCGTCGGGTCAGGCACACCGTCGCGCACGTAATCAGGCGCAGTGGCCACGTCGGCGATGACGGCCGCTTGCGGTTCTTCATCCATGTAGGGCTGGGCGAAGGGGTCATCTTCCGGCACATCGGCCGAGGCCATCACCAGATGCTCCAATTCGCCGCCAACGTAGCGGATCAGGTAGGCTTCGTCTTGGCTCAGCGGTTCGCCGCGCAGCTCTTTTTCGGCCATCATCTGGAAGGCGTCGGCCAGACGGATGAGGCGGTTCAGGCTGTCGGCGTCCTTCTCCGTCAGCAGGCCCCGTTCATCCATGCCGTCCAGGGTCATGGTCGCCAGAGCGGAGAGGCGGGCGTAGAAAGCAGGGACCGGTTCCACATAACCCACGGCTTCCTTTGGCGAGGGGGGATTCAAGCCGCCGCCGCCCAATTCGGCGTAGGCTTGTTTAGCGTAAAGGATGGTATCGTGCTTCAGTTCGGCCCAACTGCCCAGACTGGTGGAAAGCTGCTTGTCCAGCCAGGCGTCGGAGAGCATGAATTGGGGGTAGCCGGTGGTGGGTGCGTCCAGAAGCGGCTGCAAGGTAAAAAGCCAGCCGTTGTAGAGCGTTTCGGTCCATTCATCGGCCGTCAGGCTGCCGGTCCAGGCGCGCATCTTGTCCATCTGCGCCGGGTAGCCGACATAGTTGGTCTCGCCCAACGATTCGAGGATGGTATAGGCGCGGTCGGAGCCCATGGCGGCCATCACGTCCAGGCCGTTGGGCAGTTGGCGCGGCTCGTCGGTCGTGCCGACATTGCGCCAGATGAGTTCGCGGAAGATGTAGGCGTCGGGCACGAAGCGCTGCCCCATGAAGCGGAAGCCTTTGGTCACTTCCTCCACGTCGTCCGTTTCGCTGATGACCAGGCCCAAAATGCGCGGCGGCGGCAGCAGATTGGCCGCTTCGATGAAGGCGGTCAGGCGGTTCTCGTCGCTCAGGGTGGTCAGATTGGGATTGTCGCCGTAAACGGCCGTCATCACATCTATGTACTGGAACGCCGTCAGATCGTCGCTGCGCCCCACCAGGAAGGCGGTGGGATCATACACATCGCGCCACACGTCCAGGGCAGGACGGCCGTTCACCGTCGCGTTTTGCAGGGCGTTTACCAGCAGCAGGGCGGAGCGGGTTTCAGCGCGGCCCACGGCCAGGTCGTTGGATTTGAGGCGGAAGGTCATACGGCCGTACCACATCATGCTTTTAAAGTAGGCCATCAGCTCTTCGCTGAGGGTGTAATGGCCGCGCGGGATGTATTGGGTGTAATCTTCGCCGAACTCCAGGCCAGGGAAAAGCGGCGAGGGCAAAATGCCACCAGCGTCTTCGATGAGGGCGATTTCGGCCTCGGCCAGCTCTTGGGCGTAGACGGGAATTTGCACCGTTGGCTCCAGCAGCTTGCTGGCAGCGCCGACGAAGGCGACGGAACGCAGCGCCGCGTCTTCCCATTCGCTCCCTTTGAGTTCCTGGTATTGGGCGTCAGTTTCCGCCAGGATAGCGGCGTTCAGGTCGCGCAGCAGGGGCGCAAAAAACTCTCGTTCGGCGGTGCGCAGCACTTTGTCGAAAATAAGGTGATAGCTGTGCAGCAGCGAATCGCTGGTAACAAAGATGGGCACGTTGGCGTAGCGCGCCTGTTCATACACGCTAAAAAACTCTTTTTCCACACCAGGGCTGACAACCACGCCGCTTTGCGCCAGCCGCGCCAGTTGGTCAGGCGAAAGGGCAAAGGGGACCAGGACGTTGCTCAGGTCAGGGGCAATGAGGTCGTGGAAGATGGCCGGGGCGGCGGTAACGGCCGTTTCCTTAAACTGAGCAAAGCGGGGCATATCACTGGCAGCCACTTCGGGGACGGGCACGGCCGTTGGCGGTGGCTCATCGGTGGGCGGCACGGCCGTGTCTGTGGCCGCCGGGATGACGATGGTGGGCGTCACCGGTGGCGGTGTAGGGGCAATCTCAGAAACGGCCGTTGGGGATTCAGGCACGGCCGTGGGCGCGGCTTCTTTGCCGCCGCACGCAACCAGGACCAGCAGGAGAACAAGTAAGCCAATACGCAGCAATGATTTAGGGTGCATCACATACCTCCTTAACAGGCTTGCAGATGGGCAAAAGGTGGGTTCGGCTCCGACCACCCATCATTCCAATCATCATCGCCCATTATAACAGAAAGACCTGACAGATTGCGGCAACCTGTCAGGTCTGGAGCCTATTCAACAGCCTGTCGGAGAACTCAGGATAGGTACACGGATTGAACGGATTCGACGGATTTTTACGGATAACTCACCAGAAAACCGGTGTAAATCCGTGTCATCCGTGTATCCATCCCTTTCTACTTTTCCGACAGCCTGCCAGGAGTGCTGCGGAACAATCAGGCGGCGCGGGGTTGGGGAACGGCCGTCACCTGCATCCGTCTCGTCCGCCAATAGCCCAGCAAAGCCAAAACCACAACCAGAGCGGCAGAGAGTACGGCCGTATTCGCCACCACCGCCACATCCGGGTAAGCCGCCCGAATGCCAAACAGCGCCCACACCAGCACCCCGGCATAGGCCAGATTACGGCGGTTAATCAACAGTACCCCGGCAACCACCACCGCTACCGCCATCATGATGGCCGACCAGATCGGTTGGGCAATGCCAAAGCCGTTCCAACCAAAGTAATTGGCGACGCTGGCAACGTTGGCGATGGTCGCCACGGTAATCCAACCCAGGTAGAGGCTGAAGGGCGCCTGGTAAAACAGCTTGTCGGCTGTGGTCAGCGCTGAACTGCGGCGGCCAATGTCCAGCCGCAAATAAATGGCGATGAGCGTCACCAGCAGAGCGACCATGAATGCCACCGACAGCAGGTAGACGCCATAATGCCAGGCAAACAACCAGCCGATGTTAAACACGGTACTCAGGACAAACAGCCCACCGATTTTTGCCAGAAACGGCCGTGTCCGCTGCGCCGGCAGCGCCTGATACACACCAAAACCCAACAGCGCCGAATAAATCAGCCCCCAGATGGCGAAGGTATAACCGGCCGGGGTGAAATACGAGGGCAGCGCGTCGGAGATGGATTCGACGGAACGGCCGTTTAACGGCAGGGCACTGGATAAGATATTCATCACAATCACCGCCACAACGGCGATGATGTTGGCTATTTGCAAAGATTTTGCATTGATTTGTTTTGTATTCATGCCTTTATCTTAACAAAACCTGTGCATTTTGTCAATAGCCTGTCGAACATTCCAATTGGAAGCCGTGTTCCGTGTTCAGCCGCCATTACCTCTGGAAAACGCATACTGAAAACTGGGCATGGTTCAAGTTAGCTTGACAAAATGATAAAAGAAAACCACGAGTTTCCAGTGCATAATTGGTTTTACTAGAGCCGCTTATGCAAAAGGAGGAAACCCGTGGCTGAAAGCCGAGATGATATAGTGCCCGCAGAAAGAGCGCAAATTGTGATAGAGATGATGTCGCCGAACCGACCTTGGGGAAGAGTAAAGCAATTGGCTGAAACGTATCAACTGTCGCGACAGACACTGTATGACATGACCACCACAGGCAGAGATGCCTTGATTCGCGCCATGATCCCTGGACAGCATGGCCCGCAACCCCAGCAGAGAGATGTAGTAGTGACGAAGAATCGTCTGCAACGGAGTGTGCTGACTTTGAGTGAACAGGGAGTCAGCCAACGTGGCGTGAAAACCTGTTTGTCCGAAATGTTGGATACAAGCGTCTCGTTGGGCTGGATCAATAGCGAGTTGGCTGACCTGGAAGATGTCGCTCAACAGGTGAACCAGCGGCTTGAACCAGCGAGCAACGAGACGTTGGCTGGTGATGAGATATTCGCCAATGGGTTGCCCAATCTGTTGGTGGTGGGGAATGATTCGCTCTACATCTATGCCTTGACCCGTCAGGACGAACGAGATGGCGACACTTGGGGCTGTGCTTGCTGGACGTACCCGAAACCAGGCAGTTTGCTTCCGATGCCGGCACCATCAATTGGATTGGGACCACTTGCTGCGTCCCATGTGGGGTCAAGCAACCCGCTTGGAAGAGCAAGCCTACGCCGCCCTGATCAAAGTGGCAGAACGAGAAGCGCTCTTTGACAAATCGCAAACAAGCAAGCGCCTGCAGCAGCATCTTGCTAAATGGGAGGCATTGGTGGCTGAGGCCGACAAGAAAATAAAGAAGCTGGATGCTTTTGCCCAAATTGCCCGTAAAGTGGATGCCTACTTCGCGCTCATCGATCTGGAAACAGGTCAATTGGTCGATGCTGAAAAGGGTATGGCTCACTTGCAAGTCTTGGGTGAACAAATGACCACCTTCTCGGGTCGCATTTACAAGAAACTGGGTAACTATCCAGGTGTGAGTTGAGGCATAAGAACATTATCGTCAAACAGAGACCCTAATGCTTCCCACACATTGAGACCCTGTTTACGAATCGTGGAAATATAGGTGCGCAGCGAACAGAATTGTTCAGCGCCTTCCCAACTGCGAAAAAGAGCCTGAGATTTTCTGCTGAACCTTCATCATTCTGATGTCTCGTTCAGCCAAGTTGTTATCAAACGGCACCTTAAAATCATGGACAAAACGCAAGATAGCCTCCTGCTGCTTGTCAAATCGTTCTACCAGATTACGCGCCTTTGTTTTTTTGCGCCGCCCTCGTTTGACAAGGGGCGGATGTTCATCAGGTAACAGGTTTTCCTCTAAACCGAAGGCAACAATGGTGTCATACATTTGGTGGATTCGTTGCAACTGCTCGATTGACAATTCGGTTTCCCCTGCCTGATAAGCTTCGGCAACCAATTGTTTGGCCGATAACAAATAGACAATCATCAGTGCTGCCCATTGCTGTTGATCGTTCTCAACCAGAGCCGTCAACTCGCGCAAATGATGGGCATTGCACAAGGCATGAAGCAACAATTGATACTTGAAATAGGTCGCCCAGTTATCGTGAACAAGGGCGCCGGTGAATTCAGGCAGAATGCCAATGGCGTCAGTCGCCTTTTTTGCCCCGACTTTGATGCGGTTCATAATAAGTCAATTCTGGGGTGCTGACGGTATGGAGCCAAGCTCTTTTTCCACTGATATAGAAGCCTGTCTCATCAGCATGACCGACTTCGGCCTTTTTGACGGCTTCTTTAATGGCTTGTGTGGCTGGCTTCACATTTTCTGCGGCCGTCTCTAAAAAGTTTTGCAATGAACCAGTGGAAATGGGTAATTCAAACAGGTCGGCCAACATCTGTCGCTCTCGTTCATACGGAATGAACTGCTCATTGCGCAGATAAACTGACAACCGCTTGACTTGCGAACCATATTGCACCGGGTTGGTCACATCCGCTGGAAATTCACCGGTTGTTGCTTCACCACAACAGGGACAGATGATGGTTTCGGCTTGGTGTTCGATGGTCACATAACGCAATGGCGGTAATTCAAAGACCTGTCGTTTAGCAACTTTACTGGCTACAATTTCTTCGGACAATGGGGCTTGGCAATGGTCACAGCGGGCTGGACGATGCGGTTCAATGAAATCTGGTTTGGGATTGAACTCAAGCGTATGCCCTTCATGTCCTTCCTGACCACCAGCTTTGCGCTCTGTTTGTGGCCGTAGACTTTTGGGCTTAGGCTTCTGTCGGCCTTTATCGCGGCTGGACGGCCAACTGGAGTTGTGGCTATTTTGACCAAGCAACTCGACTAAATGCTTGATTTGAGTCTCAGCAACGGTCAACTTTTCGCGGAGTTCTTGGACTTCTCGCTTAAGTTGCTTGTTTTCTGCTCGCAGTTGTTGCACTTCGTCCATGCTTATCATTTATACCACAGGTTTTAGACCTGTATAGTTACTTTGGTTCAAATATACATAGCACCCTCAAACGGCTTGAATGTTGCGTACATCCCAACGCAGGGTGGTACACTGACCCTGTTCAATTGTCGTCTGATCGGCCTAGAAGCTGATGGAGGGGACTGGCGTGGGCATGGATGTGGGCAATGGCGTGATCATTTTAGCGGCCACAACAGAGGCGTCATGACAATAGCCAGCAGGTACACGACCACTGTCAGTAGCCCGCCGACCCGCAAAAAATCCATGAAGCGGTAGCGCCCCGGCCCATACACCATCAGACAGGCTGGCTCCAGCGGCGTCAGGTAGGAGGTGCTAGCGGCAATCGCAATCATCATAGCAAATGTGCGTGGATTCAGGCCCAACTGCACCGCCGTTTGCAGCGCCACCGGGATTACCACCGCGGCTGCGGCCTGATTTGACATGGGTTGAGTCAGAAGTACGGTCAGCGCAAAGAATCCGGTCAGCAGCCACAGTGGATTCCATGTTCCCACCAGCGCTGTCAGGCGGTTGGCGAGGAACTCCGCCGTGCCGGTGGTCTGCATGGCAACACCCAAAGACAGCATACTGCCAATGAGAATGAGTACCTTCCATTCCACTTGACGATAGGCGTCGTCGGGCGTAATACAGCGTGTCACAAATACCAACAGCGCTCCCAGCAGCATCGCCACCGGCAGCGCGACAATTTTCAAAGATCCCAGCAGCAGCGCTCCTCCGAAAATTGCTATCACTGTCCAGGCCCGGCGGCGGTCGAAACGTTGCGCATCCACCATGCCCAGCACGCTGAACGTGTTTTCAGCTTGCAGCCCTGCAATCTGTTTTGGATTGCCCTGCACCAGCAGGACATCTCCCATTTGTAGGCGGGTGTCAGCAATCTTGGTATGAACGACCCCTGTACGCCGGTTGATAGCCAAAATTTGAACATGGTACCGTTCTCGTATCTGTAAACCCTTGGGCTTGCGTCCAATGAACGGGGAGGGCGGCAGTAAAACCACCTCGGCCAGGCGCAGTCCATCCCCCTGCAAATCCACATCTGAAAATTTAGCATCGGCCTGGATGTCAATCCCGGCAGTATCTTTGATTTTTAAGATGGCGTCTGAAGCGCCTTCCACCAGCAGCGCATCACCGGCCCGCAGGACGGCCTCAGCCGGCGGATCCAGTTGGCGTTGGCCTTCGCGGATAATCGCCAGAACCGTCAGGTCAAAATTGCGTCCCAGGGCGGACTGCGCCAATGTACTGCCATCCAACGGTGAGCCGGGCAAAATCCGCAGTTCGGCCAGGTAGGGGCGCAGGTCGAAGCTCTCGGTCAATGTTTCCGGCGCGGGGTGTTCGGGAATCAGGCGCTGTCCGATGAACAGCATGTACAACACGCCTGTGAGAAACACGGGTATACCAACTGGGGCCAGTTCAAACATGCCAATGGGCGCCAGACCAGATTGTGTCATTAAACCGCTCACGACGACATTGGTTGAAGTGCTGATCAGCGTTATCGAACTGGCTAGAATGGCGGCAAAGGCCATCGGCATCAGCAGGCGCGAGGCGCTTATTTTGGCGCGTTGACTCAGTCCCAAGATTACCGGCAGGAAGAAAGCCGCCGCAGCGGTGTTATTGATGAAGGCGCTTAATCCTCCTACTGCCAGCATCGTTGCCGGCAGCAAGCTGGCAGGGCGTTTGCCGGTGAATTGGAGTAGTTTTCGGCTCACCACTTCTACCACGCCGGTGCGCATCAGGGCAGCGGTCATAATCAGGATGCCCAGCAGCAGCATGACGGTATCGCTGCCAAAGCCGGCGAACGCCTGCTCCATCGGCACCAGCCCCAACAGAATCAGGGACAGCAGTACCCCCAGCGCGGTCACATCGGGCGGAACCCACTCAAATGAAAAAAACAAGAGCGCGACTGCCAGGATTATCAAAAGTAGCAAAATGGCTAAGGTCATGGACTTATCACTCCTCAAATGTACATGGATTTTGCGCTCTGATCGGATTGGAACTGATCTATGGTGGGCGACAGGCTGAGTATGGCGTACCGTCGGGATACGTGTAAAAAAGACCCGCTTTCGCTAAGATTTTTGGACAAATCCGCACAGAAACGGCCTCAAAAACATTAGCAGGGATGAATTTTGACTCTTGTAACCTGTATTAGCAGAAATATTTGGCCTATTTTGATCGCTTTTATATCTGCTACGATCGTTTAGACGCCATTTTGGTCTCAAAAATGAGCAAAAAGTAGGCCAAAGTGGGTATTATTTACACGTATCCCGACGGTACGCCAATACCTCAACCGCAGCTAGAGCGCAAGCCCTCCGAGGACTCGCGCCAGCGTCGCCTGGAACCAATGTTAGGCGGGTTGCCCGCCTGACGCTGGCCTTTTTTCCAGAGTAAATTTGTTAAAACTTATGCCGAAGCCGCCTGATTTGACCGGGTAGGGCGGTGGCTGCTGCCTGAAAGTTTGCTGGCAAACGGCCGTTTCACTTCCATATTCTTATGCCACTGCCGACGGCCGTTCTTACCCAACATCTCATGATTCCCCACAACCTCAACCAGCCGACATCGTTTCACGCCTTCAACTTTTGCTGAGCGAGACGCTCGTTTTTCGCCTAAAACTCTTTCTATTCTCTTGCTTATCCTTGGTCAACCAACCTGCCCTTATAACGCAAAACTCCTTGCCATTGACAAACTGTTTTGCCGAAGTTGGTTTGTGCTAGCCTTACTATCTGGAGTCTGGCGAAAAGTGGATCACAAGAGGCTGACAGATTAAGATAACAGTTCCAAACCAAAATCTAAATCTGGAGCAACCTCTTGATCAAGCAGATTGTACAACATTCGACCAAACTCATTCAATTTCTTGCCCTTTTACAACTGACTCTCGCAAAACCACAGTGTCGTCATGTTTTAGCCATTGCCGATGCCGCGATTGTCTGCGAGTCGCCCCACAAGACATTGACCACCCTATACGACTTAATCGTCGACGGGCGACATCCCTCGAATGCGGCCGATTGCTTGCGCATCAGCCCCTGGTCTGCTCAGGATTTGCGTGGTGCGCTGCGTGAATTCACGATTGGCGACCTGATACAGTTAGCCAGTGTCACAGGTGAGAAAGTTATATTTGTCAGCATCGACGATTCCTTGACGGCCAAAGACAAAGACACCACCTGTCAGGAAGCTGTGGACTGGCATCATGACCATACCCGCAGTCAGGGAAAAAAGCAGGTTTACACCAACGGAACCCAACATGTTGAAGTCCGCATTCAACTGGGCAACCAGGCGTATGTCTTCGGTTGGGGTCTCTACCTGCGCGAGAAAACGGTGCGCCGCCTCAATCGGAAACGGTTAAAAGGACGCCGCCTGGCCTTTCGCAGCAAGTATCGCATCGTGCGCTCCATTCTGATGGAGTTGAAAAAGCTGCTGCCCGCCGGTTTTACCGTCTATGTTCTTTTCGATAGTTGGTACGCTTCCAACAACCTCTTAAAATTCTGCCGTCGTCAGAGCTTGCACTGAGCGAAGTCGAAGTGGTTGGCATGTCATTTGTGCCATCAAATCCAACCGGACGCTCGACGGTATCAAACTGCCTGAATGGAACCAACGCCTTAAGCACCAGCCGTACACACCGGTTAATCCGGCGGCTACAGACCAGCGAAAACGGCCTACCTCGTTCGCGCCCGGAAGGGCAGACTCAAGAACGTGCCGTTTGAGGTCTGTGTCCTCATCAGCAAGAGGCACCGTGGGGACAAGCGCCCCAAGTATTTTCTGTGTACCGACCTGTCGTTGTCGCCGCAGCAAATACTGACTTACTATCAGAAGCGTTGGCCGATTGAGGTGGATAACTACTATGTCAAGCAACTGTTGGGTTTGGGCGACTTTCGCGTACAGTCTTATGAAGCAACGGAGAAGTGGTTTGCCATCATCTTTCTGGCCTACACCTATCTGCAATGGCGCTTGAATCACGCTCAACCAGACGAACGTTTTAAGGTGGTCGCTGATGTGATTCGACATCACCGACAGCACCATGCGCGTCAAGTATTGGAAGCGGCGTGTAAATTAGCAGCCACTTGTGGAGACATCGAGCAGGTATTGGCGCGTTTCATTGGCGCCGAACAGCCTGCCCCGGCATAACCGACCAGACTTCTCCCCCAGCTTGAAGACATGTACGCTAGAATCAGTGCGTCACTGATTCGCTGTGCAGCCCTGCCACTGCGACAGTTAGCAGGCAAGACGATATAGGTTTTTAAAGGTTCGGTTGAGTGACGCTAGCCTAAAATCGCCAGAGTCCAGTTACTATTTGTTTAACGGCGTAAAGAGAGCGAGGTTATAGCTAGCAAAACAATGCTTATTCCTAGAATCACCCAAGACCATATTGCTGGATACACTATGAGCGGGTAAAGGAGCAAACCAATAGATATACCAATTAACAGCATTACGGCCATAAAGCCATAAGTCCGTAGCCGATGGCGAGAGTTCTCACTAACCTTATTTGAATCTTTCTTTATCAAGACCAAGCGTCCTTTAATACTATCAATCTATACCAAACCCATCCATGGGTTTGATAGGGAGGGAAAAAGCATGCTCTCAAACGTGCTTTCGCTAATGATGAACCTGCCCTAACGCCAGTTTCAGGCGCGCTGGCGCGGGTCACCAGGGCCTTTGCCATTCACCTGAGCGGTAGCTGTCCGAGGCATCGCGCCAGCGTCGCCTGGAAACGTTGTTAGGCGGGACGCCTGACCAACGCCTTTGCCGGCTTGCCTGAGCGAAATTGTTAATGCTTTGCGCCGGAGCGGACTGA
This sequence comes from Candidatus Leptovillus gracilis, assembly GCA_016716065.1. Classification (NCBI taxonomy): domain Bacteria; kingdom Bacillati; phylum Chloroflexota; class Ardenticatenia; order Promineifilales (SeqCode); family Promineifilaceae (SeqCode); genus Candidatus Leptovillus; species Candidatus Leptovillus gracilis. The sequence goes on along the minus strand of JADJXA010000003.1, from coordinate 801,624 downwards.
CTGGACTGGCTGCGCCGCTGGCTACTGCGAAACATTATAATGGAAAACGGTCGTTTCCCTTCCACCACTTTTGCTATCCAAACCGGCTGTTCTTACCCAATATCTCATGATTCCCCAAAACCTCAATCAGACTGTGGCGTTCGCCGTCCACAACTTTTGTTGAGCGTGACGGCCGTTGACCACCCAAACCTACGCCACGAGAAAACAATAAAAGAGTGAACGGCCGTTTCCTTTCCAAACCTTTTGCCACTCTCCAAAACCTCGCCCAATCTGCACCACGAGAGCCGACCACCGTTTTGGAAGAACTGTGACCAACAACCTGCAAAAATAACTGGACAGCAGCCCGCCCTAACTCGCTGTTCTACGGGTGCCCGTCAGATTTTTGCAAGTACCCATTTCAAGTGGATGATGCTGATTTCAGGTAGGTCAAACGGCAAAATGCGAAGCAGTTTGATGCACAAAATAGGCTAGGTTGCTTATTTGACAGGCTGTTTTGGCTGTTCAAGAGGCTAATTTTGGCCGTAAGCTGCTCAAAAACCACCCATCTAGCGTTTACGCAAAAATCTGACGGACACCCCTGTTCTACAGCTTGTTTGACAGGCAATAAATATCCATGATATGATTCGTATCATGAATACGGATTCGACACGCCCTTACGAAAGTAAGATACGAAAACGGCAAAAACAACAGACGCGCACGCGCATCCTGGAAGGATTGATCAAGGTAATGGGCGATGGTCTGGCCGATATCTCAATCCCGGCCGTCGCCAAGGCGTCAGAAATATCCATTCCCACGATTTATCGCTACTTTCCGACCAAACAAGCCCTAATCAATGCCTTACCAGCCTATCTGGCCGAGAAAATCGGCGCCCCCACATTAGTACCACAGCCCGATTTGGAAAGTTATCTGGCAACGATAAAAGCATTTTACTCGAATGCGGACAAGATGGATGAATCGCTGCGGGCGGCAGCTCTGAGCGAAGCGGCGGGCAACATCCGTCGTACCACACGGCCGGAACGTCTGCAAATGGTAGAAGATATGCTGACGCCGTTCATAGCCGACTTACCGACAGAAGAACAAAAACGGTTGCGGAACATTGTTCTTGTTTTGGCGACTTCAGTTGTTATTCGTGCATTTACCGATTATTTAGACCTTTCCTGGCAAGAAGCAGCCGATCATGCGGTGTGGGCTATCCAGACATTGGTGAATGAGGCTTCTGCTACTGCCCAGATCACAGGAGAAAATGAATGACCGTTGTCACGTTACCGGTAGCACATAGCCTATCCTCAGTTACTTTGATTGGTGGAAAAGCAGTCAACCTGAATCGTTTGTTAACCGCTGGCTTTGCTGTACCTGCCAGTATAGTCGTTACCACAGAAGCTTACTGGGCTTTTGTTACGGCCAACAAGCTTGATGTTTTTTTTCAGGCCAGGACAGGCAAGCCTGTTTCAGACGAGACTATATGGCAACACTTTTTGGCTGCCAGTTTACCAGGCACACTATCTGATTCGATTTTGAATGCGTATCACAACTTGGGGAATAAATTGGTTGCTGTTCGCTCCTCGGCGACAGCGGAAGATTGGGAGGCAGCCAGCTTTGCGGGACAGCATGACAGTTTTTTGAACGTTCAGGGTGAAACGGCCGTTCTTGAGGCTGTGAAAAAATGTTGGGCCAGCCTATGGATGGAGCGGGCAGTTGTTTATCGCAACCAGCGTGGTATTGATTCACATCAGGTAAGCATGGCGGTCATAATACAGCCAATGATAGCCGCAACCTGTTCTGGTGTACTTTTCACCCAGGACCCCCTTACGCTTACTCAAAAGACAGTCGTCGTTGAAGCGGTGCCTGGTCTGGGCCAGGATTTGGTAAGTGGGCAGGCCACACCGGATCGATACATTGTGAACCGGCATAGCAAGGAAATTGAAAAAATAACGACTCAGAAAGAGCTGCCTGTTCTGACCAACGCCCAGGTCCAGCAATTGGTTGTTACCGGATTGGCCGTCGCTGAGTTGTTCGGCACTGCTCAGGATATTGAATGGGCTGTAGAAAATAACAGCTTCTTTCTTCTACAAAGTAGGGCCATCACCACAAAGGCTCCTCGTATACCTCTGACGCCATTACCACCCTATGAAATCAATGTACCCGGTGATGACAGTTGGTTGCCGGAAGAGGCGATATCTCATCCCTTTGATTTGTGGACACGGGCAAACTTTGGTGAAGTTCTTCCTAATCCAGTCACCCCTTTGACGCTTTCCAGTTTACAGATGATAGGCAATGCCGCAGAGGTGCAGTTAGCATCTGGCGAGAAGGTGCAGATGGCTCGACGTATCTATGGGCGCATTTATGCCAATGAGGGGGGAATGCGACAATTTGTGGCCGATTTAGGACTACCTACATCCTTTATTGATGCTACCTGGGGCAGCAGACGTCCTGATTTACCACCTAAAGCGGGATTCCGACCGTGGCGGTTGCTGACTAAAGGCCCCCAACTTATCTGGCAAGGGTTGAAAAGTCAACGACAATCTTCTTCCCCAAAGCCACTCTTACCCAGAGATGAGGCTGAACTGTACCGGCAAATTGATGTCTGGACAGATGAATTCCAACAGGGCGACCTGTCAGGCATGAGTGAAGAAGAAGTGTGGTCTACTATTCGCACTGTGTGGGAGCCGCGCCGCGCCGAGGTGTACCAGCGGCATGTCACGGTGAGTACGGGAGCTTTCCTTTCATTTGCCCCGTTGGAATGGATGACAAAGAAGTGGGGACATGATGCCCGGTTGGCTCAAACCTTAATTACCGGCCTGAACGGTGTCTACACCGCGGAAATGGGTCCGGCCCTACAACGGCTTGCTCAGGCATTGCACGATGCCAATCTGGTTCACGTTGTCCGGGAAAATCCGCCCCAGGCCGCGTGGGATAAACTGCAAACTTTGCCAGAAGCAACGGGGGTACGGGCATTGCTTGAGCAATTTTTGCATGATCATGGTCACCGTTGTCCGGCAGAACCTGAAATTTTGCTGCCCCGTTGGGTCGAAGCACCAGAGCAGGTTATTGCCTTAGTGGCCGGATATGTAGGGGATATTGGGCAACGAGACAAACAGGAACATTCATCTGCACAAGTTGCTCAGCAAAACATGGAAAAACAACTGGGCCTCATCCGCAGAGTTCTGTTTCGCCGGGTGTTGCAACAGGCGCAAAATCAGGTGCGCCGCCGTGACAACAGCCGTCACTTTATGGCTAAGCTGGAACTATCTCGCCGTCAGCTATTTATGGAGTTAGGGCGCCGTTGGCATGAAAGGGGAATTCTATCTGTCGCCGAGGATATTTTCTTTCTTACCCATGACGAAATTGACATTGCAGTGAGGGGAAGCACGACAGCTACGGCTGAATCTTTATTGGAGCGTACAGCGGAACGACGGAAGGCTTATGAATTCTGGTGCTCCTATCCAATCCCAGAGGCGCTCGATTCCGAGGGCCGACCTTTACCTAACCTCGCATTATCCGCGGAACAGGGTCTTCAAGGCATCCCGGCCAGTGGCGGTATGGCTACTGGTCCTGTGCGAATTGTTCACCAGCCTAACGAGGCTGCACGGCTACAACGTGGTGATATTCTGGTTACGCTGGCTACAGATCCAGGTTGGACACCTGTATTTCCACTTGTTGCTGGGCTAGTTTTAGTTTATGGGGGGCAGTTGTCACATGGCGCCATTGTTGCGCGTGAGTATGGTGTCCCGGCTGTGGTAAATGTTCCTGAGGCAATGACCCGGTTGCATGAAGGAATGATCGTGACTGTTGATGGCAGTAACGGCCGTGTTTTGTTTTTGGCAACGTAAAAGTGGCTCTCCCGCAATTTATGTGATCAGATTTGATCCAATATGGTTTGATCCGTTGACAACAAGTTGATCAGTCGAGCACATTATACAATTCAGGTAGACTAAAGAAGCTACTGTCCGCCTTTTCACACAAATCGCGGGAGAACCTGACAATGGGGGTCACTATAGACAATGGTACTCAATAATGTTAACGAAAAGTCGATTATGCACAGCATTAGATTACTTTTCTTCGCCAATCTTTGATATATAAGACATTGTTGTTATCTAGTTGAATTACACTTCGAGAACGTAACAATAAAGACGTTTCTAAGCCGTATTTATCAATTTGGCCCAAAATCAGAATACGGCTTTTTTTATGCCACATTGAATAACATTTTGAGCCAAATTCGGCACTGAAGGTCATGATTTAGTTCAAAATACCAAGTATTAGGGAGGTTTTCAATAAATTTTGTTCGATCTGCCTTAATTTCCGGTCTGACTCAGTTCAAAGGCGAGTGATGAACACAAAGCACGGTTAAAATCAATGAGGAAAGTGCTTAATGTGGCACATTTTCTGCCATATTCTGATTTTGGGCCGTCTAGGGATGGAAAACGGGCTGCTGGAGCAGCCCGTTTTTTTGCCTATTATTCTTTGATTTAATACGGCCGTTGGTCTTCATTTAGCTCGGTCGCTAACAGCAAAAAGCTGGCATTCACACCATCGCCGCCCTGAGCGAGACACCGGCTGCTAAATTATCTGGCATTCTGCAAGCCCCAGCCTGGCGCGCTGAAGCGATTCTGACCGAGGCGAAGGGGAGATAGAAATCTGCGGACTACCGAAGGTGGTCGTCTGGCGTGTTGAGCCAAACCGCAAAGGCACACGTTTGCCCTACCAGGTTAAACTCTTGTACGATCCCGGTTCCCGGTTGTGCCACAAAGACTGTAGCCCCAGATGGCAGCAACAACCATTCCCCTGTAGCAGAAAAAGCGTGGCTTCTTGCCTGATCCCAATCAGGTGTTTGTTTGCTCCAGGCATAACGAACTGTTTCGCCCGTCTGCAAAGCGTACAATTGCATTTCCTCAGAAGCCGCTACAACGAGAAAGTGCCCATCGGGGGAAATTTCCAGTTGGTGCAACGAGGCCGAAGTTAATCCGGGCACATAACTAATCTGCTCCGTTTGCAGGTTGATCACAAAAAGAACGGCGCGCGCCGGCGTGCTTGGGTCGGTGGCGCTCACCAGAACAATCTGCGGATGAGAAGCACTCCCCCTGGCATTGATCAAAACAACGTCGTCTGGATTGCTGTCATACCCTTGCTCAACAAGAGCGCTTTTCGCTTTTTCCCCATCCAGCACAACACGCGGCTCAGACGCGTCGTCAAGCTGCCAAATGACAAGTTCTGTGTGTGTCCCGCCTAAAGCAGGCAGCCCATCTGTGGGACGTAAATAACCTACCCGGTTTTCACTCAGCCAAAAAGGCGTCCCGCCTATATCAACTTTCCCTTCGTTTTCTCCCAGCCTGTCTTTTATCTGGATTGTCCAATCTGCAAAGTCCCAAACCAACTCTTTACCGCCCAGAGGCGAGCGAAGCAGAAATTCGTCGGCCATGACGAAGTCGCAGGCGCCTGTTTGGCATCTGGTTGTGTCAATTTGGAATAAAGTGTAGGGTTCGTCCGTTTGATGGGCGTAAAGCTCGTTGCCTGAAGAAGAAAAAACGGTTAGCTGTGGCAACATTACGTAACGATCTTCGGCGGTGAAAACCAGCCTTTCCTGGCCATCTTGCCATAAGAAGATGTGGAACTGGGCTTGTCCGGCGTCATCAATTTCGTTGCCGTAAATGAGAAAGCCATCGTCGTTTTCCAAAGGGTACAGTCCCTGAATGGCAAATGTGATCGAGTTGAGCAGATCAGATGGTTTTTGGCTCCATACCTGTCTACTGGCGTCAAATCGCCAGTATTGGATACCGGCGTCATCCTGGCATACCAGCATAGGATCGGCTGGTAATGCGGCGCTGCTGAATTCTGCAGCGCCGTTCTCTGCCGTTAAGTTGGTTGGCGGTGGCGCGTTGTCATGCAATGGGTCCGTTTCCCGGTCGCTTTTATTCACTTGAGAACGGCAGGCTGATGTCAGACTTGAAATAAAAATGAACACAGTGATCAATATAAGATTTGACTGGTATGATTGAGTTTTCATTTTTCCTCCAACAGATATGAAAATGCTTGCATTCACAGGTACTCTTCTTTCTCGTTCTAACGTTACTACACTGTTAAACGAGTTTTCTTTACTTTCGCACTTGGTCTGTCATTCCGAGCGAAGTCTTCGGAGCGAGGAATCTCTCTCCTCTACAAGCGGCAGAGATTCCTCGTCGAAGACTCCTCGGAATGACACGACGAAGTCTAGATTATTTTGTTAACGGTGTATTACGGGTGTAGATCTTTCTCTTTTACTTTTATTGTTGACAATCGGATGGGATAGAAATTGGAAGAGGATCTGGTGGAATACACCAACAATCATATCCAGCTTGCCATTCCGCACAAATAACGCCAATGCCTGGGATTACAATAAGGCGAAGACAATTTTCGTAATGGCAACACCACCTGACGTATGCACAATTACCCCATGCGCAACAGTTTGGGTGGGTAACTTGAGCAACCAATAGCATTTATGCTTGCTCCTCCACCTTCAAGGTCAGAAACCTCGATTACTGTATTATTATGCAGGCTTGATGGGGAATTGAGATAATCTTTGGCACCGGTAACCTTGTGGGCGGATATACCTATAGTTACCATGAGAAATAGTAGTAAAATCTTTGCGAATTTTGACATGGCTCACCTCCAAATACCTCTCGCACAATTGTTCAACAAGAAGTGTAGGTCTGGGGGTCGGCGACTGGTGGCTTGTATGCACCTACATAATCAATTTCAGAATAAAATAACCAAAGTTTTACGGTCAATAGGACTGTGGTCCTGGTAGATCGCTGGCAAAAACCGGGTTGCGCCAGGACGTTGTTCGGACCTTTTGAAAATAGAAAGTGTGCCAGCCAACCAGGGTCTTATCTCTTAAGCCAGGGTGATGTGCAAACGGCCGTTTTCCACCACCCACACTTCCTCCGCAAAACGCTCAATAAAATAACGGTCGTGGACCACGGCCAGCACTGTGCCCTGGAACTGGCGCAAGGCCTCCTCGAACTGAGTGCGGGAGGGGATGTCCAGATGGTTGATCGGCTCGTCGAGCAGCAGGAAGTTGCAGCCCTGGGCCACCAGGCAGGCCAGCGCCAGCCGGGAGCGTTCGCCATAACTCAACTGCCCCGTTGGCCGCAGCGGGTCGTCGCCGCTGAAGAGGAATTGGTGCAAGAAACTCCGCGCCTCCGTCTGATTCAGCGCCGCCACGCCTAAGATCGTCTCCAACGCGCTCTTCTCCGGGTCCAATAGCTCCTGCTCCTGCGCCATGTAGCCCAACTGTACACTGCCGCCCAGCCGCGCCCGGCCGGCCAGCGGCGCGATCTGCCCGGCAATCGTTCGCAGCAGCGTTGTCTTGCCGCAGCCGTTCTCGCCGGTGAGGACCACCCTCTGCCCCGCCTGCACGTACTGGTTCAGGTCCGTCAACAGCGGCGCGCCGCCGGGGTAGCCCACTGATAAACCCTCCAGCGCCAACACATCTCGCCCCAGGTGGGACGCTTCGTCAAACGACAGCTTCATCTGCCAGCTTCGCGCCGGTTTTTCCACGCGTTCGTCGGAGTCCAGGTAACGGTCCAGCTTCTTCTCGCGCGATTTGGCTTTACGCGCCACCTTCTTGGCGATCCCCTGGTAGAAATCTTTCGACTGCTTGATGTCTCCGCCGCCGATACTGACAGAACTGACTTGCCGTTCCGTGTAAGAGGCTCGCGCTTTGACGCGGATGATGTCTTGCTTCATCCGGCGGATTTCGGCGTTTTGGTCGCGGTAGGCGGCCCACTGTTTGTCTTGTTCGGCCAGGTATTGTTCCAGGTAGTCGCTGTAGTTGCCGGTGTATTCGCGCAGGTGGTGTTTGTGTGGTGTTAGCGGCCAAAATGAATAGCTGAAAACGAGGCATTTCGGCTGAAATAAATGGGGGCGTAGGTTCCTCCAAACCCCAAGGCCACTCCAAAGAGAGTGGCTTTTTTTCTTCTCAAACTGGGGGAAAGCCAGTAAGCTTGCCGCCCCATCCCAAGAAGGAGAATGGCATTCCGGCCCAGGCGGAACAAGGTCTGACCACCTGGGAACCACCTTAGTGGGCCAGAAGCCAACCAAACCAGCTTGATTGTAATTGCCTTTGGCCTGGATGTACAGGCTTACGTGGAAAATGAAGGGCACCAGCAGTGCCCCCGGCCGACACAGTGCCCCCACTGTGGGGCGGTGGGGCGCATGACCGGCCATGGCAGCTACGGGCGGAAGCCGAAAGACCTGGAGCGAGCCTACCAGATACGGGTCAAACGCTGGCAGTGCCAGCACTGCCAGCAGACAACGAGCTGCCTGCCGAGTTTCCTGTTGTCCTGGCGGCACTATCTGGTGGCAGTGATCCAGGCCGTTTTGGTGCAGCGGTTGGAGCAAGGGGGAAGTTGGTCGGCCATCGTCCGCCAGTGCAGCCTAGGGCTGTTTCAAAGTAAAAAGTGGCGTACAAGGTGGAATTGATGCAAAGTTTCCTAAATTCTACAAAAGCGAGGAAACATGCGAATCGAAATTCCACCTGTGTACACTATTTTTGACTCAATTCCTGATTGGCGCAAGGCAAAAGGGAAAAGGTACGGCTTGAAGAATTTGATCGAGTTCATCGTTTTGGCTATCTTGTGCGGGAAGAACAGCGCCCGGGCTGCGTCTCGCTGGGGAAAACACCTTCCGGCAGGCGTGAAAAAGCGGTTAGGTATCGAACTCGGCCAACGACAACTAGAATTACCCATCGTCTTGCCTCAAATAGAAATCTTACTTGTAACTATACAGGTCCAAAACCTGTGGTATAAATGATAAGCATGGACGAAGTGCAACAACTGCGAGCAGAAAACAAGCAACTTAAGCGAGAAGTCCAAGAACTCCGCGAAAAGTTGACCGTTGCTGAGACTCAAATCAAGCATTTAGTCGAGTTGCTTGGTCAAAATAGCCACAACTCCAGTTGGCCGTCCAGCCGCGATAAAGGCCGACAGAAGCCTAAGCCCAAAAGTCTACGGCCACAAACAGAGCGCAAAGCTGGTGGTCAGGAAGGACATGAAGGGCATACGCTTGAGTTCAATCCCAAACCAGATTTCATTGAACCGCATCGTCCAGCCCGCTGTGACCATTGCCAAGCCCCATTGTCCGAAGAAATTGTAGCCAGTAAAGTTGCTAAACGACAGGTCTTTGAATTACCGCCATTGCGTTATGTGACCATCGAACACCAAGCCGAAACCATCATCTGTCCCTGTTGTGGTGAAGCAACAACCGGTGAATTTCCAGCGGATGTGACCAACCGGTGCAATATGGTTCGCAAGTCAAGCGGTTGTCAGTTTATCTGCGCAATGAGCAGTTCATTCCGTATGAACGAGAGCGACAGATGTTGGCCGACCTGTTTGAATTACCCATTTCCACTGGTTCATTGCAAAACTTTTTAGAGACGGCCGCAGAAAATGTGAAGCCAGCCACAAAGCCATTAAAGAAGCCGTCAAAAAGGCCGAAGTCGGTCATGCTGATGAGACAGGCTTCTATATCAGTGGAAAAAGAGCTTGGCTCCATACCGTCAGCACCCCAGAATTGACTTATTATGAACCGCATCAAAGTCGGGGCAAAAAGGCGACTGACGCCATTGGCATTCTGCCTGAATTCACCGGCGCCCTTGTTCACGATAACTGGGCGACCTATTTCAAGTATCAATTGTTGCTTCATGCCTTGTGCAATGCCCATCATTTGCGCGAGTTGACGGCTCTGGTTGAGAACGATCAACAGCAATGGGCAGCACTGATGATTGTCTATTTGTTATCGGCCAAACAATTGGTTGCCGAAGCTTATCAGGCAGGGGAAACCGAATTGTCAATCGAGCAGTTGCAACGAATCCACCAAATGTATGACACCATTGTTGCCTTCGGTTTAGAGGAAAACCTGTTACCTGATGAACATCCGCCCCTTGTCAAACGAGGGCGGCGCAAAAAAACAAAGGCGCGTAATCTGGTAGAACGATTTGACAAGCAGCAGGAGGCTATCTTGCGTTTTGTCCATGATTTTAAGGTGCCGTTTGATAACAACTTGGCTGAACGAGACATCAGAATGATGAAGGTTCAGCAGAAAATCTCAGGCTCTTTTCGCAGTTGGGAAGGCGCTGAACAATTCTGTTCGCTGCGCACCTATATTTCCACGATTCGTAAACAGGGTCTCAATGTGTGGGAAGCATTAGGGTCTCTGTTTGACGATAATGTTCTCATGCCTCAACTCACACCTGTATAGTTACATTAAATCAACCATTCTGTGGTCTTGACAATGGGGGTAACTATAGGCATACCCCTGCCCTTGTACGCCGCCAAGTCCCATGGGAGTGGTAATGGTCAACAGGTTGCCGTTGTCATCATAACTGTAGGTGGTCGTCGTAGCGCCGTCGTTGGATGTAACCAGCCGGTTGACCGGGTTGAAGGTGCGGCTGACGCTGGTGGTTTGGCCGTTGACCTGCTCGGTGTAGGCGGTCATGTTGCCCGCTTCGTCATAGGTGTAGCTGTAGCTGGCGCTGACGTGGCCACTGTAGGCCGCGTTTACCAACCGGTAGAGCGGGTCGTAGGTGTATGCGATGCTCGTGTTGACCACTACTTCCTGCCGGACCAACCGGGCATACACATCCACATTCCCGCCTCGTCTATCCTCCCAGGCCAGCAAGTGGGTTCCGTCCCCGGCTGCGGCCAGCAGTTTGGTGCCGCTCACAACTCATAAGGAAACTCCCGTTTCCATGGAGAATTTTACTGCTCGGTAAGTGCTATGGCCTTAAACAACGATTTGCATCAGAGGGAGACATATGGCTTATAGTAGTGACATATGCAGATTGGTAATCAGTCAATTGTAGCAAAACAGAGTCAGGTAAATTGTAATAGGCTTGATTTGGATCAATCGTTTCTTCTTTAAAAACATGAATCGAAAACGTAAAAAGGCCATCATCACTTTCTTTGCGCCACATTTGTACAGTATCCTCAGACCAAATTGCCCATCCATTTCTAGAAAGTTCCGTTTTAAAAGCATCTAGTAATACATTAGGATCGCTTTCAGCACCATACCATCGATCACTTGCTTGACCAGCACATTTGCCTGTTGCACTCGATGTTGTAAATGAATGTGTGTACATTAAGGTTGAAGCCGGATACATAAGTTTATCGTATTCGGTAGTTATCAAATTTTCTGAAGAAACACATGCTGTTAAGGTCATTAATAAAATTGATCCCAACACAATAAATTTATTATGAATATTCGGCATGGTTCAAAAACCCATGAAGTTAGCTTGACACTTTAGGCGCCAGCCCCAATAAAGAAAGCGGGTCATCAGGTAAAGAGATACCCGCTAGTTGCGCCGGGCTATGACCTGCTCGTTTGCCCCGCAGAAAGGGGCGTACATTATGAAGGAAGCGAAACAAATCCAGGCAGCCCTGGTCGGTGTGCTTGCGCCGGTCAAGAATCGGTCTCAACAAACTATTGACGCATTCGGCCAACATGCTCCCGCGCCAAGGATGGGACAGCAGCGTCGTGACAGCCTCCCAAGCGGAGCCAAGCCGGCTGTCGCCCAGGCAAAGATAGGCGGTATCAAGCGCTTGCTGCCAAATCTGCTGTCGATTTTCTTTTTCGGGCAGCGAAAGGTGACGCCGTTTTTCATCGGCTTCGCATTGCCAGATGCGGCACAGGGCAGCTATGGCTTCAGAGCCGTATTGGTTGGTCAAAACTGCCAACTCTGGAGAGAGCAGTGCTTGATAAGTGAACAAGCTGGCTGCCCAGTTTCGCAGATTAGTTGCCAGTTTCTTGTAAATGCGACCCGAGAAGGTGGTCATTTGTTCACCCAAGACTTGCAAGTGAGCCATACCCTTTTCAGCATCGACCAATTGACCTGTTTCCAGATCGATGAGCGCGAAGTAGGCATCCACTTTACGGGCAATTTGGGCAAAAGCATCCAGCTTCTTTATTTTCTTGTCGGCCTCAGCCACCAATGCCTCCCATTTAGCAAGATGCTGCTGCAGGCGCTTGCTTGTTTGCGATTTGTCAAAGATCGCTTCTCGTTCTGCCACTTTGATCAGGGCGGCGTAGGCTTGCTCTTCCAAGCGGGTTGCTTGACCCCACATGGGACGCAGCAAGTGGTCCCAATCCAATTGATGGTGACTCAATGCGGCCGCTTTCACACCAGCTGCCAAACCGGTACCGGCATCGGAAGCAAACTGCCTGGTTTCGGGTACGTCCAGCAAGACACAGCCCCAAGTGTCGCCATCTCGTTCGTCCTGACGGGTCAAGGCATAGATGTAGAGCGAATCATTCCCCACCACCAACAGATTGGGCAACCCATTGGCGAATATCTCATCACCAGCCAACGTCTCGTTGCTCGCTGGTTCAAGCCGCTGGTTCACCTGTTGAGCGACATCTTCCAGGTCAGCCAACTCGCTATTGATCCAGCCCAACGAGACGCTTGTATCCAACATTTCGGACAAACAGGTTTTCACGCCACGTTGGCTGACTCCTTGTTCACTCAAAGTCAGCACACTCCGTTGCAGACGATTCTTCGTCACTACTACATCTCTGCTGGGGTTGCGGGCCATGCTGTCCAGGGATCATGGCGCGAATCAAGGCATCTCTGCCTGTGGTGGTCATGTCATACAGTGTCTGTCGCGACAGTTGATACGTTTCAGCCAATTGCTTTACTCTTCCCAAGGTCGGTTCGGCGACATCATCTCTATCACAATTTGCGCTCTTTCTGCGGGCACTATATCATCTCGGCTTTCAGCCACGGGTTTCCTCCTTTTGCATAAGCGGCTCTAGTAAAACCAATTATGCACTGGAAACTCGTGGTTTTCTTTTATCATTTTGTCAAGCTAACTTGAACCATGCCGAATATTCACTATTGACCTCACGGCGGGACTGGGTTAGTTGTATGGGATACCAGAGGTCGCGTACCAGAGAAATCCCACTCAACAGACCCAGCGCCCTCACGGCTTATTTTTATAAAGCGGCAAAAATACTGCAAAATCATTTGGGCTTCCAAAGAGGCTAGGGGTTTGAGCTTCTTGATAACCACTTATGCTACCGTAACAAGCTGTTACATCACATCGATATGCTGTGTAAATAATTATCATATCGTTATCATTCAAATCCATTAGATGCTCTGATTGTTTCCCTGTTCGTATGTCTGCCCACCAACGCAGATATGCAGCAGCATAACGAATGCCCCCCTCATCTGATAGAAGGGTTCGCAATCGCACACTTTTTTGATTACCGCCACCTAAATCAGGTAAGAATCCCTGACCCGGATAGTTTCGATTAAAATAATTTTCAGTTCTTACTGCAGGTCCTGCATGCATGTTGGCAATACCAGGAGCTGCACCATATCCGAATCCCTTTGGTTCCAAATAGGAAGCTAACCCAAAATACTCATGAAATCCTTCAAGGAGATCATTGCATATATTAGACATTATCCAAAATAAAAAGTAGCACCAAAAGGCTGTAAAATCAGCCGGAAATCAAAGAAAAAGAGGTGCTACCTGATGTTATCATACAGTAATCTACAAAAAGAGCCGAAACTGCTGCAAGCCTTCACAGGATTAGATGAAGCAGAGTTTCTGGAGTTACTCGTTGCTTTTGACAATGCCTGGCAAGCCGACGAAAGAAAAAGAGCCAGTAGACGCCTAAATCGAAAACGCAAAGCAGGCGGTGGTCGGAAACTGGGTCTTGAATTGATGTCCGACAGGTTGCTATTCATCCTGATGTATATGAAACTCTATCCCATCCAGGAATTGCAAGCATTTATGTTTGGGCTTAGTCAAAGTCAGGCCAACCGCCTCATTCAACGCACCGCCGATGTTCTCAAAGAGGCTTTGCAACAAATGGGACACCTACCCGAACGAGATGGACAACAACTGGCGCAGGTATTGGCGCAATGTGAGACCCTGACGTTCACGCAAGATGGGACTGAGAGACGACGACAGCGGCCCAAAAAGAACCAGGAAGTGTACTATAGTGGCAAAAGAAGTGTCATTCGGTCAAAAATCATCTGGTTGTTCATCCTGATAATCGGCGTGTCTGGTTTCTCAGCAAAACCGTCCCGGGCAGTAAACATGACAAAAAGATAGCTGATGAGGCGGCATTATCTTTCCCTGACCATGCCGTCGTTGAACAAGATACCGGCTTTCAGGGGTATGAACAAGATAACATCATCATTGTGCAACCAAAGAAAAAGGCCCGTGGCAAAGACCTGTCAACCGCCGACCGCTTTTGAATAAGGCTATCGCTTCTGGACGGATCATTGTGGAAAACGTGATAGCTGGTGTCAAGCGGTGCCGGATAGTTAAGGATGTTTTACGTAATTGGAAAACAAGTTTTGACGACCTGGTCATGGCCATAGCCTGCGGTTTACACAATTTACGTGTTTCATTCCGTCATGCAGTTGAGACCATTAACCTGCTCGATCTTATTTAGGATAATGTCTATTAAAAAGTGGTCTATCGGGCCCAAAATCAGAATACGGCTTTTTTTATGCCACATTGAATAACATTTTGAGCCAAATTCGGCACTGAAGGTCATGATTTAGTTCAAAATACCAAGTATTAGGGGGTTTTTAATAAATTTTGTTCGATCTGCCTTAATTTCCGGTCTGACTCAGTTCAAAGGCGAGTGATGAACACAAAGCACGGTTAAAATCAATGAGGAAAGTGCTTAATGTGGCACATTTTCTGCCATATTCTGATTTTGGGCCAACCAGGCCGAAGCGACGCAACGCTTCAACGGCAAAGAGTTGACCGGCTTCATCCAGAAGCCCTACAACGCCACCACCCTGATCAAAAAAGTACAACAAATCTTACAGTAACCGGATCACACACCTCACTCATCATCGGCTCGGCCGCCGATCACCCATGCCTATTCCGCCTCACGATATTTTTCCCGGGTTACCTGGTTGACTGACAAATCTCAGATTTTCACCGCGGAGAGCGCGGAGGACGCGGTGATTTTCTCTGGTACAGCCTCCGCTCTCTGCGTTCTCCGCGGTTAGATAAGTTTTGTCAGTCAATCAGGGCGAAGCCCTTAGGATCCGTAAATTTATTACTTCCCGCACTTGCTCAACTTTCTATGACCAGGATGCGGGAACTTATTCTTTTACGGACTCTTAGCGTAGGAAAGCGTCCTTTCACTACTAAAACCCCAATGCTTACTTCACAATTTTGAAGTTGAACATCCCAGTACCGAGTACACCAAATAGCCGAATCCAGATAGGCAGAACTTGTTCCGTACCGCGCGAATTCGTAATATCGCCCAAGTCAATTATATCCTTCCAGCCGAACCAACCTTTAAGCCACTCGGTCACTTGCGCTTTGGCGTCCGCATCGTTGCCACACACAAACAATGTATGATCCGCATTGGCAATCAGGCTAGGATTGACCATCAGGAAGGCGGTTACAGTGTTGAGGGTCTTTACCACTTTCACATTTGGAAAAGCACGCTGAATCTGTTCGCCAAGTGAATCGGTATTGCTGACTGAGAGCGAAGGCGGGCTACCTTTAGAGAAATCCAGTGGATTGGCAATATCTACGAGAATCTTGCCGTTGAGATTGGATTCACCAGCCAGTTTGAGGGCCTCCAATGAACCTGTGCCATTTGTGGCATTGAACACGACTTCACCGTGTTTGGCGGCATCTGCAAAGGTTCCGAGTTTAACGCTCGCGTGTTCTTTCTGCCAAACGCTGAATGCTGGAAAACCATATGGATGAGGCTCAATGTTCGCTTGTGTTTTCGCCACATTGCGCGTACCAACCATTACGTCATGTCCAAGTTCCGCCAATTTTCCACTGATGGCTTGACCGACCATGCTTGTTCCAAAGACTCCGATTTTCATTGTGTTACTCCTTTTTGGGTTGCGTAAAATTGTGAAACACGCTACGATACAAGTCTGTATCGAATAGTTAAACAATACAATACAGACCTGTATCGTGTCAAGAGGCAACTGATATGAAAAACGAAATCACTCCAAAAGATAAACTATTCCAAACCGCCGCACGTTTATTCTATCAACACGGTTATCGCGCCATCGGCGTGGATACCATCGCCGCCGAATCAGGCATCGGCAAGATGACTCTTTACCGTCACTACCCCTCCAAAGACGATTTGATTGTTGCATTTCTCAAAGATAGCAACGATGGTTTCTGGAATTATTTTGAGCAAGCCACAAAAGACATTCCTACCCCACGCGAAAAATTACTGGCATTCTTTCAAGGCTTGCAGGACTATGTGACCACCCCCGCATGTTGCGGATGTCCCTTCCTCAATGTGGCAACTGAATACCCTGAAACGGGTTATTCTGGTCATCAGGTTGCGCTTGAACACAAGCAATCTGTTCGCGCCCGTTTTCGTCAATTGGCAAAAGATGCGGGTGCAACCAACCCCGAAGCACTGGCTGATCAACTCTTTCTTTTAATGGACGGCGCTTATATGGCGTCGCGCATGTTTGGCAGAAAGAATCCCGCCATGTATGTTGCCGAAGCCGCGCAGGTTTTGGTTGACTCGGCTCTCGGATGATTTTGTATATCGTGCAATTGAGTTGGGTGCGGAAACCCGGCCACATGAAAGGATACTGCTGGCGAATTCAAAACAGGTCACAAATTGGTGTCGAGCCAACCCGATTTTGATTACTTTTGACCTTGAACGGATTAGTTTTATGACTTTTGAGCGATAAGATAATTCGCCAGCAACATCCTTTCATGATACTGCTGGCGAATTCCCATTTTGCTCCAAAATTAGGCAATCACGGATGCTGGCGCTAACCTGGCAAAGGAAGAAACTCCTGTTCGAGCCTGTGGTAACTCTGCCCACCACGCGCCTAAACGCAAAATATTCATTCCTAAAGCCGTCAGTATGTGTTGTAGACAAGTCTTAACCAAACCAACATGACGAGTACGTCGCAAGTCAGCAATGGCAATCCTTTGCGAAATAGTACCCTCCATACCAGCTCGTTTGGCATATGTTCGCCAAAAGCCATGTTCTTTCTGACGTTGACGAGCTGCACATAGCGCTTCATATCCAGCTTGCGGCCGAATGGTCAGTGTACGAGATAAGGCCGCAGACCGAGTACACTTGGCACGCACGAGACAACTCCTACAGTCTTGTTTGTGAAAGCTAAAAGGCCCAAAATCAGAATATGGCAGAAAATGTGCCACATTAAAGCACTTTCCTCAATGATTTTAACCGTGCTTTGTGTTCATCACTCACCTTTCTATTGACACATTCCGGCTGTGCGCTGGCGCTCTACTCTACAAAATACCCATATTGCCCCATAAGCTGTTTGATACGAGCGATGAAAATATCGCGCGCCTGATTCGTTGGCATATCAACTCTCCTTGCGACTATTTTATCGATATGTAAACCTGACGGACAAGTAAGCCCGACTAACGGCTCGCGTTACCGGCGGCGGGTGGGTTTGGATTCATCTGCAAAATGGAAAAAGCCCAAAATCAGAACCAACTCATTTTGATGGTGAGAATCCCGCCGTCCGTGTGCACGCATTGTTAGACTGAGCCTGCCATTCTTGCTTTTTGAAGTCCAGCGATTCCCATTGCGATACACATCACAGATAGAATCAAACCAGGCCAGTGGTTATTCAAAAAAGTTGCCGCTGCTTCCATAAGAATAAACCATTTCGAAAACTCGATAAGAGAGTAGGCGGCCATTACCACTAAGAGCAACCCATTAAAGGCTTTCTGATAACCCTGCCTAAGTTGAAGGCGCTCCCGTTCCTCGTAACCGTTACTTCCACCGATTAGGCCACCTAAAACAGCCACCGTCAGCATAAATGACAGTAGTTCGAAATCTGGCAAGAATAGAAACGCAATACCGATGATCCCGACTATAAGTGCCAGAATATTCATGAGACGGTAATTCACTCTAGTCTTACTTATTGTGTTCATGATCCAGACCTTCTCCTTTCAGGGATTCGTCATTTGGCGAATTCCAATCATCTAGCAGGCTGTCGGAAAAATATCTTCTGAAGGCCCGATGATAGACAAATAACGATTTCAAAGCATCAAGACAAGCAGTTTGCAACTCATATTGGCCTCATTACCATGAATTTTGCACGGTTTTACAGCCCGTTTTCGGGCATCAGGCAGGGGGCAATAACGCCCCCATCAACCAACCCGCAAGGTATGCAATCGTTTCAAGTTGTAAGCCAGACAAACCAATGTCCATTCGCCACCGGCAGCAACCAGGCCTCGCAGAGAAAACTGACGGCAAACCCAAGGTTTCCTTGATGATACCGATAACCGGTTCAACCGTCGATTTGCGCAAACGGTAGGTGGCTTTGCCGAGGGTGGTCTGCAGTTTGTAAGCCATTTGCTCTTTGACGGAAGCATCATTGGGTGGCGGGTTGGGATTGTCCAGGAAAAAGGCACGCCAACCCTGATGGTGTGGGCTGCGACCGGTGGCGATGTAGGGGGTCAATGCCGCGCGCTTCCAAGCTGGCGATGTTGTTTCGCTGAAATAGCCGGTGTCCAAATTGACCTTTTTCGGCTGACCCACGACTGGTGGTACGGTGTCGAGAGTTGGCAGGGCGGCCTGTTTATCGTTGGTATGGTCACACAACCAATTGCCCACTACCAGACGACTGTCATGGTCAACCACTACCTGGACGTTATAATGTTGGTCAAAGCCGCTGTTGGTGGCGTTTTTCATGATGCGCGATTCGGGGTCGGTGAAGTTGTACTGGTCTTTATCTCTGGGTCCTGGAGTGGGTGGCTGCGGTGGTTTGCCCGGCGGCTTTTTTCCTGTGGGTCGGTCTTTTCGGCCCGGGCTTGCATCTTGGCCTCGTATTCGGCTTGCTCGGCTTCATACCGGGCCTGGGCGCGTTCCTCCAGCACCTTCTTGGCTTCGGCCAGCCGCGCCAATTGCTGCTGGCGTCGGGCAATCTCATCGGGAATGTTCATCTCTTCGGGCAGTTGTCCTCCATCGGCAACTTCAGCCAAAGTGAACAACTCCTCGACTTCGGCTTGCAGATAGGCTTCGATAGCCAACAGCCGCTGGTAACTGACCGCTTTGCTCTTGGACGCATCGGCATGGATTTTGCTGCCATCCAGACTGACGTTACCCAATTGCAAATAGCCCATCGCCTGGGCAATCAACAGTATCTGGACAAACAACTCTTTCAGTTCAGCCAGAAATTGTTGGCGGAAAGCCGCAATCGTGTCATGGTCGGGGTGCATGTCACCGGTAATGAAACGAAAGGGAATCACCTCATGGGTGGCGCGTTCAATCTTGCGCGAACTGAATACGCCGCTGGCATAGCTGTAGAACAGCAATCCCAACATCACTTCCGGGGCGTATGGTGGCGCACCCTGCTCACTATACTTTCTATACACGATCCCCAAATCAAGTTGGGCGACGACAGCGACAATGAAGCGAGCCAAATGGTCGGGTGGCAGGACATCGCGCAAGGTGATTTGCAGGTCCAGGGTCTTTTCGTAATCAGCAGTTCTGAATTTTCTTGCCATACCCAAAGTTTACACCGAAATCATTTTTGTTCGGAGAAACGTATCTTCTCCGACAAGCTGCTAGTACCCGTATTCGGTATTCCGTATTCCATATTCCGTTGGGCGCTACCTTTGGCAAATGCCAACGGAAAGCGGCATACTGACTTCGATTTACGGTTACTAATGAGGCGCCCCATGACAGCCTGGAGAATCCGGTTGTTTAACCGGGCTAAGGACAGCCCAACAAGGAGAGTAAACTTATGTCAGCCGAAGCAAACACAGGTATTTTGGATGAACAGGGGAATTTGCGTGTTGAAGCGCTGAACCAGGGGACGATTTTGCTGCGTTTTACCGCCCAAGAAGAAGAACCCTCGTTGATTCAGCTTGTCTTCACCTGGATCCCCGACGATCCAACACAGCAGGCAATACGGCAAGTTGTCAAAGAGAGTGACACCGATCTGGGTCGGGGCGGGTACGTTGAATGCCTGAAACTGAACAAGAACAGAGGGGTTAATGCACCCCTGGTCTGCCTGCCAAAGCTTTGGGAGTAACCCAAATTCCTTTGAAGTCGTTTTCGGCGGTGGTTAAGCAGTCTGGATGGTAATGGCTTGATGGATGAACAGCCCGGCAAACGCTGCTGTCACAAATAGTCCAGCCACCGCCGCAAACTGGGCCAATGGCCCTTGCGCTTGCAGCCCTGAAAGCCACCACAAGACAGCGCCGTAGCTAACAAAAGTGGCTGCGCCAACCACCAAAGGCAGCCAGCGAGCCAGGCGATCTGGACGATGGGACACGGGTACGCCAGACCAGGCGAATCCCACAGCGTTGATGACGCCGGTGAGTAAGGCAGCCAGCCAACTACGGCTGTCCATCGTGACCGTTAGAGGCAGCAAAACAAACACCCCCAGAGAGCCTAACACAATGGAAACGGCCGTGCGTGCCAGCCAATGCCCATCTGCCAAAGCGACCTGGGCCGTCGCCAACAGAGCAGCCCAGTATCGGACAGACACAAAGCAGAGCGTCACCAGTATCAACAGCAGCAGCGCGGCATCTCGAATGCGCACCCCTGTCGTCGCGTCTGAATCCTGGGCCACACTCAGCGCCAAAAGCGCTACCGTGATCAGGCTGCACGCCAGCGCCAGACGACCGGCGGCAGCGCTGAGTTGGTCAATATAGGGCTGGTACGCCTGTCGGCGCAGGCGGGCTATCTGTGTTTGAATTGGCACAGCGAAACGCAAAGGCAACGGCCGTTCCTTTTGTGAATGGTAGGCAAACGTGGCGAGACGGTGAACGGCCGTTCTGCCTGCCCCATTTATCGCCGCTTCCGCCAACAAGCCCGCCCAAGTCGGCTCATCTTCCCACAGCGCCAGTTGGGCAATGATTGCCAGATGCAAGGCTTCATCGGCCACATTATTCTGGTGCGCGGCGCGCAGCAGCGCCAGTCCCTCTGCCTGGTCCAGATGCAACCAGCCGGGAACCCCCTGCCCAACCGCCAGGGACGACAACAAAATCAACCTCTTTTCCTCTTCCGTCAACCGCCAGGCTGGATTCTGCTGCTGCGCCGCCAGCTGCGCCAGTTCCTCACGAGACAAAAGCCGCTCAGCGGCCAACGCCTGGGCCATCAGACCCACCAGCGGCGTCCAGGCTGCTTCCCAATCTTGCGGCAGCGGACTGGTTTTGGCGATGACGACCCGGTCCATCTGCTCGTGCAGCTTTAGTGTGGGCGTTTGTTCCGGGCGCAGCGCCCGCACCCGCGCCTCAGCGTAGGCGAACAATTCATCAATGGTGATCTGGCGGTCCCGGTTCCGGTCGGCGCGTTCCGTTTGAATGCCTTCAATGAGGTATTTGGTGAATAAAGAATTTGGCCCCGTTTCGGTAAACGAAAACTGCACCCGACTGGAAGATGAAAGAACGGCCGTTGTCTGCCCCTGTAACTTGTCGAACACCAACGCCTCAGGGCCGGCTTTGGCGTCTGCCGGAAAAGCGCCGCTAAAGCAGCAGTCCAAAATGACAACACGATGCTGCGAACGGCTAAAGCGCATGACATCGCTAAGAAATGACTCTTGCAAGCTGGTAGACAGCGGCTGGTTCACCCGCGTATTGCGCGCCACCAGGCACAACGCCCCATCTTCATTTCTGAACCCGTGACCTGAATAATAAAAGAGCGTCAGGTCGCCGCGCTGCGCGCTGCGGTAGAAATCTTCAATCCCTTGCCGCAAAGCATCGGCGTCTCTGTCCACAAGCTGTTCAACGATCTTAAATTCGCCTCGTGCTGCCAGCAAATCGGCTAAATCGCGCACATCATTGGCCGGCGTAGACAAATGAGGAAAGTACTCCACGTCTTCAAACTCTGTATTTCCCACCAGTAAAGCCAATCGTTTTGCCATCGTCTATGCCCAAAAAGAAGCTGCATCTTTTGCCAGACAACGCTGGCAAAACAAGGCGTCATTCTGAGCGGAGTCTGCGGAGTGAAGAATCCCTTGCGTCAGCCGTAAGGGGATTCTTCCTCGAAGACTCGTCAGAATGACAATGAATTGTCGCTAGTGGCGCTGTTAGCGCCTAATCGGCGGCAACCTCATGCCAGGGAGCAGTGGGTCGCTGCGCCTGAATGTGTTGTAAGAGGGTCGGAATCTGGTCGCGTCGCTCCAGGCGCAGCAGCAGTTGGACCACTTTGTCCGATTTGTTTTTGCCCGGCAGTTCTTCATAATCCAGGCGTAAGTCAAAACAGAGCGTTTGCAATTCGCTTTCATCAAAATAGGCGGCCACCAGATGCCGCAATTTCACCCTGTCATAATCATATGGCATCGTTGGTGGCAGCGCGGCATTGGTGGTTTCATCGCCAGATTGCAATTTTTGCACCAACGCGACTAGTTCATCTGGCGACAATCTTTTGTCGGGCGTAAAAGTCACTTCCAGGCCACCGGGGGTTTTGATGGTCAGCTGCAGGTCTTGCCCGCGCAGCGCCCAGGCGTGCAAAAAGTTAACCAGGGATGGCAGACGCGACGGCACGGCCGTTAATCCCAACGCCTGCAACATAGCCGAATTGCCCTTAGCGCCCTCTGGCAGCGGTCCTGCATAGGCGATGGGTTTTACACTGTCTAGGCCCCAATCATTCAGGTCGCGTGCCAGTTGACGGGCCAGGTTATCGCGCTTCTCGGCGTCCATTTCCGGCGCAGAGAGTAAAAGGCGGAGTTCAATCGGTGAATTCATGATTGACTGTTTCCAAAGCGTTCGTTGCACCTGTTGATACAATGCGCATATCATAACATGCCTGTGGAAATCGCTTCAAGCGCTTGCCTAATACGTGTACGAGATACCGGTTGCAAGCTATAATCCACTGTTATGAATATCAGCCAGCAGGGACGCCTCAGCCGCCCGCAGCCATGAACATCACCCTCCACGATCTGTCCCACCAATTTGTGGCTGGCAGCAAAGCGCTGCCGGTGCTGCACGCCATCAACCTGACCATCGCTTCTGGCGAATTTGTGGCTGTGGTGGGACCCAGCGGCTGTGGCAAATCTACCTTGCTGCGTCTATTGGCCCATTTATTGGAACCGACGGCCGGTAGCATAACTGTGGCTGGCGGCAGCCCGGCAACGGCCGTTGCCCAAAAACGTATCGCTTGGATGGCCCAAAACCCGGCGCTGCTGCCCTGGTACACCTGCCGCGACAACGTCGCCCTGGTACAGCAGATCAACCAGGCCAACGGCCAGACGCCGGACGAACTGCTGGACCTGGTAGGCATTGGCGACTTCGCCGGGGCTTATCCCTTCACCCTCTCCGGCGGGATGCAGCAGCGATTGGCCCTGGCACGGGTATTGGCCCAGGGAGCGGCCGTCTGGCTGATGGATGAGCCATTCGCCGCCCTGGACGAACTGACCCGCGAACGGCTGACGGGCGAACTGCTCGGCCTGTGGCGGCGGCAGCGACCGACGGTGGTCTGGGTGACGCACCATATCTATGAGGCGGTGCGCCTGGCCGACCGCGTCTTGGTGATGTCGCCGCGCCCGGCGACCTTCCTGGCCGACATCACAATCCCCCTCCCCCGCCCCCGCAGCGACGCCGCGCCGGAATTTTTAGCGGCGGTGGCGGAAATTCGGAGGGCGGTGGCTGGTGGCTAGTGGCTGTATTCAGTTTTCAGTTTTCAGTTTTCAGTTTTCAGTACACATTTGCCAGAGGCAACGCCGACTGAACACTGAACACTATCAACTCCCAACTCCCAACTCCCAACTATATGAGCAATACTCGCGGAAGTAACTGGCTGGCTGTATTGATTGTGGGTGGGGCGCTGCTGCTGTGGGAAACGGCCGTTCATCTGCGCGACATCCCCGTTTACATTTTGCCCGCGCCAAGCCGGGTGGTGCAGACGTTGTGGCAGAATGGGTGGCTGTATGGGGAGGCAACGGCCGTTACTCTCAGCGAAGCGCTCCTCGGCCTGATTTTAGGCACAGTGGCGGGCGGTGGGCTGGCCGTGCTGCTCAGCCTGTGGCCCCGGCTGGAGCGCGGCGTGATGACCCTGGCCATCCTGGCCAAATCCACCCCACTGGTCGCCATCGCCCCGCTGCTCACCATCTGGCTCGGCTTTGGCATGGCCCCCAAGGTGATCATCACCGCCCTGCTCACCTTCTTCCCGGTGCTGGTCAACGTCCTGGCCGGGTTGCAGCGGGCCGACCCGGCCATGCTCGACCTGTTCCAAACCTGGCACAGCAGCCGGGGACAAATTTTCCGCCATGTCCGCGCCCCGTCCGCCCTGCCCTACCTGTTCACCGCCCTGCGCATCGCCGCGCCGCTCTCGCTGATAGCGGCCGTCGTCGCCGAGTGGACCGGGGCGTCCGGTGGACTGGGGCGGACGATGTGGCTGGCCTATACCAATCTCAACCTGCCCTACATGTTCGCCGCCATCTTCATCCTCTCCATCGCCGGGGTGAGCCTCTATGGGCTGATTGTGTGGCTGGAGCGGCGCGTGGTGTTCTGGCAATCGGCCAATCATTTTTAAGAACGGAAGAATTTATACAAAGGGACAAAGGGGGAAAGGCTCTTCTTTGTCTCTTTGTTTCTTTGTAATAAAAATCACTCATCAAGTGGAGAATGTATGCGACACACAAGACAACTGGTTTTGCTGATGGCGTCTCTGTTGGCGCTGATTGGTTGCCGGCCAAATTCGGCCGACACGCTAGAGACGATGACCTTCATGGCCGGCTTCCGCCCCCAGGCTAATCTGCCCTTCGTCGGCGTCTACGTGGCCCAGGAAAAGGGCTTCTTCGCCGAGGAGGGGTTGACGGTCAAGATCGAACACGCGGGCGGCGGGGGGCAGCATTTGCAGCTTCTCACCGCCGGAGAAGTGCAGGTGACGACGCAGGACGCGGCCGTTTTGCTGCAACGCCGTGCCGATCCCGGCCTACCGCTGGTCTCCATCGCTCTGATTGGGCAGCGCGGGCAGCAGGCATTCGCCGCCCTGGCCAATTCCGGCCTGACCACGCCCCACGATTGGCAGGGGCGTATCGTCGGCTACAAAGGCACACCGCCGCCCGACCTATTCGCCCTACTCCAGGCGGCCAGGGCGGATCCGGCGCAGGTCTCCCTGGTCAATGTCGGCTTCGACCCGCGTGTCCTGACGGAGGGGCAGGTGGATGTGTATCCGGTGTTCAAATCGAACGAGCCGTATCTGATCCGCAGTTGGGGCTATGACCTGACGTTGTGGGACGCAGGTGACTTTGGCGTGCCGACGCTGGGGCTGGCTTATGTGACCAGCGAGCAGATATTGCAGGAGAATCCAGAGATGTTGACCCGCTTTTTACGGGCGGCGATGAAAGGCATTGCTTATGCGGAGGCCAATCGGGAGGAGGCGGTGGCAATTGTGCTGCGCTACGCCGGACCAGAGACGGACGCCGCCCATATGCGCTTCATGCTAGACACAGAGCTGGCCGACGCGCACAGCGCCATTACAGACAAATTTGGGTTGGGTTGGCAGACGGCCGAACAGTGGCAGGCGCTGGCGGATATGCTGCTGGAGTTTGAGGCGTTAACGGCCGTTTCCGTGCAAAACGCCTTCACCACAGACATCCTGGCCGCCGCAAAATAGGCATCATTGACAGAGTGACAGCCCCTGGCAACTATGCTAAGATGATTACCTATCATGCGTCAACTAAATTTCCTGAGCGTCTGCCTGGTAGTTGTTTTGTTTTTGCTGGGGCTGCTGCTGTTAAACGCCCTGGTAAATGGCGCTTTGTTCACCTGGCAGAGCGCCGTTTTAGCTGTTCTGGCCGGGATAGGTTCAGGTTATCTTCTATGGCGCGTGGTGATTCGACCCTCTCGTCCAATAGAAACGGCCGTACCCTTCTCGCCTACCCAACCCGCCCATCGGCAGCCTGAAGCGGACCAACAGACGCTAACGGCCGTTAATCTGCGCCAACAAAAAGAGTTGTTTGAGAACCTGTTTGAGTATGCCAGCGACATTGTGTATATCCTCAACCGCGATGGTACAGTTCTTTATGTAAACCGGATCATCGAAACAGCCATCGGCTATGCGCCATCTGAGGTGTTGGGCAAGCATTTTGTGGCCTTCACCCATGGCGTGGACGAAGACATCCTGGAGAAGCAGTTGGGTCAGGGGGGCATCAACCATTACGAATTCGTTTTTCAGACCAAAGATGGGCGGCCTATCGTTCTGGAGTTAAACGCACATTTCATGCTGCACGACGGCAAACCCATCGCCATTTTAGGCATTGCCCGCGACATCTCCGCCAAAAAACTTGAGCAGATAGAATTGCAGCAGGCCAAAGAGGCGGCCGAAAAGGCTACCCGCGCCAAAACCATTTTCCTGGCGAACATGGGTCATGAGCTGCGGACGCCGCTTTCGGTGATCATCGGCTACGCCGACATCATCAGCCAGGATGCGGCCAGCGATGGTCAGAGCGCGACCCTGCTGGCGGCTAACAAAGTCAAACAAGCGGCGCAGCAGTTGCGCGGCATTGTCAACGATGTGCTAGAGATTACCGAAATCGAGACCGGCCGGCTGACGTTTTTGCTGGAGACGTTTGATATTGCCGAAACGGTGAATCGCGCGGTGAAAAACTGCCAGACGGCCGTTGACGCCCACAACAACGACCTGCTCATCTTGCTGCCCCCAGACGTCGGCAGCATGTTTGCCGACCAGGACAAAGTGCGCCGCGCCCTGGAAAATTTGCTCAGCAATGCCGCCAAATTCACCCAAAATGGATTTATCACCCTCAGCGTCACCCGTGAGCAAACCGACGGACAAGAGTGGGTCCTATTCCAGGTGGCCGACACCGGCATTGGTATTGCGCCTGACCAATACGAGAAGGTTTTTCGGGCGTTTGATCAGGTAGATCAATCGTTTACGCGGGGGTATGATGGCGTTGGTCTGGGTCTGGCGATTAACCAACATTTGTGTACGTCCATGGGCGGCAGGATCGATCTGGTCAGCGCGCCAGGCAAGGGGTCTACATTTACGATGCGCTTACCGGTGAGGGTAACGGCCGTAGACGCCATGTTCGTGCGCAAAAAGTAAAAGACAAAACCTCATGCGTCGCCCATCAACATGACACATGGCACATGACGTATCAATCAAGCCCTTTCCTGCTGCATCCGCGCTTTCAACCATGCCACCCATTCAGCAACCCCCTCCCCCGTTTTACAAGAAATCGGGAAAAAGGCGGCGTTGGGATTGAGCATTTCGATCCCCCGGCGGAAATAAGCCAGGTCAAAATCCACGTAAGGCAGCAAATCCATCTTATTTAAAATCAGTGCGTCAATCCCCCGATAAATATTGGGGTATTTATACGGCTTGTCATCCCCCTCCGGCACACTGGCGATGACCACATTAAAATGCGTGCCCAGCATGAACGACGCCGGGCAAATCAGGTTGCCCACGTTTTCGACAATCAGCAGTTGAATCTCCGCCAGGGGCATCTGCGCCAGCGCGCCACTCAGCATCACCGCGTCCAGGTGACAGTCACCGCCGGTGTTAATTTGCACGGCCGGCATCCCGGCGGCCGTTACCTTGTCGGCGTCAATGGTCACGTTGGCCGTATCCCCTTCCACCACGCCAAGCCTGGTATCGGCGGCCAGGGCTTCAATCGTCCGCAGGATGGTGCTGGTCTTGCCGGCGCCCGGCGAGGCCATGATATTCATGCCCACCACCCCGGCCTCATCCAATTTCGCCCGGTTCTGCGCCGCCAAACTATCATTGGCGCTCATGATTTCTTGTATAACGGGTACGGTTGTCGCCATGCTGTCTCCTTATTTCGGATTTTGGATTTCGGATTTTGGAAAACGGTACTTCACAATTCACACTTCTTCCGTCTCCACCTCAATGCTTTCCAGCCGAAACTCCTCCCCGGCCGTCACTTTTAGGCGGATGCTGTCACACTGGGGGCAGGCGATTAACTCCCGGTTGAGGGTGTAAGAATGGCCGCAGTCCAGGCACAGCAGCGTCGCCGGAATGCGCTCAAAGCGCAGCGTGGCCCCAGCGCACAGCGTATCTCTGCTGATGATGTCCCAATAAAACTGAATCGAATCATCCACAATAGACGACAACTGGCCGATGACCAGGTGCAAGGTGGTGACGCGCTTCGCGCCGACTCGTTCGGCGTGTTCAACGGCAATGTTTAGAATGTTTTCGGCAATCGGTAATTCGTGCATTGGTTTACTGCCGACCGATAACGTACCGGCAGGCTTCCGAATTGTGGCACAGAGACAGGCCGTTTCCAATGCCAATTGTCACCTGTTTTAACGGGCAAACGTCATCCTACGGCGGGGGAGACGGCCGTACCCGTCACATACACAAAGTGATCATCATCCCCGCATCACGTGACAATAGGCACTGCCACACATCGGCGGCAGCGAGTATCCTCTATACATCCTGGTAAAACCACGTCGGTCCGTCGCCAACGCCTTATCATCCTCGCCCAACGGCAGCCGACAAAATCGGAGGCAAAATGACCACAACCAAATGGATTGTTGTTGATAAAAAGTGGTGCGAATTTATTGGACAAGAAGCCAGCATTATGGAACAGCGCGTCTACGCCACCGACATGCTGCCAGACACCGAACCTTACCGCGTTATCGCCCGCAAATGCTCGGCCAACGTCGCCTGCAACCTGGCCGATGTGCCTTGTGATTGGGCTTTTACCAACCCTCAGGTTGATCGCTTTAAACTCGGCTGATCTTTGCGCAGAAGCTGAACGACTAATGAGTATGAACCATCTCTGGACAGACGGCCGTGCGTTACAATCGGCCGTCTGAACGGGTCGGGCCAATCTGCTACCGCACTCTCGGGGAAAGAGTCCCAGGCATGTAAATAACATTCATGCCTGGGATTCTTTGTTTTGCATAGTTGGTTGGCAAACCAACCAACTATGCTTTATTTGCGAAAACGAAGCAGACCAAAAAGAACGGCCGTAGCCACCGCCGCCATCCCGGCCACTTTCACCCCCTGGCCCACTTTGCCATCCAGCCCAATACCGTCAAACAATTCGGTGATAGGTTCCAGCCGCTGGCGCGGCGTCACGCCAAAAGCAAGGCGCGTAATGGCCTTGCCCAGGCGATAATGCCCCGGCGCGCGGAAAATCGTCGTCAGGTCCAGCGGGTTCGGCGTGCCGCCAATGGCATAAGAACGCATCTGCGTGAACTGCATCACCTCTTCCTTGCCATGCGTGCGGGCGTTGCCCGACAACTTCACCCCGCCAAACGGCAGCAGCGAGACTGGATAATGGACAATGGCGTCATTAATGACCACCGAGCCAACATCTAACCGGTGGGCCACGCGCTTGGCCTGGCGCATATCACCGCTCCACACGGCCGCGCTCAGGCCGTAATCACAATCATTCGCCAGCCAGATCGCCTCCGACTCATCGTTAAATTTCATGATGGGCATGATGGGACCAAAGGTTTCTTCGCGCATCACCTTCATGCTGTGGTCCACGTCCACCAGAATCGTCGGCTCCATAAACAGGCCGTCCAACTTGCCGCCGGTCAGGATGCGCGCACCCTTCGCCAGCGCATCATCCAGTTGAGCAGTGACGATGTTGACCTGCCGCTCAAAGGTCAGCGGCCCCATGTTGAAGTGGTTGTCGGTGTCGTGGGTATAGCCAATTTTCACCTGGCGCGCTTCGGCGAGAACGGCCGTCACAAATTCATCATAAGCCGCCGCCTGCACATACATCCGCTCAATGCCCATGCACGTCTGGCCGGTGTTGTACAACGCCCCCCAGGTGCCCCATTTGGCCGCCGCCTGAATGTCGGCGCTGGCAAAAACAACCATGGGGTCCTTGCCGCCCAATTCATAAATAAACGGCGTTAATGTTTTGGCCGCCGCCTGGGCAATGATATGCCCCGTCGCCGTCGAACCGGTGAGGAAGATCAGGTCGGGCCGCGCGGCGACGATTTGCGCCCCAACGGAGCCATCGCCGTGCAGCACGCGCACAAAGGGGGCCAATTCTGGCACGCGCTGAATCAACTTTTCGATCATCACGCCGACAGCCGGCGTCACCTCGGATGGCTTCAGCAAGACGGTGTTGCCCGCCAGCAAAGCGGAACACATCGGCGGCACACACAGGTCAAAAGGATAGTTCCAGGGGCCAATCACCGCCACCACGCCAAAGGGATGGGGTTCGGTGTAATACTGCTTAAACAGGTACAAGCCGGGCGGCACACGCCGCCGCTCTAACCACTTGGGGCCAAGTTTGTAATATTGATGCAGCCGGTCTACGGACATGTTTACTTCAACCCAGCCATCCTGGCGGCTTTTGCCAGTGTCCTGATTGATGACCGAACTGATTTCATCCATCGAATCTATGATTTCGGCCTGGAATTGGCGCAAAATGCGAATCCGCTCAGCCAGCGGTTTGCGCCGCCACACCTGAAACGCCTGGCGCATCTCTTTGTGCGCCAGGGCGATCTCGTCACTCGTGGACATAGCAACCTGACCAAACTGCTCGCCGGTTGCCGGATTAACAAATGGGATGATGCGCGGTTCTGCCATGGCTTATTTGTCTCCCTGCCTGTTCCAGGCTTTTAACAAAAATAGAACGGCCAGTGGGATGGCCAGTAACAACATGAAAGGCAGGCTGGCTCTGAGGCGGGAACGGCCGTTTCCTCCACCATTCTCCGCTGCCCCGGCCGGCGCGGCCAACGGGGCCGGTTGCGCCGCCGCTGCTTTGGCCGGAATCTTGCTCATGGCCCGTTCCGTCATGGCGGTGATGGTCAGGCTGGGGTTCACCCCCAGGTTGGCCGGAATCACCGAACCATCGGCCACGTACAGGCCAGGGTAATTGAAGACCTGGTGATTTTTGTCAATGACACCCTTGCTTTCATCGTCGCCAATACCACAGCCGCCCAGGATGTGGGCCGTATTGGGGATGTCCAGCAGGTCGTTCATGCCCGCCCAGGCGACGCCGTTCACCTTCTCGGCAAAACGGTCTACCACACCGCTGCCCGCTTCCACTACCGGCGGAATCGGCAGAGAATGGTCCCGTTCGCTGACCAGATTTTTGCTGAACAGCGTCCAAGTGCTGCGGCCGCGCTTAAAGGCCATGCGGTTTTCCACGGTCTGCATGATCAGAAAGATGGTGTTGCGCCGCGCCCAGTCCGGCCAGACGCGCACCGTGAGAAAATCAGACGGCCGTCGCAGCCCATTCACAAACGACCGGAAAACGCGCGGCCCAAAGCCGCCCTCAAACTGCACCAGCGGCCAGGTGAGATTGCGCATAAACGACTGCCCCGGCGCATAGCGCACCGGCTCCACACTGGTCACGTCATCAATCCAAAAATGGGAGCTGATGGCGACGCCCTGAGAATAATCCACGTCCCCCTCGCGGGCGGTCACGCCCATCAGCGCTTCGCTGTTGCTGCGTACCATCTGGCCCAACCGCTGCGACAACAGCGGCAGGGAACGATTCTCATCGCGGCATTTCAGCAGCAAATTAACCGTGCCCAACACCCCGGCGGCGATGATGACGTTTTGGGCGCGTACCGTCTGCTGCCGTTTGCGCGCCCAGTCGGTAACTTTTTCGTAACGGACTTCGTAGCGAGCCTGGTCGGATTGTGGGCCGTATAACGGCCGTACATCCAACACATTGGCTTCCGGGCGCACTTCCGCCCCCCACCGTTCCGCCAGATAAAGGTAATTTTTGTCCAGGGTGTTTTTGGCGTTGTGCTGGCAGCCCACCATGCAGCCGCCGCAGTGAATGCAGCCAGCCCGCTCCGGCCCGCTGCCATCAAAATACGGGTCGGGAACCACTTTGCCCGGCTCGCCAAAGAAAATGCCTACCGGCGTCGGCTTGAAGGTGCTTTCCTGCCCCAATTCTTCGGCGATTTCACGCAGACGGTGGTCGGCCGGCCAGAATTTGGGATTTTCGGCCGTGCCCAGCATTCGGTCGGCCACGGCGTAATAAGGCGTCAGCTCCGCTTCCCAATCCGCCAGATCGCGCCACTCGGCCGCCTCAAAAAACGCTTTCGGCGGTTTGATGTGCGTGCTGGCATATACCAGACTGCCACCCCCTACCCCACTGCCATTCAGGATCCAAATATCGTCGAAGAAATTGATACCCATGATGCCGAAGCAGCGGGCGGCCGGCAGCCACAAATATTTAAATACATTCCAATTCGTTTTGGGAAAATCTTCGGCATTGTACCGTTTGCCACGCTCTAACACCAGCACACGGTACCCTTTTTCGGCCAGACGCAGCGCTGAGACGCTCCCCCCAAAGCCGG
Source organism: Candidatus Leptovillus gracilis (assembly GCA_016716065.1). Taxonomy (NCBI): domain Bacteria; kingdom Bacillati; phylum Chloroflexota; class Ardenticatenia; order Promineifilales (SeqCode); family Promineifilaceae (SeqCode); genus Candidatus Leptovillus; species Candidatus Leptovillus gracilis. Next base: position 769,420 of record JADJXA010000003.1, on the reverse strand, counting down.
ACCCAATGATCACATAATCAAACACGTCCCCTGCGATCTCATTGCCATTTTCATTTTTCATGTGCAGCTACCCCTTTCCTGATTTCAGTGGAGTTTCGATTGACAAACAACCTGACGGCCGTCAATCTTTGCTATTGCCCGACGCCTTACGGAAACAGTTATAACACGCTGCGTTATATTGTACACAAGAACGCCCCATTTGTGCATCTTGCAAATCGTATCTTCTTAAATATTTCGGGATCCACCGGTAGGCAAAGGGGTAAAAGCCGGGTTTACCCGGCGTTGTTTTGTAGACCGGCGCTTTAGCGCTGGTCGTCGCCGGTCGCCGGTCGCCGGTCGCCGATTGTCCATCGTGCCTGGAGCTAAAGCCCCAGGCTAAAAAACAACGCCCCGTAAACGGGGCTAAAGACGACTATGACAGCAGCAACAAACCTCCTGAAGGCTCCCCTGATCATTAAGATGTTACAGAAATCGGCTTAACGGCCGTTAATAAACCATCCTTCACCTAACAAGTAAACATAATTATTTCTTGAGAAACATTATGTAATCTGTCAACCCCGGTTGACACTTCGTTGACGCCGCCCCGTTTTCTTTGTATCTTAGTGTCTTTGTTCCTTTGTACAAATACTTCCTACTTCACCTCAGGAGGCTGAATGACCGAAATCATCGCCATCGCCATGCAAAAAGGCGGCGTGGGCAAGACGACCACCACCATCAATCTGGCCGCTGCCCTGGCCGAACAGGGCAAGCGGGTGCTGGCCATAGACCTGGACCCGCAATGTAACCTGACCCAACATGCCGGATTCGATCCGGATCACATCTCGCCGACCATTTACAACGGCTTTAAGGCGGAAATTGACGGCCTGGAAAGCAATGTCGCCGATGCCATTTACGAGACCGACGAAGGCTTTCACCTGCTGCCCTCGCAGCCGGAACTCAGCCTGATCGAGCTGGCGCTCATCAATACCCTCAGCCGCGAGCGGGTGCTGGCGACGATGCTCGTCGGTGTGCGCGCCAACTACGATTTCATCCTCATAGATTGCAATCCGTCGCTGGGGCTGCTGGTAATCAACGCCCTCACGGCCGCAACCAGCGTCGTCATTCCCATCCAGACAGAGTACCTGGCGGCGCGTGGCGCGCTGATGATTTTGTCCAGCATCGAGACGGTGCGGCGCAAGAAGCTGAACAGCGACCTGGCGATTGAGGGCATTCTGTTGACGATGGCCGATACGCGCACGACGTTGACCAAAGATATTTTAACGGCCGTGCAGCAGCAATACGGCGACGGTATGCGCATCTTCGACACCATCATCAAACGCTCCGTGCGCTTCGCCGAGAGCGCCGTCGCCGGCCAGAGCATCCTGGCCTACGACCCCAAAAGCAGCGGCGCCGAAGCCTATCGCAAAGTGGCAAAGGAAATAGTCGGCTAGTCGCGCCAGCCAACTACCCGACTAAAGGACCAACAAGACCTATGGTTAAAAAACGGCCGTCTATCAACCTCAGCCGCCCTATTCCCGCCCAGACGGGCGACATGGAAACCCTGTTCGCCGGCAAAGATGACGTGGAGCAGGCCGCCGGGCTGCAACTGCTGGCCCTGCGCTGCGACGCCATCTTCCCCGACCCCAACCAGCCGCGCAGCACCTTCCACGACGACAGCCTGCAAGAGCTGGCCGAATCCATCAAACAAGATGGCGTCATCCAACCGATCGAAGTGACCCAGGTGCGCGCCGGGCAGTACATGATTGTGCATGGCGAACGCCGCTGGCGCGCCGCCCAACTGGCCGGGCTGGAATCCATCCCGGCCGTCGTCCGCCGCCGCTCTTACGACGAAGTGACCCGCTTCGTGCGCCAGCTTGTGGAAAATATCCAGCGCGAAGACCTGAACGACGTAGACCGCGCCTATGGCATGGTGCGCCTGCGCGACCTGCTGCAAGAAGAACTCGACGCCCAAATCCGCGATGGCCAGACCAGCAGCAAGCCCCATTCGCGCTCCATTACCTGGGCCAAAGTGAGTGAACGCCTGGGCTTCAGCCGCCAGCGCGCCAGCCAGATCATCCAACTGCTGGACCTGCCCGACGAAATCAAAACGGCCGTGCGTGAAGGGACCATCAGCGAACAGGACACGCGCATCCTCAAGGGCCTTAAACCGTCGCAGCAGCGCGCCCTCTACCGCGCCCTGGAAGCCGGCGACGTTGACAAAGCCGAGTACAAACAGGTCGCCCGCTACCTGAAACACGACGCCCCCGACGCCTCCGTCCACGAGGCGATCCGCGTCCTGCACATGCCGCTGCCACCGGTAACGGCCGTAATCGAACCCATATTCGATTCTTCCCTCGGCCCCGTCGAACCCCTGGACTCGCCCGAACCGCCCGAAGACCAAATACCCAACCTGCTACCCAACCAACTCACCACCAAACCCACCCACCTGCAACGCCTGCACTGGATACGTACCCACCTTTCCCGCATCTCCGCCCAATCCACCACCCCCGCCGAACGTCAGGAAATGCGCCGCCTGCTCCAACTCATCCAACAAGACGTCGCCTCCCTGCTGGCCGCCCTAGAAAAATAGTCAATAGCCAATGGTCAATTGTCAACGGGCAACGCCGGCCAACTTCACAATTCATAATTCACAATTCACACTTCAAAAGGAGAGCCATATGACCGCAAAAACCATCATTATCACCGGCGCGTCACGCGGCTTGGGCCTGGCGATTGCCCGCGACGCCGCCGAGTTAGGCGCCAACGTGGTTCTATTCGCCCGTTCCGCCGACAAATTGGAGCAAGAAGCTCAGGCCATCCGCGAAATCGGCGCAAAAGCCCTGGCCGTGCCCGGCGACATCAGCCAGGAAGCCGACTGCCGCCGCCTGGTGGACAAGACGAGCGCCCACTTTGGCCGCATAGACGCCCTGGTCAACAACGCTGGCGTCATCGAACCCATCGCCCCGGTCGCCGAAGCCAGCATCGCCGCCTGGCGGCAAAACCTGCTGACCAATGTGCTGGGGCCGGTGATGTTGACGCAAGCCGCCCTCCCCTACCTGCGCCAACACCGCGGCCGGGTGATCAACGTCTCCAGCGGCGCGGCCACCTACGCCATCCCCGGCTGGGGGGCGTATTGCACGGCCAAAGGGGCGCTGAACCAGTTCAACCGCGTATTGTCCATCGAGGAAGAGATGGTCACTTCTATCGCTGTCCGCCCCGGCGTGATTGACACCGACATGCAGGCCGTCATCCACGAAATGGGGGCGACCGGGATGCCGGAGAGCGCCTACCAGCGCTTTGCCCAGATGCGCGACGCCGGCGAACTGCTGCCGCCGGAAGTTCCCGGCGGGACCATCGCCGTGTTAGCCCTGTTCGCCCCCCGCGAATGGGACGGCGAATTTGTCGCCTGGGACGAGGAGCGGGTACAAGAACTGGTGCGCAAATACGCCACCCGGCGGGAGGGGTGATTGCGGATTGCGGATTGCGGAGCGACGTTTGACGATTGCCTCGTCATGCTGAGCGGAGTCTGCGCAGCGAAGCATCCCCTTCCCCAGCGCGACCGGGATTCTTCGGGCTTCGCCCTCAGAATGACAGGGAAGGCAACCCGTCATGCTGAGCGGAGTCTTCGCCCCTGAGCAACGTCGAACGGGGAAGCATCCCCCCTCCCCGCGCTGTGCACGCTGTGGCACGGTCAGGAGACCGGCCACAGCTTAAGGGATTCTTCGGGCTTCGCCCTCAGAATGACGCTATAGTTGGTAAGCAATGAAGCAATACTTCGTCTACATCCTGGCTTCGCCATCTAGAACCCTCTACACCGGCATCACCAATGATCTGGCGCGGCGGGTTTCTGAACACAAACACAAGCTCATCCCTGGTTTCACTTCCCGGTACAACGTAGGGCTTTTGGTGTATTACGAGACCTTCAACACGCCCCAGGAGGCTATTGCCAGAGAAAAGCAAATCAAGGGCTGGGTTCGTCGCAAGAAAATCGCCCTGATTGAAGAAAGCAATCCCTCTTGGGAAGACCTGAGCAAGACCTGGGAATAACCCCCTCGCCACCCCGTCACGCCGTCATGCCGTCATGCTGAGGTCCTCCGAAGCATCTCCCCTATTGGTTGTTCCTGGACAGGCGGGATGCTTCCCCGTTCGACGTTGCTCAGGGGCGAAGACTCTGCTCAGCATGACAAGCTTCCCCCTCGTCATGCTGAGGTCCTCCGAAGCATCCCCTTGTTCCCTGGGGATGCTTCCCCGTTCGACGTTGCTCAGGGTCAAAGACTCCGCTCAGCATGACAACAGACGGCCGGGGGCGCTGATGGGGCGTGAAACGGGGCAAATTTGCCCGCTGCGGGGCGCAGCGGGCCAAACAACACTGCCGCCGCCCTGTTCGTGAACAGGACGGCGGCAGTGGCTATTTAACGACTATTCAGTTGTGGGGACGGCTCTCTACATGAATTCCCAGGAACGGGGAGAGCGCCACAGGCTGGAAAGCAGCAGAGAACGCACATCCAGCAGCTCTTTCGGCAGGCGGTCATAGAGCTTCACAAAGAGCGCTTCGTGCGAGACGATCTCCGCCTTCCACTTCTCACTGTCAATCGCCATCACGTCCTGGAACTGCTCGTGGCTGAAATCGAGGCCGGTCCAGTCAATGTCCTCATAACGCGGCATCCAGCCGATGGGGCTTTCCACGGCCATCGCCTGCCCATGCGACCGTTCCACAATCCACTTCAGGATGCGCATGTTGTCGCCAAAGCCGGGCCAGACGAACTTGCCATTCTCATCCTTGCGGAACCAGTTGACGCAGAAGATGCGCGGCGGATTGGGGATATTCCGGCCAAAGCTCAGCCAATGGGTGAAGTAATCGGCCATGTGGTAGCCGATGAACGGCAGCATGGCCAACGGATCGCGGCGCACCTGGCCGGTGGCGCCAAAGGCGGCGGCGGTGGTCTCCGAGCCGAGGGTGGCCCCGGCATAGACGCCATAGACCCAGTTGAACGATTGGTAAACCAACGGCACCGTGTCTTGGCGACGGCCGCCGAAAATAAAGGCGTCAATCGGCACGCCATTTGGGTTCTCCCACTGGTCATCAATCACCGGGCATTGGGCGGCCGGGGCGGTGAAGCGGGCGTTGGCATGGGCCGCCGGACGGCCGCTGTCGGGCGTCCATTCCTGGCCGCGCCAATCAATCAACGACGCCGGTTTCTCTTTGGTCAGCCCTTCCCACCAGACATCGCCGTCGGGCGTCAGGGCAACGTTGGTGAAGATGCTGTTTTGGGCGCAAGAGGCGATGGCGTTGGGATTGGTCTCCGGCGACGTGCCGGGGGCAACGCCAAAGAAACCGGTTTCCGGGTTGATGGCATACAGCTTGCCTTCGGCGTTGGGTTTGATCCAGGCAATGTCATCGCCGACGGTGGTTACTTTCCAGTCGCCCATCTCTTTGGGCGGGATGAGCATGGCAAAGTTGGTCTTGCCGCAGGCGCTGGGGAAGGCGGCGGCCACATAGCTCTTCTGGCCTGCCGGGGATTCCACGCCGAGGATGAGCATGTGTTCGGCCAGCCAGCCCTCGTCGCGGGCGATTTTGGAGGCGATGCGCAGGGCCAGGCATTTTTTGCCGAGCAGGGCGTTGCCGCCATAGCCGCTGCCATAAGACCAGATAGCCCGTTCTTCGGGGAAATGGACGATGTATTTCACGTCCGGGTTACAGGGCCAGGAGACATCCTCTTGACCCGGTTCCAGCGGCGCGCCGACGGTGTGCATACAGGGGACAAAACGGCCGTCTGCACCCAACACATCCCACACGGCCGTGCCGGTGCGGGTCATGATGTTCATATTGACAACGACGTAAGCGGAATCGGTGATTTCGATGCCCAGTTGAGCGATGGATGAACCCAACGGCCCCATGCTAAACGGGATAATGTACATGGTGCGGCCGCGCATGGAACCGGCAAACAGTTCATTGAGGCGAACGTGCATGGTTTTGGGGTCTTCCCAATTGTTGGTGGGACCGGCGTCGGTCGGGCTGACGCTGCAAATGTAGGTGCGGTCTTCGACGCGAGCGACGTCGCTGGGGTCGGAACGGGCCAGGAAACTGTTGGGGCGCAGTTCTTCGTTGAGTTTGATAAACGTACCGCTGTCAACCAGTTGTTGGTTGAGAGTGGCCTGTTCTTCAGCCGAGCCGTCACAAAAATGGACATGGTCTGGTTGGCACAAGGCAACCATTTCCTCGATCCAGGCGCGCGCCTGGGCATGGGTCAGATTGGTGGGGAATTCAAGTGTCATCAATTTTTTCCTTTATTCACTAAACATACAAAATCAGCCGGAGCACACAGCAAGAAGCCAGAAGTTGCCCAGCGTTCAAGGCAACGGCGCCGTCGCCATATTGTTTTGTCTTGCTCATCTGCTCCCACAATAAGCGGTTTTGTCACCGGTGGTCTGGCAAGCCTGACCGGTGCGATACTCATTAAAATCAGGATGATGATAGCGGAAAAACGGCCGTCTGGGTAGATGACAAATGACATATGTTCAAGCATTACGTCATAGTGACACCAAGTTGGGGCAAGGAACTGTCAACCCAGGTTGACAGTTCCTTGCCGGTAAAATTTGGGCAAATTCGTCCTCGGCAGAAAACGGCCGTTTCTGCTAGAATCAACCGAGGGATTACCATCTGAACCAACGGCATCCTGGCCTATCCAGGCCCATTTTTTGAAGGAGCGAGATACGTGAGCGATTTACAAACATTACAGGCGCAATTTGAACAAGTGAAAAGCCTGGGTCTGGCGCTAAACATGCAGCGCGGCCAGCCAGCCAACGCCGATTTTGACCTGGCAAACGGCATGTTGACCATTGTGGACGCCAACGACCTGGTGACGCCGGGCGGGGTGGACATCCGCAATTACCCTGGCGGCATCGCCGGGATTCCCGAAGCGCGGGAATTGTTCGGCGAAATGTTGGGCGCGCGGGCCAACGAGACCATTGTCGGCAACAATTCCAGCCTGAAGCTGATGAGCAACACCCTGATGTGGGCGATGCTGCGCGGCCTGAAAGAAAGCCCACGGCCGTGGAGCCAGGAAACACAAACCAAGTTCATCGTCACCGTGCCCGGTTATGATCGCCATTTCACCCTCCTAGACGCTTTGGGCATCGAGATGGTTAGCGTGGGCATGACGCCGGACGGTCCAGACATGGATGCGGTTGAGGCGTTGGCGTTGGATACGGCCGTGCGCGGCATGGTCTTTGTGCCCACCTACAGCAACCCCACCGGCGACACGGTGTCCGATGAAACGGTACGGCGGCTGGCTGGCATGAAAACGGCCGTGCCCGATTTCACCATCTTCGCCGACGACGCCTACATTGTCCACCACCTGACGGATGAGCAGGAACGGCCGCTCAACCTGCTGCGCGCCTGCGAAGCGGCCGGCAATCCAGACCGGGTTTACCTCTTCGGCTCCACCTCCAAAATGACCTTTGCCGGGGCTGGGCTGGGCTTTATGGCTGCCAGCGCGGCCAATGTCAAATACATCATCGGGTTGATGAATACGCAGTTCATTGGGCCAAACAAGGTAGAGCAGTATCGTCACGTTAAGTTTTTGCGCCGCTATCCCGGCGGCATTGCCGGGCTGATGGCCGATCACGCCGCTATTTTGCGCCCCAAGTTTGACGTGGTAGACGCTGTATTAACGCGGGAATTGGGCGACACGGGCCTGGCGACCTGGTCTAAGCCGAAAGGGGGCTACTTTGTCAGCCTGGATACCACCCACCCGATAGCCGACCGGGTGGTGGCGCTGGCGCAAGAAGCGGGCGTCTCGCTGACGCCGGCCGGGGCCACATATCCTCACGAGAAAGACCCACACAACGCCAACATCCGCCTTTCCCCCAGCCGCCCGCCGGTGGCCGAGGTGGAGAAGGCGATGGAAGTGGTGGCGTTGTGCGTTAAACTGGCCTCGGCGGAGTTTGACGGTGAGCCGTGAACCGTGAACGGAACACGGAACACGTCTTACATCTCCATTTCACGGGTGAGAAACCAGGCGCCATGACGGTCGTCGGCGTCTTTGGGGGCGCGGTCGTAGTAGAGTTCAAAGATACGGCCGTCCGCCGTTGTCACGCGAAAGAAAAAGCGACCCACACCCCAGGAACCCCGCTGGGCGGCCCGCGCCGCGTGTTCTGGCTGCATATTTTGCGCCATACGTCCGCGACGGCCGTAATCCACCCATTCCTCCAACAGTTGCACCACCCGAAACGTCTCATCGCCCCAGACAAAACCGTCCGGGCAGCCTGGTTTTTTGCTGATGGCCGGTGGGGTGTCGAAGACGGCCGTTATCTGTTCGCCAATAAATCGTGAGTCCAACAAACTCCCTCAAACTTCCAACCGCCGGGCGATCTCTTTCTCCAGGCGGGCGATTTCAGCTTGCAACTGCGTTTCTTCCTGGGCCAGCACCAGCAGACTTTGCTCGGTGGCTTCCAGGCGGTCCACATATTGGGCGCGCATTTGCCCTTCTTTGCCGGTGTTGGACAGCGCCGACATATTGCCCTGCACCTGTTTTTGCGCCTCGTAGATCTTCTGGCGCTCCTGATTGATGGTCTCAATTCGCTTCTTATGGTCGTTGATTTTCTCCATCAGCCCCAAAATCGTGGCGATGAGGTCATGGGCGGCGCGGTCAATCAGGCCATCACGCAGATAGCGCGCCAAAGTGACGTAAGATTGGCGCTCGATCTGCTCGTGGCGGCGGCGCAGATAGCGGGTTTGCACGCGCAAGATCGTCTCCTGACGCGGCGGCGCACCTACGGCAAAGCGATAGGTCTCCTGGGTTTGCTCGGCCGGTTTGGGCGTGTCGAACAGGTCGTAACTCTCCTGGCGCGGATGCTCCACCAGCACCGTCAAGGGGCGGTTGGTGGTGTTGTTGATCTGATACGTGCGCCAGCGGATGTCCCATTCCTCAAACACCAAATATGCTTTTTCCAGTGACAGGGCGTGAATTTGCGTAGACGCGCCAGACTGTTCGCGCACGCGCACGCCCAACTCGACGGCATAAGGGATGATAAATTCCGCCTGGTCGGCGGTGAATGGCAGCACCGCTTCGCCAACATAATCACCGCCTTCGCTGACCGTAACCGGGCCACGTTCTAGCGTCAGGCCGGTTTTGTTGTCCAGGCGTAGGCTGGCGACAGGGTGAGAGGCTAATTTTGCGCCGTTGTAGAGCAGGTCTTTGCGGTAGGGCAGGTTGGCGGCAACGATGGGAACCATAGCCGATTGGCCGCGCCCGACAGAAACGGGGGTGTTGATGTGGTATTGGAACAACTCGCCCAACGCTTCGCCGCTGGTTTGCACGGCCGTTGCTTCTTGCAGATCACGGCGAGACATTTTGGCTTGCGGGGCAGGAGCGCGCATGTCGTCCATAACCGCCATTGTGGGCATGGGGGCGGACGGTGGGACCATCGCGCCCATGCCCAGGGTGGCAGCCTGAAAGCCAACCGGGCCGGCAGCGACGCGCGATTCTTCTTCGATGAACGGCCGTTCCGGGGTAAACGGCGTGTACAAATCATACACAAAAGAAATGGGCATCCCGGCCACCAGGGAGAGTTTGATGTCGGTTAGTTCCTCCTCCAACCGGTTGTCGAAAATGCCCCAACCGAGCAGCAGGGCGATGGGTCCGCTGTCGGCGTCGGGGTCGGCCACCAGGCGGTAGCTGACGCGCCAGGTGGGGGCGGGGGCGATGTAGCTCACCGACAGATCGTGTTGGCCGGGGGTGAGGCGCACGGTGACTTGCCGGTAGTTTTCTTGCGTCAGGGACACTTGCAGGAAGAAGCGCAAATCGGCCGCGCCGCGCTCGTCGTTGATGGTGACGGCCTGTACCCGGCTGAGGGCGACGGTTTGCACCTGACGGCCGTCGTCTTGCAGCAGCGAAACCAGCGAATCGCCCACCGGCTGGCGGTCTGGTAGTTCGTCCAGGCCGAGGAGCAGGCCAACGGCCGTTTCTCCCTGGTCCAGGTGCAGTTCGGCGCGCCGACCGCGCAAACCAACGAGCAAATCGCGCAGGCTGCGGCCGTCATCCAGGCGGATGGAACAGCCGGACAGCCGTTCTTCGCGGCTTTGCGGGGTGGCGTAATCTACGCCCAACACCTGGCCGTCGCCCCAATCTACGGCCGTCAGGCTCTTCAGAATATCGTTCATTTCCTCCACGCGGAAGGAGAGGGAAACTTCGTCACCCTCTAACTGCGCCCGGCGCTCGAAAAAGCCGACGCCGTGCTTGTAGAGAGTCATGCGGGTGATGGGCAGAGTGGTCATGGAATCTCCTGAATGGCGAAGTTTGAATTGTGAATGGTGAAGTATGAAGTGGAAGAAGTCATTCACCATTCATACTTCACAATTTATTCGTAACTACCAAGCCCTCTCTGGTTGTCATACCCGCTTTCGCGGGTATCCATCATCATCGCCAGAGTGGATTCCCGCCTTCGCGGGAATGACCGGCTTAGTAGTTACATTTATTCAGTATTTTACCACAGAGGGAGTTGAAAGGTGGGACGACGGCCGTCGAGTAATACAAACGGCTTGAGATTTTTGGTCTGCACGCCGAGGAGTTGCAGGTCGGCAATGTCGCGCAGCACGCCGAGGCGGCGGGCGTTGAGGATGGTTTGGGCGCTGATGGGTCCGATGCCGGGCACACGCAGCAGTTGTTGGCGCTCGGCGCGGTTGAGTTCCACCGGGTTTTGCAGCAGATTTTGCTGCGCCCAGGCCAATTTGGGGTCAATGTCTAGCGGCAGATTGCCATCTGGGGTGAAGGGCAAATCTTCCAGGTCGAAGCCGTAGTCGCGGAAGAGGAAGGAGGTCTGGTAAAGACGGTGTTCACGCCGCCGGTCGGAAGCGGGCAGGTGTGCCAGCGGTGTGTCTGGCTGGGGGCGAAAGGAGGAGAAATAGGCGCGGCCGATGCGCAACTTTTGGTAAAGGTATTCGGTGGTGGAGAGCAGTTCCAGGTCACTTTCACCCACCGCGCCGACGACAAATTGGGTGGTGGTAGAGGGCCAACGGCCGTTCCAGCCCATACTCCCCGGCTGCGACTGGCGGATGTCTTCGATCCATTGTAACGGCCGTACCAATTCGTCCCAAAAATGCTTCTTAGGCGCCAACAACGCCAGCCGATGGTCGTTGGGCGCTTCCAGATTCACCGACAGCCGGTTCGCCAACTGCATCGCACGCTCCACCTGCGCCCGCTCCGCGCCGGGCATGATTTTTAGATGCACATAACCGCGAAACAGATGCTTTTCGCGCAAAATGGCCACCGTGTCCAGCAGTTTGTCTTGCGTCGCCGCGCCCCCTTTGATGATGCCTGAACTGAGAAACAGCCCTTCGGCCACCCCGGCGCGGTACAAATCCATAAAGGATTTTGCCATCTCGTCGGGTTGGAAGGTGGTACGGCGAAAGTCACGGCCGGCGCGGAAGGGGCAGTAAAAGCAGTTGCGTTCACAGGCCGAAGTTAACAGGGTTTTGAGCAGCGGAATTGTTTTGCCGCCGGGCATTTTGGCGTGATGGATACCGAGGGCTTGCTGCGGGCTGGCGGCTGGAGTGTGGCGGTTGGCAAAGCCGCCGCTCGATCTGGGTTGGGGATCGTTTATTGGGATGCCGCAGGGCGCAATATGCGGCGCGGGCTGCAAGGAGACTTCTTCGGCGGGTTCCAGATCGGCGTTATCGGCCAGCAGTTTGAATTTTTTCAGGGCGTCCATGGCCTGATTATAGAACATGCGTTCGCTCAGGTCAATCTTTTACCGCCGTGTCGCAGGAGGGGCGTCTGATATACGCCCCTCCCTATCGCCGGTAATCGGCCTCAAGGGCGGCGACCTGGGCCAGACAGGCGTCGTCGGTCTCGTTGGGTTGGTAGGTGGCGGCAAACCAGGCGTCCAGGATTTCTTTGGCGATGATCTCCGAGGTGCGGCGCAGGGAGAGGCAGAGAATGTTGGCGTTGTTCCACAGGCGCGCGCCGCGAGCGGTTTCGGCGTCGTCGCACAGGGCAGCGCGAATGCCGGGGACCTTGTTGGCCGCCAGACTGACGCCAGTCCCGGTCCAGCAGAAGAGAATGCCTTCGTCGGCCGCGCCGCTGGCGACGGCTTCGGCGACCTGTCGGGCAACGGCCGGCCAATATCCAGGCTGGTCGGCCAGCGGGCCAAAGGGAAGGGGCGTGTGACCGCGTGCCTGCAAATCGGCCAGCACGGCGTCTGTCAGGTGGGCGCGTTCATCGGAACCAATGGCAATTTTCATCATGTACCTCCGGGCGTATGATTATACCCTCCTACAGTGGGGGTGCATGATTATACGTCCCTACATTATTGCGTCGTTCGGGAATAGGACAGGCCATTTTGCCGCTCCGCCTCGAACAAGGTGGGATAGGGAATGATAACGCCATGTTGGCCGATGTGACGGATACGCTCCAGTTCGATCAGGCGCTGCATGTCGGCATCGGAGAATTGGCTGACGACTTGTTGCAGCCGGGCGAGCGCTTTGGCTTCATTTTCGGCCTGCATGTGCCGTTCGTGGACCGCCTCCAGAGCGGCTTTGACATGGGGCGGCATGTCTATCGCGCCAATCATCACCCGGCTCACCTGAAAGGCCAACGGCCGTAACCGCCCATCCAGCGCCGCCTTTACCTGCGCCTCCAACTGCTTGTGGGCGCCGGGCAGGGTCAACTGCTCAATGGTGTATTCGCCGATGACATGCTGCAAAACGTTGCCCAGGTGGCTGCGCGCGGCCGCCGCCGGATTTTTCGCCAGGGTGCGGGCCACTTTGGCCTGTTGGTCGGCCGGGACGGCAAACACATTTAGCGTATAGGTGAGACGCCATTCTACGGCCAGCGCCAGGCCGCCGATGGTTTGCAGGCCGGTGGTTCGGCCGGTTACGGCCGTTGAATCGGTGGCAATTGTGGCGCTGATATGTTCGCTAAACGGCCGTAACCAATGGCCGCCCGGTGGTAAAAAGCGGACAAACCGCCCACCACTATCGTATACCAGCGCTGCCTCCATCTCCGGCACAAGCACATAAGCCGCTCGCCGAACAGCCCAGACCACCAGACCCAACAGCATGGCAACGGCCGTGCCTACCAGCCCGGCCACACCGCCCAGCCACGCACCTAACCCAACGGCAAAAGTTATTATGAGTACAGCCAACATCCACCACATCACGCACCTCATTTTTTATTCGTGTAAAATATACACTTTCAGTATAGTGTCACAACAACACTTTGTCAACCACCAAAGTTTGATTCGCTGGCTGACGCCGCAAAGTTGACAAGAATGTTTATAATATGGTCAGGTCGTTTACCTTTGCCGTTCAAAAAAGGAGTGCATGATGCTAAAAAATGGGTCGTTTTCCGAAGGATGGACAAATTTACCGCCGACGCCGGGTTTCCTCATCAACCAACAGCCCAATCACTGGCAGTTACGCTGGATTGAGCCGGGACAGTCGCTGTTTGGCGCGGGCGATACGGCCGGTGGTGTGCCCGAATGCGTTCACAAACTGGCCGATCAACTGCCACCTGACGAGCAGTTGGGCGGCAGCAATGCCTTGATCCTGGCCGGCACGGCCACCTACAAAATTTTTCACGGGGGGTCGCCGTTTGGCGCGGAGTTAAAGCAAATGGTGACGGGGCTGACGCCGGGGACAACGGCCGTGTTAACCGCGCCAGTTCTGGTTGTGCTAAACAACGAAACCGACCCGTTCGGCGCAGAATCGGGCGTGTGGGTGAATGGGGCAGGGGGGTGGGTCAACGGCGGGCAGATGGGCAACCGCCAATGGTTTCACCACACGGTGCAATTCACTGTGCCCGACAGCGGCACGGCCGAGGTGATCATCCGCGTGAAGAGCAAATGGGCGCGCGCCAAAGATTTTTTCATTGATGGCGTTACGCTGGTGGCCGAAGAAAGCCCGGTGCTGCTGGACCCGCCGTTCAAGCCCAAACCAATCAATCATGTTCGCGTTCAGGTCCCACCAGGAGTCCAGGTGGTGTTAACTATCTGCCAAACGCCAGACGTGGTGGTGGTTTCTGTGCCCGAAGGGATAGATGTGGAAGTCGTATAAGATAATCGCCGGTGGCGAGAGGTCGGCTGCCGGCCTCTCGCCACCGGCTGCGCTCTTTATTTGCCCGTCCAACTTGGCCGCAAGTAGATAAACCAATAGACCAGCCCCACCATCAGCGCCCCGCCAATGATGTTGCCAATGGTAACAGGCAGCAAATTAACCAGGAAGAAATTGCTCCAGGTGAGGGCAGGATAGTCAACGGCCGTTTTGCCGACATTGGCCCAAAATTCAGCCGGCGCGCCGGCCTTAACCAGCAGTCCAATCGGAATAAAATACATATTGGCGACGCTGTGCTCAAAGCCGGCGGCCACAAAAGCGGTAATGGGGAAAATGATCGCCAGGATTTTGTCGGCGGCCGTGCGCGCGCCAATGCACAGCCAGACGGCCAGGCACACCAACGCATTACAAAAGATGCCCAGCATGATGGCCTGGACAAAGCCCAACTGCACTTTGGCGCTGGCCGTGTTGAGGGCGTTGAGGCCCACAGCGCCATTGTTAAAGGCGTATTGCTGGGTCAGGAACATGCCAACGGCCGTTACCAACGCGCCAACAAAATTACCCACATACACCACCACCCAGTTCCGCAGCAGCGCCCCGGTGGTCACTTTCTTGTCTGCCCAGGCCATCACAATCAAATTATTGCCGGTGAACAGCTCCGCGCCCGCGCCAACGACCAAAATCAGGCCCAGGCAAAAGGCCAAACCGGCCAATAATCTGACCACGCCATAGGGCAGCACACCGGCTGCTCCGGTGGTGACGGCCGTTGAAAAGACAGCCCCCATCGCAATAAACGCGCCCGCCAACACAGACAGGGACGTCATGCGGTAAATGCCCAGGTTGGCTTTAGACACGCCGGCGTTTTCCGCCTTTTTGGCCATTTCCGCGGGGATAAGGGCATCAATCGAGAAGTTTTGTTCCATGGTTCAAGCTCCTGAGTGGGAATAGGACGGCCACCAACGGCCGTTGTGATTGACCTGAGTATACGGGGTGGGAAACGGCCGTTACAGTGCCATCTGACACCTCCGCGCCAGATAAAAATCACCAGAAACAAAAACGGCCCCGGTTTTCACCGGAGCCGTCTCTCAACTCTCAACTACCAACTACCAACTACTTCTTGCCATCCAACGCCGCGTGGGCGGCCGCCAGGCGGGCCACCGGCACACGGAACGGCGAACAAGAAACATAATTCAAGCCCAGCTTATGGCACAGAGCGATGCTTTCGGGGTCGCCGCCATGTTCACCGCAGATACCTACCTCCAGGTCCAGGCGGGTGCTGCGTCCCTTCTTCACGGCGATGTCCATCAGTTGGCCCACGCCATCCGGGTCAATGGTCTGGAAGGGATTCTTGGGCAGAATGCCATCCTCCACGTACTTCACCAGGAAGTTGCGTTCGGCGTCGTCGCGGCTGTAGCCAAAGGTGAACTGGGTCAGGTCGTTGGTTCCAAAGGAGAAGAACTCGGCCGTCGCAGCGATCTGATCGGCTGTCAGACCGGCGCGGGGGATTTCGATCATCGTGCCAAATTTGTAATGGAACTGCACCCCTTTTTCTTCCATCACCGCGGCGGCAATCCGTTCCAGTTTGGGTTGGATGAAATGCAGCTCGTTGATGTGGCCGGTTAACGGAATCATCACTTCCGGCTTCGGCTCAAAACCGCGCAGTTTCACGTCGGCGGCCGCTTCAAAGATAGCCCGCACCTGCATTTCCACGATTTCCGGCATCATCACGCTCAGGCGGACGCCGCGCAAACCCATCATCGGGTTGCTTTCGTGCATCGCCTGGATGTTGGCCAGCAGCGTTTCTTTGGTAAGATCTGCCACGCCCTTGATGCGGTTTTCGATAACTTCTTCCATCAGAGCGTGTTCGTCGGGCATGAACTCATGCAGCGGTGGGTCAATCAGGCGGATGATGACGGGCAGGCCGGTCATGGCCTCGAACAATCCGTCGAAGTCGCTGCGTTGGAAAGGCAGCAGTTCGTCCAATGCTGTCTGGCGGTCTTCTACTTTGTCGGCCAGGATCATGCGCTGCACAACGGGCAAACGCGCCGGCTCGAAGAACATATGCTCGGTGCGGCAGAGGCCGATGCCTTTGGCGCCGTAGGAACGGGCGCGGCGGGCGTCTTCAGGGTAATCGGCGTTGGCCCACACCTGTAAACCGCGTGTCGGCCAACCGGACGGTACGGCGCGAGTGCCTTCTCTGGCGGTGATTTCATCGGCCCAACTGAGCAGCGTCATGAGTTCGGTTTGCTCTTCCAGGGAAGGAGCAACGGAAGGAATCTGGCCCAGGAAGGCTTCGCCGGTCGCGCCGTCTACGGAAATGTAGTCGCCTTCTTTCAGGGTAATGCCGTTGGCTGTTACTACCCGGTTTTCCAGGTCAATGCGCACATCGGAAGCGCCAACGACACAGGGGATGCCAAATTGGCGGGCGACGACGGCCGCATGAGATGTAGCCCCACCTTCACTGGTAAGGATTCCTTTGGCGGCCAACATGCCATGAACGTCATCGGGTTTGGTGAACGGCCGTACCATAATCACGTCCTGCCCATGTTCTTTCGCCATTTTCTCGGTCAGGTCGGCATCCAGATAGATACGCCCCACGGCCGCGCCGGGTGAAGCGTTAACGCCGGTGGCAAAACGCTTGCCTTCGTCGGTGGCCTGCTTTTTGGCTTTCGGGTCAAATTGGGGATGGAGCAAAGTGTCCACCTGGTCTGGCTGGACGCGCTTGATGGCTTCTTCTTGGCTGATCAGTCCTTCTTCGGCCATCTCTACGGCAATTTTAACGGCCGCTTTTGCCGTGCGCTTGCCGTCGCGGGTTTGCAGCATCCACAGTTTGCCACGTTCGACGGTAAATTCTACGTCTTGCATGTCGCGGTAATGCTGTTCCAGCGTTTCCTGCACTTCCAGGAACTCGGCATACGCTTCGGGCAGTTCCTGGCCCATGAATTGAATTTTGGAGGTATTGCGAATACCGGCCACCACATCTTCACCCTGAGCGTTAATCAAATAATCGCCATAAAGAATGTTTTCGCCGGTGGCGGGGTCGCGGGTGAAGGCGACGCCAGTGCCGGAGCTGTTGCCCATGTTGCCAAAGACCATCGTCTGGATGTTAACGGCCGTGCCCAGGTCGTGGCGGATATTGGCAGCATTGCGATAATCCACAGCCCGCTTGCCATTCCAGGATTGGAAGACGGCTTCGGTCGCCAACTTGAGTTGTTCGTAGGGGTCTTGGGGGAAATCGAAACCCTGATGCTCTTTGATGGCCGCTTTGAACACTTCGGTCATGGTTTTCCAATCTTCGGCGTTCATTTCGGTGTCGCTTTTGTACCCTTTTTCGGCTTTATATTGTTCCAGGGGGTGTTCAAAAACGTCGTCGTCAATGCCCAGGACAACGGAACCAAACATCTGCACCAGACGGCGGTAAGCATCATAGACGAAGCGTTCGTCGCCGGTAAATTCGGTCATGGATTCGGCCGTTTCATCGTTCAGGCCGATGTTCAGGACGGTATCCATCATGCCAGGCATGGAGAAGCGAGAACCGGAGCGGCAGGAGACGAGCAGCGGGTTGCTTGGGTCGCCAAATTTTTTGCCGGTCTGTTCTTCGGTCGCCTTCATGGCTTCCAATTCTTGCTCCCACATGCCATCGGGGAACTGCATATTGGCGGCCAGATAGGCATTACAGGCTTCGGTGGTCACGGTGAACCCAGGGGGAACCGGCAGGTTGATGCGGGTCATTTCGCCCAGATTGGCGCCCTTGCCACCCAATAGGGAGCGAACGTCATCCCAGGCGCCACCCACATGTTCGGTGGCGAGTTCTACTTCGTTGAATAAATAAACATATTTTGTCATGAAATCCTCCAGATTGTCGTCTAATGCCGCTGTGGAAAAAGGCATTGATGATGTGGTTATGGCTAATAGGAATGAAGGTCAGGCATGTTAAACATACCTGACCAGGTTGATATTATTTTGCTGTGCAATACGGCCGTTTCGCACAGCCGCTATGGCTTTCCACCGAGTCAAACCGACTGGTATTTTACGAGGTCTACAGATGCCTACAGAGTGACAATAGACACGTTTGCTACCGACAAAAGTCACATAAAATCACCAGACTATTTTATGACGTACTCATAATTAATTTATGGAGTTTCCAGAGTAAAACTAAATTGTTTGAGCCAAATTTTTGCTTTGGCGGCGCGGGCTTTGCAAAACAACAATACCCAAAATGATGATCGCCATACCCGCCAGCATAACGGCCGTCACTCGTTCATGCAATACCACGACGCCGCCAATTCCGGCCACAATCGGCATGATGTAAGCGGTCATGGCCGAGGCCGTTGCGCCGAAACGCTTCAGGTTGTAAAAGGTCAGCAGCGTTCCGGCAAACGTGCCGATCAGAGCTGCCCAAAACAGGGCCACAAAGCCGCCAGAGGTGACAGCATGGAAGTCTAAACCCAGGAAAACGAAGGAGAGAGGCATCACGGCCAAAGCGGCGACGCCCATGCTGACGCCGGAAACATCGAAAGAATCATAGTCGCTGAGGTATTTGCGGGCGTAAACGGTCATGCCGTTGCCCAGAATGATGGCGGTGAAAATGAGCAGGTAGCCCAGGGGGTTGGTCTGTGTATTGTTGGTCAGGCCAGTTTCGCCGCTGGCCGCCAGCAGCACAGCGCCGCTTAGGGCCAGGGCCACGCCAGCTGCTTTGCGCCGGTTGAGAGATTCATCGGGTAGGGTGAAATGGGCCAACAGGACGATGACCGCCGGGCCGGTGGTGATGAGGACGGAGGCAATGCCGCTGGAGAGATATTGCAGGGAGGAGACGATGGTCAGCATGGGCACGGCCGTGCCAAAAATGCCCATCACCGCCGCGTGTTTTAACAGACGGCGGTCGGTGGGCAAGGGATGGCGGCGGCCGGCCAGCAGATAGACTGCCAGAAAACCCAGTCCCGCCAGGGTTAAGCGCAGGCCAATGAAGGTGGCCGGGGGAAATTGGTCTACGCCAAAACGCGACGCAATTAAGGTTGTGCCAAAAAGAAAGCCCAATAGGGTGATGTAAGGGATTGCCTGTGCTGTCACCAATCGCTCCGGTTATAGATTTTGTTAGATGAATATCTAACACATTGGCGAATTATAACCGAAAGCGGCTGAGAAACGAGGGGAATCGTAATCCGTAATCCGTAATCCGTAGTCCGTGGGGGATGCCGACGGAAAACGGATTACGTGTGCTGGCGTAAAGTCAGTTGTTTTAGAGGGAGCGGGCGCAGTAGTACCAGGACGGCCGTTTTGGTAACACCACCGTCCACGCGCCGCCAAACTCCGATTGGGGTGGTGCGCCATCGGAACGATACAGGTAGCCGGCGAGGCTGGCGCCGGTCGGCTGGTGGAGGAAGAAGAACACGCGGGTCGAACCGCTGCTGCGATCAATCAGGACACGGCCGTTGGCGGACAGGCGGTGATAGGCGGCGGGCAAGGTGGCGTATCCATCCATGTCTGCCACCAGTTCACCAGCTTCCACCAGGGCCACAACGTGTTGATACGCCGTCAGGTTAGACTGGAAGCGGGCCTGTTCCCACAGGCTGGCAAAGGGCACACACTGCACAATGATCAGAGTCCACACATTGATCAGCAGGGGAACGGCGGCCAACAGCAGGTTGCCCTGGCTGGCGCGAAAGGCGAGATAAACGCCAGAGGCCAGGATGAGGGCCAACAAGATGATTTGCAGGCCATTGGCCGCCGTGTCTTGCGTCCCTTGCGTCATTTGGGCGACGGCCGTTATCAGTACCAACACCAGGCCAATCCACAACGACGCCACACCCAACGCCGGAAATTCCCGGCTAACTTCGTCACCATCGTATTCATAGGTAGCCATGGGTTTCCTCCTTCGGCAAGCTCAGGACCAATCGTCAATCGTCAATCGCCAACCGGGGCGTCATAAACAACACCACATAGGCCAGAATAAAAACGGCCGTCATTAGTCCCGTCGTCACAAAGGTCTTCAAAAACATCTCCGGGTGCAGCAGGCTGATGGCGACGTCTTCCACCACGCGCAGCGGACTGGTGAACATGTCCCAACTGTTCCAGCGCAAAAATCGGCCGATATACACCCCCAGCCCAGATAAGCCGGAGACCACCAGCACAAAGGCCCAGCCAATGCGCGCCCCATATTGCGCCGCCACCACCGTGTGCAGCAAATAAAGCGACACCAAACCTAACATCAAACCGGTCAGGGCAAAGGCAAACAGCATGATGGCGTCGTACCAGAAAGGCACGTCGCCCCAGGGGTAAAGGTGGATCAAATCGGTCACCAGGTAAAGGGCGTTGGGTAGGAACAGCAGCCACAGCGTGCCCATGACGCCAGTGACAAACGGCCGTCCGCGAAACCCATACACCATCGCCGCAAACAAAAACGGCAGCCAGGCCAGGAACAAATTCCACACCAAAAAGGTGAACTGTAGTTGGCCGGTGTACAACATCCGTAAGACCACCATCATCGTCGCCAGACTGGAAGCAAAAGCCAGAGCCAGGCCAATTAAGATAAGGTGGCGGGTAGGGTGAACGGCCGTTTCCGCCTGCTTCAAACTCTTTAAATCAATTGTTGTCACGAATAGACCTCCATGTTTTTGTTAGACCTGTCGGGTCTTCATGCCAGACACTTTACCCCATACGGCCGTACCTGCGACACCTCCCAAACCCCCATCGCCACGCACCTGAGTGCTTGATCTGTCCACCAAATTAGACGATGGTAGAATAGACTGCGGCTGCACTCTGGAGCATGGCCGCAACCTGATGAGTCAGAGACGAACCAACATGCTGAATCTGCTGATTGTAGAAGACAACGAGAAGCTGCGACCCGCCCTCACAGCCGGCTTGGCCGCCACGAATAGGGTCCGCGTCGTCTACGATACGGCGGCGGGCGAAGACGCGCTGGAATTTTGCCTGTCCGGCGAAGCGCCAGACGTGATCTTGATGGATGTGCAGTTGGCGGGGGTGATGAATGGCATTGAAACGGCCGTCGCCATCCGCCGCGAACTGCCCCGCCTGCCCATCGTTTTCTACTCCATCCAGGACGACGACGCCTATTACCGCGACTTTCGCCGCGCGGGCATCCTCAGCCATTACGCCTACGTGCGCAAATCCAACTACCTGCTGCCGGCGATGATTGTGCCGTTGCTGCTGGATGCGGTGAACGGCCGTTCCTTCATAGACCCAGACATCGAGTCGCGCGTCCAGGAAGTGCGCCACAAAGATGAAAACGCCCCCATGGACCTGCTAGAACCCAACGAGCAAATCGTCGCCCGTATGTTGGCCCAGGGCCTCAGCAACAAACAAATCGCCGACCGGCTCGGCTTCCGCGACAAACGCACCATCAGCCGTATCAACGGCCAAATCTACACCACCTGGGGCCTCAACGACACCACCGACGACGAAAAAGTCGCCCGCACCCGCGCCAGCCTCATCGTCCACAGCGGCCAGCTCATCACCTGGGACGAAGATGGCCTGCCCCATGTCCGCAACAAACGGGGCGAATGGGTTATCTGGGAGCTATAAATGGTATTCATCCTTCAGCGTTTCCCGTTCATCGTCGCTTATGAGTGGTAATCTCTTTCTCAATTGGGCGATCATCGCCATCTCCTTTTTTAATGCCATCCTACTCTTGTGGCTGGGCGTTACCGTACTGCTCAATTCCGACCGGCGCACGTTGGGCGTGTGGGCCGCCAGCGGCTGGCTGCTGTTAGGCGCGGCCTTCTTCGTCAGCCACACGGCAATCATAGGGCGCGGCGTCATCACGCTGGGTTGGGCCAGCACCATTTTCTGGTGGACCATCGCCATGGTCCCGGCCATCATCCTGCCGTTTGCCTGGTACGTCATCATGTTGTGGTACTCCGGCTTCTGGAATGACCCCATGTCTGATTTGCGCCGTCGGCAGCGGCCATGGCTGCTGCTGGCCTCTGGCGGATTGGTCCTGGGGCTGCTCAGTCTGGCGGCGGGGATGATCTTGTTGGCTGTGCCATCGCCGAATTTGTACCACCTGCGCGTTTTCATTCGCTGGTCGGTGGCCGGGATTCCGCTGCTGGCCGTAGGCTACTCGCTGTTCATCGTCTTGTGCATTGGCCTGGCGCTGGACGCGCTGCGGCGGCCCGGCCCGCCGCGCCACGTCATGGGCGATCTGGCCCGCCGCCGCGCCCATCCCTGGCTGGTTGTGGCGTCGTTGACCATGCTGGTCGTTAGTTTTATGCTGATGGGCGTGATGGCCTGGGTGGTGCAAGATGCCCGCCAGCGCACCTTTTACGATATTTATCTGTCCGCCAGCACTACATTTGCCTGGCTGGATGTGGTGGTCGCCGGGCTGCTGAGTTTTGCCATTCTCATGTTGGGTCAGGCGGTGGTGTCTTACGAGGTGTTTACCGGCAAATCGCTGCCGCGGCGGGGGCTGCTGCGGCATTGGCGCAGCGCCATTCTGCTGGCTGCTGGCTACAGTTTGATTGTTGGCGCGGCGTTTGCCGTGGAACTGCGCTTAATTTATATTTTGCTGCTGACGGCCGTACTCATGACCCTCTTCTTCGCCCTGTTCGCCTGGTCTTCTTATGTCGAACGGGAGCGGTATATTGCCCAGTTACGGCCGTTCATCACCAGCAACCGCCTCTACGACCAACTCCTCACCCAATCCACGCCCCAAGAGATGGACCTGGGACCCGCCTTTCGCACCCTTTGCACCGACGTGTTGGATGCGCGTCTGGCTTATCTGGCCGCTCTGGGTCCGATGGCCCCGCTGGTCGGTCCACCGCTGACCTTTCCCCACCGCGAAAATTTCACCCTGCCGCCGCTCACCGACATCGCTGCCCAATTTTCCTCCCCAACCACAATGACCATTTTATTAGACCCCAGGCGTTACCAGGGCGCAGTATGGGCGGTACCGTTGTGGAGCGAGCGTGGGTTGATCGGCGTCTTTCTCCTGGGCGAAAAGCGCGGCGGCGGCTTGTATACGCAGGAGGAAATTGAAATTGCCCGCGTCAGCGGCGAGCGACTGATAGACACCCAGGCCAGCGCCGAAATGGCCCGCCGCCTGATGCTGGTGCAGCGTGAACGGCTGGCGCAGACGCAAATCATTGACCAGCAAACCCGCCGTGTCCTGCACGACGACATTCTACCGGCCCTCCAGGCGGCCATGATAAAAATGAGTAGCTCACAATTAAATGGGGAGGCGGCGCAGGCGGTGGAAACGCTGACGGCCGTTCATCGGCAAATTTCCGATCTGCTGCACGATATGCCCACCATCACCGCTCCAGATGTGGCTCGCCTGGGGCTGCTGCCGGCCTTGCAGCGCGCCGTAGACAACGAGTTTAGAGCCGCGTTTGATGCCGTTCACTGGCGTATTTCGCCGGCGGCGCAGGCCAAATCGCCACAAATCCCCAACCTGACGGCCGAGGTGGTTTTTTATGCGGCCCGGGAGGCCGTGCGTAATGCGGCGCGCTATGGCCGGGGAGATGGGCAGAAACGGCCGTTCACCCTCACCTTCACCGCCGACTGGCAAGATGGATTGCTGCTCACCCTGGAAGACAACGGCGTCGGCCTGGAAATGACCAGCCACAACAACAAAGGCAGCGGCCAGGGTCTGGCCCTGCACAGCACCATGATGGCCGTTGTCGGCGGCACGCTGGCTGTAGAAAGCGCCCCCGACCAGCACACCCGCGTCATCCTCTCTTTGCCCCAGATTGCTGGCGCTTAACTTGCAGCCCCTTTCTCGCGTTTGCGCCAGTAACGGCTGATGCCGTCTACCGACATATACCAGGGGTTGGAGATTTCATATTGGTGAATCGCTGCGTCGGACATGCCAGCACTTTTGGCGCGGTTTCGGTTCCATTGATTGTACGTTTCCACTAGTTTGTCGCGCGCTACACCGGCGTCGAGCTGGGTTTTGATGTAGACGGCCGTCTCCCGTATCTGCCCTTTCAACGTCGTCAAATGTTGGATTGGGTCGTTCACCGCGCCAAAGTGGGTGGGGTACAACGTCTGTAAGTTTTCTGCCAGCAAGCGGTCAATGCTGTTTTCCCAGGCTTCCAGGTCAAATTCTGGCGGTGGCGCGGGCACGTCAATCATCGGCATATCGGGCAAATGGATGCCCGCCGCGTCACCGGTAAAGGCCACACCGCCCAGACGGAAAACGTGATGGTGGCGCGCATGGCCGGGCGTCTCAATCGCTGTAAAACGCAGACCAACCACCTCGATCACATCACCATCAGCGACGGTTGTCACCCGCTCGGCCGGCGATGGCAAAAAATCGCCCCAAAGCGCGTCCATCTTGTCGCCATAAATGCGGCTGGCGCTCTGTAACAATCGGTCAGGGTTGATCAGGTGTGGCGCGCCAAAGTGGTGGACGTACACCTGGGCGCCCTGCTGCGCCCACCAACCGGCCGCCCCGGCATGGTCCAGGTGGATATGTGTCACCAACACATGCCGCACATCGGCTGGCTGAAAGCCATGTTGGCCCAACGCGCTTTTCAGCGCAGCTAACGTTGAACCAGGGCCGGTTTCGACAAGCACCGGGCCGCCATCGCCGACAACCAGGTAGGCGGCAATGGTTTGGGGAACATGTTGAAAGTTTAGGTCGAGTGTGTAAATCTTCATGGCTAAAATAATAGCATAGTATCCCTAGAACGGGGGGAAAAAATTTCCGACTTTTTTCACAAAGCATGGTGGGTCGGGCTTGGGGCCGTATGGCCCGGCAGTACGTGCCAGATTTGCCCGGCGGCGCCTCTGTTTGCTTGACGGTCCGGCCAATAGCTGTCGGCGGTGGTTGTGGATTGGTGAAGGTGTTTTGCGGCAAGACGGCCGTTGCGAAAGTACCGCCGGGCCAGGCAGTTGGGTGGATCAATCCTCGGCTGACCGTTCCCCGTCATCCCTTGCGTAAACAGGTCTGTCAGTTCACGATTGATCCGCTTCTGCCGGCCCCGCGCCACTGTCTGATGCGGGCCGTGATAACTGTTGGGCAGCTGCCAGGCCACATAAGTTGCGCCAGGTTTTCCCTGACGGCCGTTGTGGTCCACAAATTCAAAAGAAGCCGGGCCTTTGCGCCAACCAACCTCTTGTCGCTGCTCTGGCGAACAGGCCGGGCCAACAGCAAAATGCGTTTGCGTTTTCACCCGGCTTTTTCTTTCATAAACGCGCTGTGTCTTGGGCGTGGTGGCGCTCACATCGTGCAGCGTGGCGCGGGCGATGGGTTTGTGGTCGCCAGTTTGGTTCTTGCGGCTGCTGTGGAAGCTGGCATAAAAATGCGCCCGAACCAGGCTAATTGAACCGGTCAACACGGCCAACGGGATGGCAACGGGACGTTGAACCAGGCGGGCCAAGCCCAGCGCCGCCGCCGCTTTGGCTACCGACGCCAGCCAGATACGGCCGTTTTGCCACTGCCAGAACACCCCTTGCCCCTGGCGCAGCAAATTGCGCATTTGCCGCCAGCCACACACGCGCTGCTCAGACCGCCGTTCCGTCAGAATCCGCCGGGTAGTGGTCTCATCCACCCACCCACGCCCTGCTTCGTCTAGCTGGCGCAGCAGCAGCCAGATGCGGCCAGCCGCCGTCTGGTTCTCGCGTAACATCGCCAGACCCAGGTCGGGGTAGAGTGTGATAACGGCCGTCGGTGACGGCCGTTCGGGTTGGTTTTCGATTGGTTGGACAATGGAAAGGGGTGCCGGAGAAGCGCTGCAAATGGCAATGGGTTGTTGGCTGGGGCGGAGAACGGCCGTTAAGTTGGCGCTGCCCCAGCCCAGATGGGTTGGCAGATGTGCCAGCCCAGACTGAATGGCTTGTAAGGATGGAGAGGTGGGGGAGGGGAAACGGCCGTCAGAATACTCCGCGTTTGTTAAGCCGCATACCTCTCGCATTGCCTGCTGTTGTCGCCGAACTTCTACCAACCGCTCCTGCGCAGCCAGCAGCGCCGACGAGACGCCACCCGTTTGGCTAACCACGTCTTGCCCTGTTGCCAGGCAAGAAACAGGCAACATAAAATAAACATAACCTGTCTCAACGCTACATAATACGTCATTGACAGCTATGTCTGCCTATGCTATGCTCTTACCTAGCTAGTGAGCTACCCGGGGATACAAAATCCCCCTCCCCACTAAAGGGGCGACTAAGCTGAAGGTGTTGGCGGCACCAAACAGCCAAATGTAGGTAGCTTGCTTATACCACTCTAGGCCAGGCGTTTATACGCTTGGCCTTTTTTCTTAACAGAGTTCGGAACCCCTGTTAACTGCATACTATTAAGTTTATAAAAACCATTATCTTTATAGCTCAAAATACGAGAAATAATGGCGTATATAAATGATTCTGACCGACAGTCTAACAAAAATAATATACTATGTCAATCAATCTATAGCATATAGATTGAACAAAGAGGCATTGTATACGCTCAACATATCACTGTTATCAATTCCTATGCTCCACTTGACAAGCAAAATAGACTTTTATAACATATTGCAATGAGTACAAACCCCCAATTTGGATTTGAAATAGAACACTACAAGCCGGAGTGGGATCGGTTGGGTGTTGTTGTCCCACCATTCAACATCGAAGCCGACCCAAGATTCATGTACCTGTCCACGGAAACCAGACGCGCCCTCTCTAAAGTGAGCTACATGGTAGAAGCGGGGCAAGGGGCATCTGTGATCGTCGGCGAAATTGGTACCGGCAAGACGACCCTGGCCTCCTGGTTTCACAGCCGTTACCATCGCCGCCCCGACTTTGTTGCCGCAAAAATAGACGAGACGCCTAAAAAGAGCGGTCTTCTATTATTGCGACGCATCGCCGCTGAATTTGGTTTACGCACCCGCCGTGCCACTGAAGACCAGCTAAATGAATTTCGCGCCTTTCTTATAGAAAAAACGGCCGATGGTATTCTGCCCCTTATCATCATTGACGAGGCTCACGAATTAGGCCCTGAACAATTTGTTGAATTACGCCGCCTGCTAAACTTTAGAGACCCGCGTGGTGGCAAAGCCTATCAATTAGTTCTGCTCGGCCGCCCAGAATTAGATATTAACCTGCGCGAGGTGCCAGACTTCAATGATCGTGTTGCGACACGTTCCTCACTAGACCCGCTTACCCCCGACGATACACGCTCCTTATAGAGTATCGCTTGCCCGCTGCTGACGCGACAACAAACAACCGGCGCTCTTCACCGAAGACGCCATCATGCCCATCTGGCGCGAGACACGTGGCTATCCGCGGAGCATCTGTTTGCTGTGTCTCCACTTATGCCTGGAGCTGTTAATCACCGGGGGCGTAATCATAAATGAGGAATTTGTGGCGAAATTCCTTGAAAACCATCACAACTACCGCCAGGCCGCTTGATTGCTGCTAGAATGACGTCTTCTGTCCCAAAACCATGAGCAGTCAACGCAAAGACCGAACCAGCACGCTCGCCGAGCTGCTAAAAGACAAGCCAAAGCGCGGCCGGCCGCCGCACGCTGTCAGCCGACAAAATGTTTACGTCGCCCTCTCGGATGATGAAAAACAACAAATGAAGCGGCTGGCGCTTCTCCTCCCATCTGGCCTGTCACGCGCCGATTTACCAGATCTGGCAATCGCTACACTTACTGCCAGATTAGAAGCGCTGCACCGTGCCGTATCCGACAGAAACAGAGAAATCCCCGAAGGGATTACAGACCTGGAGTCCCTTTACTTGTTGTGGGACTTAGCTGTCCCGGTAGAAACCGCAGAACGCAAATGGACATCTATACGAGTATCACCGCAAGAGGTAATCGAATTGGGTCGCGCCCATGGCACGCTGAACGCTGTATTTGGCGCTAATCGCAGCGAAACATTTAGTCTGGCTCTAATTTTATTGACTCTCTTCATTGAAACTCAAAATCTGCCTCCTACCACAACCCTCGCAGAAGTACGGAAAATCATTTTAACCAATTATTTATGAGTAGCTCATAACTTAATCAATTACCTTCTCTTTTGAATTGCGTGTAGCCAATATGACGCATTGTATGAAGCGGCGCCAATTGAAGTAAATCACTCCATTCAGAAATTGGTGACGGGTGTGTGCCAAATCAGTTGGGTCGGTAGGGAAGGGCAGGTGGGGCATCTTTGCTAGCCACCAATACCTGGCCTCCGCGTCATCTCGCCCTCTTCTTTGACCGGCGCTGGCCTCTATCAGGTCGAGATGGCGCAGGGAAAAGCCGTTCGCTGCAGTTAAGACGAGCCCGCGACCCCATCCCTGCGTGTGCACAACTGAAATGAAAAAGAGCCATCGGTGATAACCCAAGAATCCGACCTCGCATCCATTCCGCAGCATTTTCTGTAGCCTATACCTGAGAAAAAACTAGCCGCTACATGTGATTTACAACAAAAAACGGAAAGCTATTGGAGTAGTTTAGTCGAGTGAGTGACCTTTGCTAAAACCAGTTTTAGAAATTCACACGAAAATCCCTTGACACCAATTAGGGTGCTTGCTATAATCCCAAACTGTTGATGGCAACGAGATGTCGCCGAAATAATCGGAACATCAAAACAAAAAAATTAAGGTCAGGCAAACTGAAATTACAGTAGCTAGAAACGGCTCTTAGCCGTTTTTTTGTCTGCAAAAATCCCTTGACAAAGGGCGTGCGTTTGCTATAATCATTGACCTTGTGTACCTTGACAATTGAAAAGTGACAGAAACGCAGTAACGTTCAGGTTGAGTAAATTCTTTTAATAGTAGTCCGTTTTAGACGGATTTAAACTTTCTATTTATGGAGAGTTTGATCCTGGCTCAGGATGAACGCTAGCGGCGTGCCTAATGCATGCAAGTCGAACGGGATCCCTGGATTCGTCTGGGGTGAGAGTGGCGAACGGGTGAGTAACACGTTGGTGACCTGCCTTAGAGAGGGGGATAACTGTTGGAAACGATAGCTAATACCCCGGATGTCAAGGCTTTTAGAAAACCTTGACTAAAGCTTCGGCGCTCTAAGAGGGGCCTGCGGCCCATCAGCTTGTTGGTAAGGTAATGGCTTACCAAGGCTAAGACGGGTAGGGGGCGTGAGAGCGTGACCCCCCACACTGGTACTGAGACACGGACCAGATACCTGCGGGTAGCAGCAGCAAGGAATATTGCGCAATCGACGAAAGTCGGACGCAGCAACACCGCGTGGAGGATGAAGGCCTTCGGGTTGTAAACTCCTTTTCTGGGGGAAGAGAAAGGACGGTACCCCAGGAATAAGTCTCGGCTAACTACGTGCCAGCAGCCGCGGTAAAACGTAGGAGGCGAGCGTTATCCGGATTTACTGGGCGTAAAGCGCATGTAGGCGGTTTACTAAGTCGGACGTGAAAGCTCCTGGCTCAACTGGGAGAGGCCGTTCGAAACTAGTAGACTTGAGGGTGGTAGAGGAGAGTGGAATTCCCGGTGTAGTGGTGAAATGCGTAGATATCGGGAGGAACACCAGTGGCGAAGGCGGCTCTCTGGGCCACTCCTGACGCTCAGATGCGAAAGCTAGGGGAGAGAACGGGATTAGAAACCCCGGTATTCCTAGCCGTAAACGATGTCAACTAGGCGTAGGAGGTTATTGACCCCTTCTGTGCTGTAGCTAACGCGTTAAGTTGACCGCCTGGGGACTACGGCCGCAAGGCTAAAACTCAAAGGAATTGACGGGGACCCGCACAAGCAGCGGAGCGTGTGGTTTAATTCGAGGCTACGCGAAGAACCTTACCAGGGCTTGACATATGCGTGGTAGCGAGCCGAAAGGTGAGCGACCCTTCGGGGAGCGTATACAGGTGCTGCATGGCTGTCGTCAGCTCGTGCCGTGAGGTGTTAGGTTAAGTCCTGTAACGAGCGCAACCCTCGTCGCTAGTTATACGTGTCTAGCGAGACTGCCCGTGATAAGCGGGAGGAAGGTGGGGATGACGTCAAGTCAGCATGGCCTTTATGTCCTGGGCTACACACACGCTACAATGGCCGGTACAATGGGTTGCCAAGCCGCGAGGTGGAGCCAATCCCCCAAAGCCGGTCTCAGTTCGGATTGTAGGCTGCAACTCGCCTGCATGAAGTCGGAGTTGCTAGTAAACGCGCGTCAGCAACAGTGCGTTGAATACGTTCCCGGGTCTTGTACACACCGCCCGTCACGTCATGGAAGTTGGCAACGCCTGAAGTCGGTGGGCTAACCCTCACGGGAGGCAGCCGCCTAAGGCGGGGTCGGTAACTGGGACGAAGTCGTAACAAGGTAGCTGTAGCGGAAGCTGCGGCTGGATCACCTCCTTTTAAGGAGAAAAAGCTTTGTTGTGAAACAAAGCTCACTCCCAGGTCAGTCACCCATTAGGGTGTCAATCTGCGTTAAATCGTTTCTGTCACTTTTTAGTTGTCAAGGTTTTAACAAATTCTTAGGTGTGACAATTAGCTTTCTCTCCAGAGGGGCTAACTTGTGGACGCCCGCGTTTGGGCCTGTAGCTCAGCCGGTTAGAGCGTTCCTCTGATAAGGGAGAGGTCGTTGGTTCGAGTCCAACCAGGCCCACCTTTGTTCCTTAAGGGGATGTAGCTCAGTTGGGAGAGCGCCGCCTTTGCACGGCGGAGGTCAGGAGTTCGAGCCTCCTCATCTCCATTGGGCCAGGGGTTTGCGGGTAAGGTTTTTTGCAAACTGATATGGATTTTTTCAACTTGTTCAATATCTGACGGTTTGTTGGTGTATAGTTGTGCTCTTGATGGCCCGACTATATGTCGGGTTTTTTGTCCTTTATAAATATGTGTTGTGTTTTAGTAAGGGATTGATCAATGCTACTTCACGGTGGCATTGATCAGCAGCTTACTAAGCTGATGACAAGTACATTTACAAATGAATAAGGTGATGGCGTAATTTATGTACGTATGAAAATGCCGAATTCTCCGTATCATGTGTGTAAGCTACTAAGGGCGCACGGTGGATGCCTTGGCGTCAAATGCCGATGAAGGACGTGGTACACTGCGATAAGCCCCGGGGAGTCGTGTGCAGATGTTATATCCGGGGATGTCCGAATAGGGAAACCTGCTAGGGGTTAATGCTCTAGCACTGTTACCTGAACACATAGGGTAACAGAGGGAACGAGGTGAACTGAAACATCTTAGTAACCTCAGGAAAAGAAATAATTCCCTAAGTAGTGGCGAGCGAAAGGGGAAAAGCCCAAACCGTTGTCTATATGGTGGCGGGGTTGTAGGACTCGCGCATAGGAGTTACAAATCTATCTGGTAGTAGAACCATCAGGAAAGGTGGACCATAGAGGGTGATAGTCCCGTATGCGAAATCGGATAGACTCCTGCGATGTTCCTGAGTACGGCGGGGCACGTGAAACCCTGTCGGAATCTGGGAGGGCCACCTCCCAAGGCTAAATACATTTGACGACCGATAGTGAACAAGTACCGTGAGGGAAAGGTGAAAAGACCCCCGGTAAGGGGAGTGAAATAGAACCTGAAACCGTGTGCCTACAACCGGTCGGAGCACTATGGCCTTCGGGCAATTGTGTGACGGCGTGCCTTTTGGAGAATGAGCCAGCGAGTTAATCTCAGTGGCGAGGTTAAGTCAGCGACAGACGGAGCCGTAGCGAAAGCGAGTCTGAATAGGGCGATGTAGTTGCTGGGATTAGACACGAAACCAGGTGAGCTACCCATGGGCAGGCTGAAGCGAGGCTAATCCCTCGTGGAGGGCCGAACTCACTAATGTTGCAAAATTAGGGGATGACCTGTGGGTAGGGGTGATATGCCAAACGAACTTGGAGATAGCTTGTTCTCTCCGAAATAGCTTTAGGGCTAGCGTCGCATGTTTAGTATAGGGGGTAGAGCACTGGATGAGCTAGGGGGCGCGAGCTTACCGACCTCAACCAAACTCCGAATACCTATACTCTAGAGTGCGGCAGTCGGACTATGTGAGATGAGTTTCATAGTCGAAAGGGAAACAACCCAGACCGTCGGCTAAGGTCCTTAAGTCTATGCTAAGTGGGAAACGATGTGAGAGTGTTTAGACAGCCAGGAGGTTGGCTTAGAAGCAGCCACCCTTTAAAGAGTGCGTAATAGCTCACTGGTCAAACGCTTTTGCGCGGAAAATGTAACGGGGCTTAAGCATAGCACCGAAGCCTCGGACTTTGATAGTTCTGCGGGTTTGTTGGAGTGGTAGGAGAGCGTTCTGTAGGAGATACAAGGGTGATCGAAAGGACATCTGTGGCCTACAGAAGTGAGAATGCTGGCATGAGTAGCGTAAAACATGTGAGAAACATGTTCCCCGTAAACCTAAGGTTTCCGACGCAAGGTTAATCCGCGTCGGGTTAGTCGGGCCTTAGCCGAGGCCGAAAGGCGTAGGTGATGGACATCCGGTTAATATTCCGGAACCGCCTAAATGGAGCGATGGGGGGACGCAGCGTGGTAGGTCAGCCCCTTATTGGATTGGGGTGCTAAACGTCTAGGATAAGGATGGGTGTAGGTAAATCCGCACCCGGAGTCTGAAGCGTGATAGCGGTGCCTTTAGAGCCAGAAGTGATTGAGCCAGGCTGCCAAGAAAAACCTCTAAGTGATGATATTTAGGTGACCGTACCGCAAACCGACACTGGTAGGTGGGTAGAGTATACCAAGGGGATCGAGAGAACCTTCGTTAAGGAATTAGGCAAAATGCCCCCGTAACTTCGGGATAAGGGGGGCCTCTGCCGGTGATACAATTCGTTGAGCTGGCGGAGGCCGCAGAGAAACGGCTCTTTCAACTGTTTAACAAAAACACAGGTCTCTGCTAAGTCGAAAGACGATGTATAGGGGCTGACGCCTGCCCAGTGCTGGAAGGTTAAGGGGAGAGGTTAGCGCAAGCAAAGCTTTGAACCGAAGCCCCAGTGAACGGCGGCCGTAACTATAACGGTCCTAAGGTAGCGAAATTCCTTGTCGGGTAAGTTCCGACCCGCACGAATGGCGTAATGAGAAGAGCACTGTCTCAACGAGGGACTCGGCGAACATTGAAGTACGTGTAAAGATGCGCGTTACCCGCAGCAGGACAAAAAGACCCCGTGAAGCTTTACTACAGCTTGGCATTGAGTTAGGGCTTATCTTGTGTAGGATAGGTGGGAGGCTTTGAAGCTGGGACGCCAGTCTCGGTGGAGCCAACCTTGAAATACCACCCTGGCTAAGTCTTGGCTCTAACCCGCGGCCGTTATCCGGCGTAGGGACAGTGCCTGGTGGGTAGTTTGACTGGGGCGGTCGCCTCCGAAAATGTAACAGAGGCGCCCAAAGGTTCCCTCAGGCTGAATGGAAACCAGCCGTAGAGTGTAAAGGCACAAGGGAGCTTGACTGCAAGACATACACGTCGCGCAGGTACGAAAGTAGGGCTTAGTGATCCCACGGTTCCGTGTGGTAGGGCCGTGGCTTACCGGATAAAAGCTACTCCGGGGATAACAGGCTAGTCTTGTCCAAGAGTTCACATCGACGACAAGGCTCGGCACCTCGATGTCGGCTCATCGCATCCTGGGGCTGGATAAGGTCCCAAGGGTTGGACTGTTCGTCCATTAAAGCGGTACGTGAGCTGGGTTCAGACCGTCGTGAGACAGGTCGGTCTCTATCCGCTGTGGGCGCAAGGGATTTGAGAGGGGCTGCCCCTAGTACGAGAGGACCGGGGTGGACAGACCTCTAGTGTGCCAGTTGTACCGCCAGGTGCATCGCTGGGTAGCTACGTCTGGCAGAGATAACCGCTGAAAGCATCTAAGCGGGAAACTTGCCTCAAGATTAGATCCCTCATCCGTTATGGAGTAAGACCGCTAGGAGACCACTAGCTTGATAGGCGGCAAGTGTAAGTGCAGTAATGTACTCAGCTAAGCCGTACTAATGGTCGAGGGCTTACGTTACACATGGTACGGAGAATTCGGAATTTTGGTATTGTACATAGTTCCTGTTACCTTATTCATTTGATATGTTCTTTAATTTGTTGTTTTTTAGAAAGATCTCTTGGTGATTTGAGCGGCGAGGGTACACCCGGTCCCATCTCGAACCCGGCAGTTAAGTTCGCCAGCGCCAATGGTACTTGGGGGGTGACTCCCTGGGAGAGTAGGTCATTGCCAAGAGACCTTTTTTAGAGATTGGAAATTGAGGAGTGAAGATGTATATCTTCTACTCTTCAGTAGCCAATCTCTTTTTTTGTTTGGGGGACTTAAGCAACGGCCGTCGTCATGCGTGAATATCTCCTTCTGCTGCAGAAAAACCGTAACTATCGTTTTCTGTGGCTGGGGAGTGTTGTTTCTCAGTTGGGAGATTGGTTCAACCTGCTGGCCGCGGCCGAAATCATCACTGCACTTACCAACAGCGGGGTAGCTATTAGCTACCTTTTTTTGACTCGTTTTTTACCCCTCTTTCTGTTTAGCCCTCTGGCCGGTGTGCTGGCTGACCGTCTCAATCGTCGAACGATTCTCATTGTTTCTGATGTGCTGCGCGCCTTTACCGTGCTTGGCTTTTTGTTGGTGCGCTCGTCGGGGCAAATTTGGTTGTTTTATGCACTGACACTGCTTCAGTTTGTGTTGAGTGCATTGTTTACACCGGCGCGGAATGCAGTATTGGCCAATGTCGTGGTTGAAGAGGACCTGGTGACGGCTAATGCGCTGGACAGCCTTACCTGGAGTACGATGCTGGCGTTGGGCGCATTTTTGGGTGGATTGGTGGCGGCTACTTTGGGGGCACAGACGGCGTTTGTGCTGGACAGCCTGACATTTATACTTTCTGCCTGGTTTATTAGCCGGATTGTGATGCCGGCGACGGTTATTACGTCGGTGGGAGTTCGGCAGACGGGGTGGCTGGATTTTGTAGACGGGTTTCGGTATCTGTGGGGCGAACCTGTTATTTTGGCGATTGCGCTGGTGAAGGCGGCCGGTTCGTTGGTCTGGGGTGGTATCAATGTGCTGGAGATCACGTTTGCGGCGCAGGTCTTTTCGCTGCAGGACTCGTTTGTGGCGCAAACGCTGCATGTTGAAAATGGCGCCACGGCCGTTTTGGGCGCTATCTATGTTGTCAGCGGATTGGGGACCGGGTTGGGGCCGATTGTGCTGCGGTCCTGGCTGGGTGACAGCCGTCGCCGGATTTTGTTAGGGATTTCCATCGGCTTTGTTCTCCTGACGGTGGGCATTATGACTTTGGCGCGGGCCGGCTCGCTGCCGGTTTTTTTGTCCGGAACGCTGGTGCGGACGGTGGGGTCTGGGGCTGTCTGGGTGTTTTCGGCGGCCCTGCTGCAAATGTTGACGCCCGACCGATTTCGCGGCCGGGTGTTTGCCTTTGAGTTTGCGGCGTTGACGCTGACGCAGTCTGTTGCTACTTTTTTTGCCGGTTATGCGCAGGATTCGTGGGGGATGGATGTGCGTGGGGTAACGGCCGTTTTGGGTTGGCTGAGTATGGTTATGGCGGCGCTCTGGTTTCTAGTTCATTGGCGGGTGCGTTCCCACTTTATGGAAGGGGAGGGTGGGCAACGGCCGTCAGGCAACAAACATTCAGGTCTGCATCGGTAGAAAAACGCTGAGTGTGGAACCCTGGTTGATGGCGCTAAATACTTCAATATGCCCACCATGCAGCCGGACGATTTCCTGGGCAATTGCTAGGCCCAACCCGGTTCCAGGAATATTAGATTGTCGGGCCTGCTTGCCCCGGTAAAACCGGTTAAACAAATAGACCACATCATCGGCGTCAATCCCGATGCCGGTATCTTTAACGGCCAGACAGACCTGCTGCTGATTGGCGGTGGGCGCAATTTTTACCTCTATGCGGCCCTGTTTGGTGTAATTGATGGCGTTAGACAATAGATTGGTGATCACCTGCGCCAGTTGATTGCGCTCGCCCCAAATGAGTGGCAGGTCGGGACAGGGTGTAAAAACCATCTGTAAGCCGGCAATGTCGGCGCGCGGCTGATGGGCGATGACAACGTCCTGAGCAATGGCGTTCAGGTCTACCAATTGGAAGCCAGGCAGGTTGTTGGGGCGAATGTCTAGCCGGGAAAGATCTAAAATATCCTGGATAAGCTGACCCAAGCGGTCAGCCTGTTTTTGTAAAATAGGCAGGTATTTGGGCAAAAGCTCGCTGCCTTTGTGTTCCAGAAGATCGAGATACAGCTTCAGATTGGTTACCGGTGTACGCAGTTCGTGGGAAACGTCGGACACAAACTGGGACTTGAGAGCGTCTAGCTCTTTGAGCTGCTCATTGGCTTCGGCCAATTCGCTGGTGCGTTCCGCTACCCGCTCTTCCAATTCAGCGGCGTGGGTGCGTAACTGGTCGTACAAGCGTGCCGTTTCCAGAATGCGGCCTAATTCTTCGCAAACGGTTTGGGTCAGGCGGATTTCTTCGTTGGTGAAAACATGTCTCGTCTCGGAACCGATGCCCATAATGCCAACAAGGCTGCCCCGCAGCGAAATAGGAACGAGTAAAGCCGACATGAGGCGGTAGATTTCGACCAGGTGGGCCATGCCAGGACTAAGGGGGAATTGGCTCAAATCCGGGACAACAAAGGGCGTTTGGGTTTGCACAACGGCCGTTAACAATGCGCTGTCTGTCATTAGCTCTAAAACCCGGCCGGTAAGCGATTTGTGATCGGGGCTAAGATATTGGGCCATCACCCGCCCAGTTGTCATGGACTTGTCTAACTCCACCAACGTGACGTGGCTTGCCGATAAATAGTGGGCAATTTCCTGGCAAAGTATTTGCAGCACGGTTTCTTCTGTCTGCCCGGAAGCGGCGGCAGAAATGACTTTGTTGAGCAGATTCAATTCTTGGGTTCGGGCGTGGGTTTTGGCAAACAATTGGCTTCGTTCCAGCCCCAGGGCAATGACATTGGCGATTTGCTGAACCAGAGGCAGTCTGACTTGTTCAAACGCGCCTGTCTGGTCCCAACTTAATGTCAGAACTCCTTGGGTAGCCTCATTAACCAGCAGCGGCAGGGCTATATAGGCCCGATACCCCTCTTTGTACAATAATTGAGCAGCCAGATAGTCTAATTCTTGGCTGATGTCGGGCACGATGTGGACACGGCCGTGCAATAAATCCTCAGTGGCCGCCGACTGCGAAATGTGCAGACGAAAAGCTGAGTCAAATTGATTCTTGTCATCATGCAGCGCAATAAAATAGGCCCACTCCCGCGTTTCATCCATTTGCGCCAACGTGACCCGTTGGCAGTTGGTAGCGGCTTTCAGACTCCTCACCAGGGCAGGGAACGCATCCTGAATGTTGGAAGCTGCGTTGAGCGCCCGCAGCACGTCGCCTGTCAATCGCAGCGCTTCGGTGCGCCCGGTGGCCGCAGCAAACAGCCGGGCATTCTGCAGAGCCAGCGCGGCCTGGGCGGCAAACGCCGCTAAACGCTGCCCATGTTCGTCGTTGTAAAAATCAGGTTCAAGTTTGTTGATGGATAAAAAGGCTGCTACTTCGCCGCCAATCAGTACAGGAGCGCTGGCCCAAGAGCCAATGTGTGGGGTGGAAGCGCTGTCGA
Source organism: Candidatus Leptovillus gracilis (assembly GCA_016716065.1). Taxonomy (NCBI): domain Bacteria; kingdom Bacillati; phylum Chloroflexota; class Ardenticatenia; order Promineifilales (SeqCode); family Promineifilaceae (SeqCode); genus Candidatus Leptovillus; species Candidatus Leptovillus gracilis. The sequence continues at coordinate 731,965 of JADJXA010000003.1, read as the reverse complement.
GCCACAAATTGCTCTGCTTGATGTCTGGGATGACTAACGGCCGTTTTGTCTCAATCACTTTCTGCCAGGTCAGCGCGTCGGCCACGTCTCTAGCGCGCGGCCGTTGGGCAGTATCCAAAAAAATGCTGAACTGCTCGTAACCACGCGCCCGCACAACAAACGTTTGCCCATTCTGCACTTCGATAACGTTCGCCGAATCATAAGGTACAACCCGGCCGAGCTGTTCCAGCAGCAAATCCAGCACCACTTCAACATCCAGTGATGCGCTCAACGCCAGGCCGATTTCGTGTAGGGCTTCAGCCAGTTCGCGTTGTGTGCGTTCCATCTCTGCGGCTCGCTTACGTTCTAACTCGGTCGCGGCTTGCGCAGCAAACAGATTCATGACCGAGACGGAATCAACGGTGCTGTCTATGAGCTGGTCGTGGAAGACGACCAGAACTCCTGATGGCTGCCCATCGGCGCCGAACAGCGGCGCGCCAATGTAACACTCGATCTGTTTCTCGTTTAATCCTTTGTCTTCGGGGAACAATCGCCAGACATCTGAGGTGTAATACTGTATCCCGTTTTCCAGCACTGCGGCGCAAGGGCTGCCGGCAATCTCGTATTGGATATTTTGCCGCAGACGGCCGTCTTGCCAATAGGCAATCGTTTGAATCAGCTCTTTGTTATGGCCGGTTATCTCGCCTACCAACGCATACCGGGCCGCCAGCGTTTCGGCCAGATGTTGTACCAGGGAAACAAAAGAATCATGACCGGTTGCCCATGCTGTGCCTTTTAGGATAGCATTCAGCGTATGTTCAACCCGGCCAAGCCGGGCTGCTCGCGCGGTCAATGTCGCATTCTCTGCTTTCAACAGCTCGATTTCTTGCTTCAGGTCATCAAAATTCATGATGGAGTGTTTTTTGGCTGCACCAACACCCGATCATCGCCAACGCGCCGGGTAACTTTGATGTCGTCCAGGTGCTCTAAGAAGGCGATGGCGTATTTGCGGCTGGTTTGCAGCAAGTCGCGGGCCTGGGCAGCGTTGATACGGCCGTTCCCTGCCAAGTACGCCACGATCTGCCCGGTGAATAGGGCATAATGTGGCGCAGCGTAAACCACGTCATCGTTAAGTTGGCGCAGCTGCCCCATGTCCAGCAGGGCCAAATATACGGCGTTGCCAACGGCCGTTTTGCATTCCTTCACGCTGGGTGAATGGATACCGGCGGCGTCCATCTGGCGCAGTAAGGCAGACACGGCCGTTTGCTGCCCCGGCGACAAGGTAATTTCACGGCCGGGTTGGCGCAGTGTGGCTTCGTCGGGGATCACCAGACCGGCCTGCGCGGCCGCATCCACCAGCGGATTAAAAATGGTTGGCGGCAGCTTCAGGCGGCTGCGCGCCTCCTCGCGGGGCACGCCCAGCCGCAGCGGATTCTCCTGATGATAACGCGCCACAATCTCTGCCAGCCGATCTTGCAGCCGCTGCCAACCGGCGCGGGTCATGAGCTGCTGTTCCAGGCGGACAATCAGATTGTCCCGTTCCAATTCGGCCAGGGCAGCCGCCGCTTCGGCCTGGTTGACGCTGCCGCTTTGCCGCAGTTTGGTCATTGTGGTCGGCTCCAGGCGAGACAGCGCTTGCAGCAGCAAATCGGCCGGTGTCCCTTGGGCCAGGGTTTGCAGCCGGGCCAAGACATCGGGACGAAAACGGCGGTGGCGGCGGCCAGGGTGTGGATCCAATACTTTGCCGCCGCCCAGAGTTGCGCCAGGCGACGGCCGTCGCAAAATGAAATGATCGCCGCGCGCCACAGCCACCTGCTGCGTCAGGGCCAGTTGCAGCCAGCCTTCTTCGCCGGGGTTGATTTGGGTCATGCCCAACACGCGGGCGTGGGCCATCACCTCGGCCGCGCCGACAAACAATTTCACGGCCATATTATGCTTCAATGGTGTGGGCGCATCGGCCAGATGGCGATAGACCACGTCTAACAAAACGGTCGCGCTCAGAATGCCTGGCGCAGCCACCACATCGCCGCGCTGCACCTGATTGTGGTCTACGCCGGTGATATTGATGGCGACGCGGCTGCCCGGATGGGCTGTGTCTCGTTTGGTTTTGTGGGTTTGCAGTCCGCGAATGCGCCCTTTCAGTCCAGATGGCTGGATTTCTACCGCGTCGCCCAGGTGGAAACGGCCGTCGCTTAAAGTTCCGGTGACGACTGTGCCAAAACCGGATAGGCTAAACACTCGGTCAATGGGCAAACGGGGGCGGGCGAGGTCAGGGCGGGGGGGAACGGCCGTTAACCGCTGCCACAATACGGCCCGCAGTTCATCCAGCCCGGCTCCGGTGCGCGCCGACACCGGCACGATGGGCGCGTCGGCCAGCGCAGTGTCGGCCAATAAGTCGTGCAGCTCCAGCGTCACCAGGTCCAACCAGTCAGGGTCATCAATCAGGTCGTTTTTGGTCAAGGCCACCACACCGCTGCGCACGTTTAACAGATCAAGAATTGCCAGGTGCTCGCGTGTTTGCGGCATCACCCCTTCGTCGGCCGCCACCACAAACAGCGCCAGGTCAATGCCCCCCACGCCCGCCAACATATTCTCAATGAAATCCCGATGGCCGGGCACATCCACCACACCCACTTCTGCGCCATCGCCCAAATTCAGCCAGGCAAAGCCCAGGTCAATGGTCATCTCCCGTTCTTTTTCCTCGGCCAGGCGGTCCGGATCAATACCGGTGAGCGCCTCTACGAGAGTGGATTTGCCGTGATCTACGTGGCCCGCGGTACCGATGACGTACATTTCAGTGTTCAGTATTCAGTGTTCAGTATCCAGTTCACTGAACACTGAATACTGAACACTGGCTGCTCTCTCTTATTCTTCACGCACCGGGACCAGCGCCGGTTGGCGACGGCGGCTGGGGTTACGGGAAACGGCTTTTTCAACTTCTTCCAGCCAGAGGCGCGGCCATTGTTTCAGGGCGTCGGCCTGGGCTGTTTGCACACGCCACAATGTTTCTTTGTCTTGTTCGATGGTTTTAAGCTGTTCTTCGAGCAGGGTAATTTGTTCCAAAATTTGCCGGTTTTGCCGGTTCAAACCGGCCCATCGCTGTTCCATTTCCACGTCGAACGTGCGCCATTTTTTGTCGTTTTCAGACAGGAAGTTCTCCCAATTGGCGCTGAGGCGGCTGTGTTCCACGCGCAGAAGTTCGGCCGTGTCGCGCTGCTGTTGTTCGATTTGCGCCTGCCAGGGGGCCAGGGTTTGCACGGCCATTTTGGCTTCTTTGTACTGGTCGGAAAACGTGACCCATTCTTTGGAGAATTGTTGGATGGTCTTGGCGTGGTCTTCCATGATTTGCCGCCACCCTTCCACCCGCTGGTTACGTTCATATTCCCCAATCTGGATTTGTTCCATCCAGCCTTTGGTGCTTTCGCGGATTTCTTGCTGTGTTTCCATCAGATTGCGGATGCTGATGTCTAGTTTGCTGGCGTTGCTGGTCAGCACGTCCAATCGGTCGTGGATGGGACTCCATCGTTTGTTGATTTCCACCAGTTTGGCCTGTGCTTCGCTGATACTGCGGCTGTTTTGTTTTTCTTTTTCTTCCAAGAAGGTCAGGGAGTTTTCCCAGGTGTCCACGCGGTTGGCAACGGCCGTCATCTTATTCTGCTGCTGTCCGATCAAGTTCGCCAACCGTGTCTCTTCCGCCTGACGCATTTCCATTTCGCGCTGCAAGCGCGGGATAGCCGGCAGCTCCTTGCGCACGTCGGCGATTTCACGCACGTTGCTTTCATGTTCCACACGGCGCATCGCTTCCATTTCCGCCTGCGCCTGCACCCGGCGCTGATCATACTGCTCGATCATCTGCACGATGTCGTCTTTGAACTGCGCCAACTGCACATCTACCTGAGGCAGACGCGAAAGCTGCGAAGTGAGACCAGCGATTTGCGTTTCCAGGTCTTGAATACGTTGGTCGCGGGCAGTAACTTCCCGCTCCTGTAGGACAACCCGTTGTTCGATTTCCGTTAATTTGCGGCCGACTTTGCGCCGTTCTTCATCCTGCCATTCAACTTGTTGGCGTAAATCTCTAAGTTCTTGCGACTCGCCTGAGCCGGTGGGTTTAGCCATTGATCACCTCTGAAAAACTGCATTTGGTATACGTCGAGCGTTATGCGCATTGTGTCGTGGTTGATGGACTGCATTATAACGTGACGAGGGCCGATGGCAAAAGAGGGCAAAAGTCCAAACCCTTACGGCAGGGTGCAGCCGCCGGGAATCGCCAGGTTGGGATCAATAAAAATTTGCTGCGACTGTGCCGTGCCGGTGGCGTCATCCTGAACGCGCACTTCGTGGTTGTAGGCTGCGCAGCGGCGGGCTTTGGCGAAGTGGTAAAATGGGCCGGCGCCGCGATACTCGGCCGGCTGGTCGGCGTCAAAAACCCAAACGGTGTAAGGACCGCCACCGCCACCGTAAGGAGTGATCTGCACCTGGCAGCGCCACTCTGTGCCGATGTATTCGCAGCTTTGGGCAATCCAAATCAGGGTGGTTGGTTGATCAGATGTGGGTGAGGCAACGGCCGTCACCGTGGCTTCAGGCGTAGGTGTGGCCGTAGGCGTCGCTGTCGCCGGGACGTAGGCTTCCAGGCTGAAGGTCAGCTCCGGGCCAAACGGTTTGCTGCTGGCGTCTACCAATGACCAGACACTCTGATAACTGCCGGCGGCCGCCGGGGCGACAAAACTGGCCGTGAGGGTGATGCTTTCGCCTGGCTGCACGGCCGTATTCAGCCGAATCGGATTACCTGTGAAAGCAAACGTTTCGCCGGATTGGTGCGCCCAATTCAGATTGTCGGGCCAGGGGCAGGTTCCGCTGTTTTGCAGAACCCAATTGACTGGAAATGGGGCATTGACTGGCGCGGTCTTGGCGCGTGGATTTTGGAACGTGAACACATTGACCAGTCGGGCGTCTGGCGTGCAGGCGGCTAGAGCGGCAGCGGTGGCGTCTGGGGTGGGCACGGCCGTTGCCTTTTTGGTGGCAGTGGCGCTGGCGGTAGGTATAACGGCCGTCGCCTCTTCGCTGGCGACCACCACCAGCAAGGTGGGAGCTGGCGGTGGCAGCGTGGCGGTGGCCGGTTCTTCTGTTGCTGGCGGTGTCTGGGTATCGGCTGCTGTGGGTCCGGCTGCGGCCGTCACCGGTTCTGCGGGTTCGTTGGCACGGCCGTTTAACGCCCAGATGCCGCCACTAATCAGCCCCAACAGCAGCAAGCCAACGACCATCAACGGCCAGACGGCGCGCTTTTTCCCAGCCTCCGCCGCCAGCGGCGGCTGCGGCGTCGCCGGTGGCGGCGTCGCCGGTGGCGTGATCCATTCGGTGCTGACGAAAGGCGCCGGGGTGGATACGGCCGTCATCCCACCAACCGCCGCCGTCGGTTCAGCGCCTCCCGCTGCCGGTTCAGCGACCACCGCCGTAGTGTCGGGGACCACCGCCGTAGTGTCGGGGACCCCCGCCGTAGTGTCGGGGACCCCCGCCGTAGTGTCGGGGACCACCGCCGTCGGTTCAGTCGGCGATTCCATCGCGCCACCGGACAACGCCGATAGTTGGCCGACGGGAGCGACAGAACTGCCGCTTTTGTCACCGGGCAAGAAGCGCAGCGCCCGCAAATCATCGGCCATGATTTTGGCCGTGCGGTAACGGTTTTCCGGCTCTTTGGCCATGGCGTTTAGGATGATGTCTTGCAAGGCTGGCGGTACGTTGGGGTTAAACCGGACCGGTTCGGGGATGGGCGTGTTGACGTGCTGCATGATGACTGCCAGGGGCGTATCGGCCGAGAAGGGAAGCTGCCCGGTGGTCATCTGGAACAGCAAGACGCCCAGGGCGTAAATGTCTACGCGCTCGTCGCCCGGTTTGCCCATGGCCTGCTCCGGCGACATGTAAGAAGGGGTGCCGATGAGCGCGCCGGTGGCCGTATAGGCCATGCTTTGGCCGCCAACCAACTTGACAATACCAAAATCGGTGAGGATGGCACGGCTGTCTTCATTGAGCATAATGTTGGCGGGTTTCACATCGCGGTGAACCATGCCCCGGCTGTGGGCATACTCCAGCGCTTCGGCCACTTGCAAAGCAATTTGCACCGCCCGTTCCAGCGACAGCGCTTCTTGCCGCTGAGCCAGTTCTTCTAACTTTTGCTTGAGCGTGCCGCCGGAGACATATTCCATGACCAGGTAATAAATGTCGTCGCGGTAAACGTCAAAATCGTAGATGGCCACAATGTTGGGGTGGCGCAGGGAGGCCATGGCTTTGGCTTCCCGCTTGAAGCGCTGCAAAAAATCTTGCTCGCTAACCAGAAAAGCGTGCATGAGCTTGATGGCGACGTAGCGGTCCAGGCTTTCCTGGTACCCCTTGTACACCTCGGCCATACCGCCGCGTCCTAGTTTTTCCAAAAGTTGGTATTTGCCGATGGTTCGGCCTGACAGGGTGTCGGTCATGGGTTTCCTGTTTGCGCTGTGCGCCTGGAAGGGATTCGTCTGGTCAGCGCACAAATTCAGCAAATTTAGTATACCCGAGTTTATGACCTTTTGCAGCGTTTTTGTATTCGTCGCAGCTGCTAACCTGAGGAACACGGAGGGTACTGCGGTTAGACTTGTAAATACGCCGTACTCGCTGCCAGCAGCGCCCTCACCACCAACAACAAAACAGCGACTCGCATAGATGGCCGACTAACTTTTGTGTCCAAACGGCCGTTTGGCTGGTCGTCGGTGATTGTTTGATGAGCAGGGTTGAACTTTTAGTGACCGCCTAAAAGCAACTACGTTTCTTCCTCTGTCAGCGCAAAAAATCGGTAGCCAAAGCCATGTTCGCTGTGAATATAACGCGGTTGGTTTGGGTCAATCTCTACCTTTTTGCGCAGATGCCAGATGTAGCGGCGCACATAGCCCACGTCATTGGCGTACTGCTCGCCCCACACCTCACGCACCAACATCTGCGGCGACAGTACCTCGCCGCTGCGTTCCATGAGCGCCGTCAGCAGCTTAAACTCTGTCGGCGTCAGGGCAATCAGCTCTTTGCCCCGCCAGACTTGTTTTGCCATCAGGTCCACCACCAAATTGCCCTGGCGCAGCAAATGGCTGTTTTCATCGGGTTGTTCCTGGTTGGATTGCTGTCGGGTCCGGTTTAATACGCTTTGCACCCGCGCCGCCAATTCGGCAAAAGAAAATGGTTTGGTAACGTAATCATCCGCGCCCAATTGGAACCCACGCAGCACGCTTGTTTCTTCATTGCGCGCCGTCAGCATGATCACCGGCGTCTGGGCCATTTCGCGGATGCGCCCCAATGTTTGCCAGCCATCGCGCTGCGGCATGGTGACGTCCAGGATGACCAATTCTGGCTGGCTGGCATAAAACGTTCGGAGGCCGTCGTCGCCGTTTACGGCCGTATGCACCCCATGGCCCCTCTCCCGCAAATAATCAGCCAGCAGCTCCAACAGCGCCGCATCATCATCAATTAGCAGCAAGCAAGCCATCCTGCGCCTCCTCTTCTTGCGCCAACGGCAGCGTTAGCATAAACCGGCAGCCCGGCGCAGCGGAATCCTCATGGGCTGGCGATTGCAGCGTCAGGCTGCCACCCTGCTGCTGCAGCAGCATCCGGGCAAAATACAGCCCCAACCCCCAACCGCGTGGCTGGTCGCTGTGCCCATTGCCCGGTGACATGCGCACAAAACGCTCGAACACCTGCGCCTGCCTCTCGGCGGGAATGCCCGGACCATAGTCAGTAATGCAGAGACAAAGCTGCCCCGGCGCTACGGTCACTTTTAGCTCGATGGGCGACTGGGGCGGGGAGTACTTATGCGCATTACGCAGTAGATTGCGTACCACTTCTTCGGTATAGGTCTCATCTACCCACAGCGGCGGTATATCGGCCGGAAGCTGCCAGACCACCTGCCCGGCATCGGCTCCCAACGTCACATTCACCGCCTGCTGCAGCAGCGGTTTTAGCGCCACTGGCCCACAGTGGACGTGCAGTTTCCCGGCTTCCAGTTGGGTCAAATCCAAAATCGTGCGCACAAATTCGGTTAACCGCGCCGTTTCCGTTAGCAGCAGGTGCAAAACACGCTGTGCCTTGAGTGGAAGCTGTTCTTTGTATTGCAAGGCCACCTCCAGCCCGCCATTCAACGTCGCCAGCGGTGCGCGCAGTTCGTGGCTGACCAGAGAGACAAAATCGGACTTTATCTGATCCATTTCCTGTAGGCGCAAATTAGCCTGCTCTAGCTCGGCTGTACGCAGCGCCACTTTCTGCTCTAAGCCGCGATTCAACTGGGCAATATCGCTGTGCGCCTGCTGCAATATTTGCAGCAGATGTTCCACATAGGTCAGCGCCAGATAAACAGCGGTTGGCCCTACAACACCAAATACAAAAATTTCCAGCAAGCCCATTGGGTCAACCAGGAGCGGTTCATGCTTTATCCTGTGTTCCCATCCCTCAAAAAGCGTTGCCAGCAAGAACAGACCCAAAGGCAGCGCAAAGCGCAGTCTGCGAATGTGGCGTGTTGTAAAAAACTCGGCACGCGAAGCTAAGAATTGTTGTGGTTCAGTCATCAGCTCTTTTCCACCAGAGAAAGATAGGCTGCAAACGCAAAGGCCAGACCGTTTTGACCGAATCAGCCTGTGAATACTATAACATCAAATTGGCAGTCCGCAGCACGCCTGCGACACTTTTTGACAAACAATGACGCCATTGTCACCAGGATGTTTGTTAAACTGTAGTAACTATACAGGTGTGAGTTGAGGCATGAGAACATTATCGTCAAACAGAGACCCTAATGCTTCCCACACATTGAGACCCTGTTTACGAATCGTGGAAATATAGGTGCGCAGCGAACAGAATTGTTCAGCGCCTTCCCAACTACGAAAACAGCCTGAGATTTTCTGCTGAACCTTCATCATTCTGATGTCTCGTTCAGCCAAGTTGTTATCAAACGGCACCTTAAAATCATGGACAAAACGCAAGATAGCCTCCTGCTGCTTGTCAAATCGTTCTACCAGATTACGCGCCTTTGTTTTTTTGCGCCGCCCTCGTTTGACAAGGGGCGGATGTTCATCAGGTAACAGGTTTTCCTCTAAACCGAAGGCAACAATGGTGTCATACATTTGGTGGATTCGTTGCAACTGCTCGATTGACAATTCGGTTTCCCCTGCCTGATAAGCTTCGGCAACCAATTGTTTGGCCGATAACAAATAGACAATCATCAGTGCTGCCCATTGCTGTTGATCGTTCTCAACCAGAGCCGTCAACTCGCGCAAATGATGGGCATTGCACAAGGCATGAAGCAACAATTGATACTTGAAATAGGTCGCCCAGTTATCGTGAACAAGGCGCCGGTGAATTCAGGCAGAATGCCAATGGCGTCAGTCGCCTTTTTGCCCCGACTTTGATGCGGTTCATAATAAGTCAATTCTGGGGTGCTGACGGTATGGAGCCAAGCTCTTTTCCACTGATATAGAGCCTGTCTCATCAGCATGACCGACTTCGGCCTTTTTGACGGCTTCTTTAATGGCTTGTGTGCTGGCTTCACATTTTCTGCGGCCGTCTCTAAAAAGTTTTGCAATGAACCAGTGGAAATGGGTAATTCAAACAGGTCGGCCAACATCTGTCGCCCGTTCATACGGGAATGAACTGCTCATTGCGCAGATAAACTGACAACCGCTTGACTTGCGAACCATATTGCACCGGGTTGGTCACATCCGCTGGAAATTCACCGGTTGTTGCTTCACCACAACAGGGACAGATGATGGTTTCGGCTTGGTGTTCGATGGTCACATAACGCAATGGCGGTAATTCAAAGACCTGTCGTTTAGCAACTTTACTGGCTACAATTTCTTCGGACAATGGGGCTTGGCAATGGTCACAGCGGGCTGGACGATGCGGTTCAATGAAATCTGGTTTGGGATTGAACTCAAGCGTATGCCCTTCATGTCCTTCCTGACCACCAGCTTTGCGCTCTGTTTGTGGCCGTAGACTTTTGGGCTTAGGCTTCTGTCGGCCTTTATCGCGGCTGGACGGCCAACTGGAGTTGTGGCTATTTTGACCAAGCAACTCGACTAAATGCTTGATTTGAGTCTCAGCAACGGTCAACTTTTCGCGGAGTTCTTGGACTTCTCGCTTAAGTTGCTTGTTTTCTGCTCGCAGTTGTTGCACTTCGTCCATGCTTATCATTTATACCACAGGTTTTGGACCTGTATAGTTACAAACTGTAGCTGTAAATAACGTTACAGTACGATCTATTCATCCTGGCAATGGCGTTTGTAAGCCGTTGCTTCAACACATCTAACAGGAGAAAAATCAATGCGAAGGAAGCGTATTTCAATATTAGGGATGCTGCTGTTGGCTTTAGTGGCTGCGCTGGTCACTTTACCGGCCACAGCGCAAGATGCTGAACCAGAAGAACCCACCATCTGGGTTCCCGATCAACTCACGACGGAATTGCGGGTCAAAGCGGCTTACAATGGTCAGGATATCCTCTGGCTGTTTGAATGGCCGGCCGATCCGGGCAGCTTGTTTCACGATGTGTTGGTATATGAAGACGGGAAATGGGTAAAACGGGGCGACAGCGGCATTGGTGCCGATGAGTATGGTCTGCGCGAAGACCGTGTTATTATGATGGTGGATACGGGCGTGGTCCCGGGATTTGCCAACCAGGGTTGCTACGCCGCCTGCCACGACGGCCTGGATTCTCTGAGCAATGGGCTTGATGAAGATACTGTTACAACCACTCTGGGGGAAGATTGGGGGCGCGCCGATATTCGCAAATTTATTCCGCTGTCGCGGAATGGCGCTGCCTGGTGGGATGCGTCTTGGGATACACCAAAATCGCCAGAAGAATTAGCGGCGCTGGCTGAAGCTGGCGCTTTTTTGGATATGTGGCATTGGCGTTCGGTGCGCAGTAACCCGATTGGGTATTCGGATGACCAGTATGTGCTGGAATACCGCAACAGCGACGAGGGTAAATCGGCTGTAAGCACCAATTGGGATGGCGACCTGAAGCAGCCTAATGTGATGTTTGATCCTGATAAGACGGGCATTTACGCGCTTAACTGGGACAGCCTGGTGGCTGGTGAATACAGTCAGGACGATGTGTACTTTTTGTCTGGCGACAATTCGGTTCCGTTTGACCCGAACCACGCCTGGCAAAATGGAGATGTGATCCCGCGCCGCCTGCTGCGCATACCGCAAGAGGGTGTGGCAGACATCACGGCCGACGGCCGTTGGGCCGATGGTTTGTGGCGGGTGGAACTACGCCGGGCGATGGATACAGGCAACAACAGTTCCGACCACGCTTTGCTAGAAGGGCGCACTTACAACGTCGGTTTTGCCATTCATAAAAACGCCACCGGCGCGCGCTGGCATTACATTTCACAGGGCATGAAGGTTGGCGTGGGTGTACCGGCAGAAATAACGGCCGTGCGCTTTAGCGGCGACAATCCAGACTGGGACGCTATCCCCTGGACCACGCTGCCCATGTACTACCCCGGGCAAATCACCTGGGACTGGCTGACCAGCGACGCCCACCCCGGTGCGCCAGAAATTCGCGCCGATGAAAGAAGCTGCCAAAGCTGCCACGGTAATGATCAGGCGGCGATTGTAAAGCTGGCTCAGGCTTCGGTGTATCATGAAGTACGCGACGGCCGTTCATCCCTCAATTGGTGGCTGACGCTGGCGGCCGGCCTGACGCTGTTGGTCGGTGGTACGGTAACGGCCTTCAATGTCTCGAAAGGAAAGGAGAAATAACGATGCAAGGTTTATTACACACCGTATTGTCTGGGGCCAATATCGGCATTCTGGTGCTGGCGACCGCCGCTTTTGCGGTTCGGTTTTTCATGGGCAGCCGCGATGACAACCTGGCTGCCAGCGCCGACAAGGTGGCTTATGTGGCCGCGGCCGTTGGCGTCATTCTGGCGATATTCACTGCGCTTTCGGGCATATTTGGCACCTGGCCGCGCGAGGCCATCCGCGAGACGCTGCTGATTCAGAACAAGATGTTGGTGGCTTCGGCTTTGATTGGTTCGTGGGGCATGTTCGTCTTACTGCGCTGGCGCGTGGGGCCGAAGTTGTGGCAAAACAGCACCCTGAAACTATGGAGCGCCTTCCTGGTTCTGGTGGGCTTTCTGAACACTGTGCTGGTCGGCTCTATGGGTGGCTCGGCTTCGTTGAAGGGAACAATTCTGGACCCGGTTCTCTGGTCGCTGAATCTGAACCGGTTCACTTCGCTTTCCTGGGGGCCGGTGTTGAGCGTGGTTGTGATTGTGGTGGTTCTGGCGTTGGCTGTGTTTACCGGCCGTAAACGAGCCAGCAGCTAACTACCAGTGATGCAATAGAGATCAGACCTGGCAGGTTTGCCCAAACCTGTCAGGTTCTCTATCCAGGTATTGTCGCCTCGCCCAGCGGCCACTGCACAGTAACGGCCGTTCCCTCCCCCAGGCCCGCACTCACAATGCCAATCTGTCCACCATACAGTTCCACAATCAACTTCACCAACGACAACCCCAACCCCACCCCCGGCGCAGCCCGTGACCGCGACTTGTCGGCCCGGTAGAAGCGGTCGAATAGATGGGGCAAATCCTCGGCGGCGATGCCCATGCCGTTGTCTTGAATGGTGTGCCGGATGACCGGCCCAACCGGTTCCAGCCGCCAGATGACCTGGCCGCCATCGGGCGTATAGTTCAGGGCATTGTTGAGCAGATTGCGAAAAACAATGGTCAGGTGGGTGAAGCTGGCCGTCAGCGGCGGCGCTGTTTCCGGCGCGTCCAGTGTCAGGTTGATGTGGCGGCTGGCAGCGGCCGGGGCGATTTCGTGCAGCAGTTGACGCGCCAAACGGATCGGGTCTACCTGCTCGTGGCCGATTTCTTGCCGACCAGCGTCCAGCCGCGAGAGCAGCATCAGGTCTTGCACCAGATTGCCCAGCCGCCGCACTTCCTCGTCAATCTCGACGATGTAGCGCTGCGCTGTCGTGTCGTCCAGTGCGCCGTCACGTAGGGCTTCGCTGCGCAGGCGGATGGTGGTGAGGGGCGTGCGCAGCTCGTGCGAGGCGTTACTGGCGAAGGCGCGCTGCGCCTCGATCATCGCTTCCACCTGGCCGCTCATATGGTTGAAGGCGTGGGCGACCTGGCCGATTTCGTCCTGACGGGTTTCGGGCAGCCGGGCGCGGAAATTGCCCTGGGCAATTTGCAGGGCGGCGTGGCGTAGTTGTTCTAACGGCCGTGTCAGGGTGGTCGCTAACCAAAAGGCGGCGATGGCGGCAACGGCCGTAACTCCCAATACGGCCGTTGCCAGGCCCAACCAACGCTGCCATACCAGTGCCGCCGCGCCCGACAGCGGCGCGGCTAACTGTACCACCGCAATCACGTCATCGTCTTCCCAAATGGGCGCGGCGGCGTAAACGACGCTGCCGCGAATCTCACTGCTAACCGCGCCACTTTGCGCGGACCGGATTTCTGGCGTGTTGGTACTGCTGCGTTCACCACTGCTGCTCAGCCAAAAATCGCCGTGATCATCGGTCAGGACGATGGTGGTGTTGGTTTGCTGGGCGTAGGTTTGCAGTAGTGAACGGATTTCGGTCCAATCAGACTCTTTGTCGTAGTCCTCTTCCAACGGGTCGGCAAAGGCGCGGGCCACAAGCTGCGTCTGTTCTTGCAGGCGGCTGCTGAAATCCTGCACCGTACCGGCGGAAATTTGCCGCCCGGCCAACACGGCCACCGCTGTAAACCCGGCCAGAATCAGGCCGACATAGGCCAACAGCAAACGTGTGCGCAGTGAACGCATCAACCTAGCTCCTTCGCAAAGCGGTAGCCAACGCCACGTACCGTCTGGATGAGGTGCGGCTGGCCGGGGTCGGTCTCTATTTTTCGCGCAGCCAACGGATATGCACATCCAACGTGCGCGTATCCCCCAGCCAATCTGTGCCCCACACTTTGTCGAAAAACTCGGCGCGGGTGATCACGTCGCCGGGGCGGCTGAGCAGCAGCGCCAGCAAATCATACTCTTTCTGGCGTAGGGGCAGTTCGACGTTGTCTTTGAAGAGGCGGTGGGTGTTTAGCTCCAGGCGCAGCGGACCGGCGATGATCTGGTTGTCGGCGGCGATGGGGCGGCGGTCTAGTTCCACGCGACGCAGCAGGGCGCGCAGGCGGGCGATGAGTTCGCGGGTGCTGAACGGCTTGGTAAGATAGTCGTCGGCCCCCAGTTCCAGGCCCAAAATGCGGTCCACTTCGTCACCCAGGGCGGTGAGCATGAGGATGGGCACGGTGCTGTTGCGGCGCAGCGCGCCGCAGACTTCCCAGCCATCCATGATGGGTATCAGCACGTCCAGCAAAACAACGTCTGGTTGTTGGCTTTGGGCAAGGGAAAGGCCATCTCGGCCGTTATGGGCCACCAGTACGTCATAACCGGCTTGCCGCAAGGCGCGCGCCAATGGTTCGGTGATCATGATTTCGTCGTCTATCAGCAGAACAGTGGTCATAGGCTTCATTGTGGCACAGGTGACGGCCGTTATCAATGCCCACCGTCAGATTTAAGCTGGATTTAATACTGTTACTACAACGTTGATTCATTGGGGGTTGGCCGTTGGCCTGGGCGCAATAGTCCATGACGGCCGTGTGTACATCTGTTACAATTTGTGAAGATAACAAGGCTGTAACGGCAAAGAGGCAAGATAGATGGCGCTGCCAACCGAACGACAACAGAAAATCCTCGATTTGCTGCAAGAGCGGGGCATCGTTTCTATTCAAGAGATGGGCGGCCTGTTTGGCGTCTCTGATATGACTGTTCACCGCGACTTGAACCAGTTGGCGGCGGTCGGGCAGTTGGTGAAGGTGCGAGGTGGGGCGATTTCGCCTGGGGTGGTTGCGCCTGGCACGGCCGTTTCCCAATCTACACCAGACAGCGAATCTACTCTGGCCGACGATGTCTGCTGCGCCTGCCATGGCCGCATCAACCCACGCACGCAAATGGTCTTGCACCTGACCGATGGCACGCGCCGCCGCGCCTGCTGCCCACATTGTGGCCTCATCAGCCTGGCGCGGTTGGCTGGGCAGGTGGAATTGGCCCTGGCGACCGATTTTTTGCACGGCCGTACTGTTAGCGCACATACGGCCGTTTACGTGGTTGGCCCGGCAGTAACGATTTGCTGCGAGCCGACGGTATTGGCTTTTTTGCGCCGCGAAGAGGCAGAGCGCTTTCAACAAGGATTTGGCGGCCAGGTTTTGGACCTGGCTGCCGCGACGCTGGCGGTGCAGGCGGCCATGCACCTGGGCGGGCACAGCCGGCATAGGGGTGAGTAAGTTATGAACAAATGGGCGGGGCGCGGCACGGCCGTCTTTGTTTTGCTCTTATTCTTGCTGCTGGCGGCTTGTGGTGAGCGGCAAAGCCAGGCAGTGAACGAGACCGGTGTGGTCGTGACGGCGCAGCCAGAGACAACGGCCGTTGGTGAAACGACGCTCACCGTCACCCTGACCGACGCCGATGGCCAACCGGTGGCTGATGCCGCTGTGCAGGTGCGCGGTGACATGAGCCACGCCGGCATGGTCCCGGTGGTGCGCGCCGCCCTGCCGGATGAAAAGGGCGTCTATGTCGCCCCTTTCACCTGGACGATGGCCGGCGATTGGCTTGTAACGGTTGATTTTACCCTGGCCGACGGCCGTTCCGGGACAGAAATCTTCAACTTCTCTATCCATATCCCGTGAAACGGTTGACACTGAACGAATGACGACTGACGTACTACGCCTTCCCCTCATCGGCCGCTTCCTGCGCTGGCGTTGGGGGCGGTTGGCGCTGCAAATGGGGATGCTGCTGGTAACGGCCGTCATCCTCTACGATGGGTTTACGGGACGGCCGTTGGCGCCGACCAACCTGGCGACGGTCGTCACCTGGGTGCATTATCGTGGGTTGGTGATGTTGGGGCTGCTGTTGGCTGGCAACCTGTTTTGCATGGGCTGCCCCTTCACCCTGCCCCGCACATTGGCGCGTAAGTTGAGCGGTAACGGCCGTCGCTGGCCGCGCGTCCTGCGCAACAAATGGCTCGCCATTGGCGTGTTATTTGTCTACCTCTGGCTCTACGAATGGCTCGATTTATGGGCCAGCCCGCTGCTGACCGCCTGGGTCATTGTCGCTTACTTTGTCGCTTCATTTATATTAGAGAGCCTCTTTGCCGAATCCCCCTTCTGCAAATACGTCTGCCCGCTGGGCACATTCAACTTCGTCAATGCCACCATCTCGCCGACGCAAATCACCGTCCGCAGCGCCGATATTTGCCGCACCTGCGAAGGCAAAGAGTGCCTCAACGGCAATGGCGACGTGTTAGGCTGTGGTACAGAACTGTTTGCGCCGCAAATCAGCAGCAACATGGACTGCGTTTTTTGCCTGGACTGCGCCCGCGCCTGCCCCTACGACAACATCGCCCTCACCTTGCGCAGCCCCCTGCGCGAAGCAAGCACGCCAGACGCCTTTCCGCGTCGCTGGGATTTGCACCTGCTGATCCTGGTCTTCGCTTTCGCCAGCCTGAGCAACGCCTTTGGCATGGTCCCGCCGGTTTACGCCCTGGAGCAAACATTGGGCGTCTGGCTGCGCACCGATAACGAGGGCCTGCTGCTGTTTCTGATTTTTGCCGTGCTGAATTTGCTGCTGCCGCTGGGATTGGGTCTGGGGGCTGCCTGGTCTAGCCGCCATTTGGCGCGCCGCCACGAGCCGCTGCGTGTGGCGCTGGCGCGTTATGCCCCGGCGCTGCTGCCGCTCTCGTTTGCCATCTGGTTTGCCCATTACGCCGGGTTCCACTTCCTCGGCAGCGCCCTGAGCATCGTGCCTGTCTGGCAAAACTTCCTATTGGATCACAACATCACCCTATTCGGCGCGCCCAATTGGACTCTAGGGCCGGTGTTGCCGACCGCCTGGTTAGACCCATTGGAGATGGTGGTGGTGCTGGTCGGCTTTGCCGCCAGTTTCTACGCCGTCAGTCGGCGCGCCCGCCGCGCCGAAGAGCGGCCAGATGGTCTGGCGGCGCAGATGCCCTGGTTGGCGCTGCTGCTGGCCCTGGCCGCCGCCGCCATGTTCATCTTTTATTTGCCAATGGAAATGCGTGGGGCGGGGTTTGCCGGCTAAGCCAGACGGAGCGGCGCCGGGAAGGCATCGTCATAGAGAATGACGATAAACCGCTTTGGTCCATGCACGCCCACGGCCATTGTCTGCTCGATGTCGGCCGTTTTGCTGGGGCCGCTGATCAGGGTGATGTTGGCCGGGGTGGGGGCCTGGCGCGCCTGCGTCCAGGTGAACAGGTCGCTGGTAAGCCGCGACGTGGGCAGCAGGACAATGTGAATCGGCGGCAGCAGGGTTGCCATACGGCTTTGGCCGGGACCGCTGCTGATGATGACTGAGCCGGTTTCGGCCAGGGCGGCGTCGGCGCTGCTGAGGCCGGCGTCGGCCGCGGCGCAATAGGCGCGCAAATCTCCGGCGGTTTGCCCGACAAGATGCCACTGTATGTCTGGAAAACGGCCGTGCCAATCCACCCCAGCTAGCGGCCCGTCGTCATTGACAACGGCCGTTCCAATCTTAATTTCGCGCAGCAATGTACCTAATTCAATGACGGCCGTCTCCCAATCAACCGCCCGCCGGACTTCCGCCTTGGCGGCGATGGCTGCCTGGGTAAATTGCGCCGCCAGGTCATCAAAGTCGCGCCGCGAGCGCCACACCGGCGGCAGCGGCGCGGCCGGCCCATTGCCTGCTGCGCGCAGGCGTCCCAAAATTTCATCCCGTGCGTTCATCATCACCTCTACAGTCTTGGGAGTCCAAGCCTTCGGCCGCCAAGCTTTCGGCTGCCAAGCCTTCGGCCTCTAAGCCTTCGGCCCACAACTGGCGGAAGGATTTGGCCGCCAGGTGAGGCGGGCGGCGTTCGCCGGTGAAGCTGACGGGCAGTTGGAGTTGCCCATCATGCAGGAACGGCCGCTGCCCCAGCCGCGCCGCGCCCAGCGCCAACTGCCAGAGGCCAGCATTGCCCATCAGCGCCGCCACCGCCCGTTCGGCCAGCGCTTCTGGTCCGGCGATGATGCCCTGCGCTACTTCCTCCTGGCGCAGCGCCAGCAGCATACGCGGTAGATCAATACGCACCGGGCAGACGTCTTTGCACGCGCCGCACAAGCTGCTGGCGTGGGGCAGCGCCTCGTATTGCTCCAGGCCAAACAGCAGCGGCGACACCACTGCGCCGATGGGACCGGTGTACGGGCTGCCGTAGGCGTGGCCGCCCGCCTCGCGGTACACCGGGCAGACGTTCAGGCAAGCGCCGCAGCGCAGGCATTGTAAAACCTCTTCATAAGGGGTGTTCAACAGCCGCGAACGGCCGTTATCCACCAACACCACATGCACTTCTTGCGGACCATCCACATCGCCGGGCCGGGCCGGGCCGGTGATGGCGGTGGTGTAGATGGAAAGCGGCTGGCCGGTGGCGCTGCGCGCCAGCAGGCTGAGCCAGACGGCCGCTTCGTCCCAGGTTGGGGCGATTTTTTCGATGCCCATGACGGCGACGTGAACGCGGGGTAGGGTTGTGACCATACGGCCGTTGCCCTCATTGGTCACCAGCACTACGCTGCCGGTCTCGGCCACAGCCAGGTTGCCGCCGCTGACGCCCATGTCGGCGGCCAGAAATTTGGCGCGCAGCATCCGCCGGGCGACAGCCGTCAGCGCCGGAATGTCGGCCGCCGACAGCGATTCGCCCGATTCATGCTCGAATAGTTCGATGACCTGCCCTTTGGTTTTATGCACCGCCGGGGCGATGATGTGGTAGGGTGGCTCCTGCGACAACTGGATAATCCATTCGCCCAGGTCGGTCTCCACCGGCGTGATGCCCGCCGCTTCGAGCGCCTGGTTCAGACGGATTTCGTCGGTCATCATGGATTTGCTTTTGGCGACCAGTTTCACGTTGTGGGCGCGGGCGATGTCTACGACGATCTGGCTGGCTTCGGCGGCGGTGCGCGCCCAGTGAACGTGGGCGCCGTTGGCCTGGGCGCTGCGCTCGAAGGTTTCCAGGTGTTCGGCCAGGTTGGCGATGGTCGTCTGGCGAATCGCTTTCAGGTGGTCGCGCAGCGCCTCGACGTCTGGGACCGCGCTCAGGGCATTGCCGCGCGCTTCGCGGAAATGGGACAATGCCCGGTCCAGCGCCCCTTGCAGGCGCACGTCTTCGATGGCGATGGTAGCGCTGTGGCGGAATTGGCTGAAGCTGCTGCCTGGTGTACTCATCGGGTGGCCCTCTCTAGCATGGTGGCGATGTGTTCGATGGGTTGACGGCCGTCTGTCAGGCCGCGCATTTGCATCAGGCAGCCGGGGTCGGCTGTGACCAGGGCGGCGGCTTGCGTTGCCTGCGCTTGGCGCAGCTTCTCGGCGGTCATGGCGTTGGACACTTCGGGCATTCGTACGGAAAAGAGGCCACCAAAGCCGCAGCAGCGGTCCGGCTCGGTCATCTCCTGGATGGCGTAACCGGCGGCTTGCAAGGTGTGGCGCGGTTCGTTTTTCAGGCCAAGCAGGCGGCACATGTGGCAGGAATCGTGGTAAGTGATGGGTTCAGGCTGGGGGGTAGGCACGGCCGTTGCTGCCGGCCATTTTGCTTCTTTCGCCAAAAATTCGCTCAGTTCAAACGTCTTTTTTGCCAGACGCAGAGCGCGATAGTAATACTTTGGCTCATTTTCCAACAAATGGGGGTATTCCTGACGAATCATCGTCGTGCAGGAGCCGCTGGGCAGGACGACGATGTCTTGGTCGGCAAAGGCGTCTATGGTGCGGCGGGCCAAGCGCCGTGCTTCCTCCTGGAAACCGCTGTTAAAAAAGGGTTGGCCGCAGCAGGTTTGCTCTGGGGGGAAATCTACCGCGCAGCCGGCGCGGCGCAGCACCTTCACTGTGTCCACGCCAACTTCGGGCAGAATCTGGTCTACCACACACGTCACAAAGAGGGCAATCCGTTTTTCCTGGTCGCTCATAAAGCAATCTCCTGATGGACGTAAGTTGGACGTAACTACAGGGCGTTCGCTCAAATAAACGAGCAAAAGTCCAATTCAGATTGCCATATCGGTGAAGTGGTTCAGAAGCCAGCAAAACCGATATGACAGCTACAAAAAACAAGCACTTTACCAATCAAATACCGTCAACAGGCCCAATCCACCCCTGGTTAACCGGTTCAGGCCACAGTCCAGTTGGTATACAACGTAGCCGACAAGCCTAACAGAGATAAAATGCGCTGCTGCACGGCCGTTAACGGCGTCGCCTGACAGACCCGCTGCCCGGTCAGATGGATAATGCTCAGGTTGATGTTGTCAAATGCCTCCAGCAGCCGCTCCATCGTCGGCCGAGCCGTGGCCCGCTTGGGGTTGCCGGGGTAGATGCCACTCAGTTCTGACTGTTGGTCGGCCAGAGCGCGACGAGCCGTGTAATCGCCTAAGGCCAGCAGTCGCGCCGCCAGCGAGAGCAAATGAAACAAGCCCTGCGCATGGTCATCCCGCTGGACATAGACCGGGGTGATGGAGAGCATCTTGCCTTTGAGACGGCGGAAAATGTTCTCCTCGATATACTGGTCGCGGTAAGCCAGGACGGCCTCGGTCAAAGAGAGCGACGCCTGCGGCGCATTGGTCAGGTAGATACGCCAACCGGCCCGGAACAGCGCCCACTCAATCGCCGCCTCGTCTCGCTTGACCTGCACCTGGTAGCGAATGTCTTGCTCTACTCGTGCCGGTTGACCGCGATAGCCGCGGATGGCGCGTTCTGTGACCTGGCGAGTGTAGCTGACCGGCAACAGACCGGCCACGCGATACTGCTTTTCAATAGCGGCAATGGCTTTTTGTAAACTCGCTTCATCGGTGATGGGGCGTTTACCCCGCCCTGGCGCAGGCGTTAAGTCCCGCAGCGCCCCTTCCGCTTTGGCCAGCCGCTGCCGCAAGTTCGCCTGTTCGGTCTGTTGGTAGCTCAACGAGCGCACCACCAGACAACGCTCCGACCAGACGACATGCTGTGTGCCCACCCCAGCCTGATGGGCGCGGCTGACCTCGAATCCTTCGGCGATGGCCAGGGAGCAGTCAGGCTCTTGTCCCTCCTCAGGCTCATCGTCGGGCAGGAAAACCGGCATCGCCGCGCCGCCGTCAGCCCACCACCGGCGCAGGTACTTGTCCAGCAGACCCGGTTCACTCTTGCCATCGGGCAGGGGCGTCAGATAGTGGTCATGGCCCGCCGCAATCGTGGCCCGGGTGTCAAAGGCGCTCATCTTGCTGTCGCCGACAATGAGCAGTCCATTCCGGGCCAGCATCTCTTTCACCCGCTGGTAGCAAGGCACATACAGCGGGTCATCGGCCCGATTGCCAGGAACCACATCCAGCGCCAACAACAAGCCCAACGGGTCGAGGCTGGCCCAGCATCGCTTTGAACTGCGGTTCATAGACCCCTTCTTTGTTCTTCCCCACCTGAAACAACAGGTGACCCGCCGGGTCGTGATACACGCCGGCGGTTGTGCCATCCAGCCGCACGATGTTCACCGACCGCAGGTCGTAAACGCGCAGCAACCGATTACCCAACAGGCCTCGATCCGCCGCCACTGGTCAGGCTCGTGCAGTTCCCGCAGACAAATCGCCAGTCGGTCATCGGTGAAGTCAAGCTCGGTCACGTCCTGTCCGGTCAACTGCCGCAAAGAAACCTGATGGGTTGCCACCCACTCTTGAACCCGATCCATCCGATGGTTGTACGCCGAGATGATGTGGCTGAGCCAGATGGAGATCACCCAACCCATGCTCAGTCCCTGCCAATTCCCGTGCGGTTTGATGACGGTATCAATGGTGGACTGAATGCCCATCTTTTCGATAAACCCATACAAGAGCGGCAGGTCATCCAGCCGTTCAACACTGATTGTGAATTCTGGCATAGTCATGCCGCCAATTTTACTATTTACCGCTCAATTTGAGCGAACCTCGAGTAACTATACAACTTCTGGGGAATTTCACCAGAGGGAAGCGGCGCCTTCACTGGACCATAGAAGCTGTTCGCGCCTGCCACCAGGCGGTCAGGTCGCGGAACCCGGCATAGTGGTCCTTCGCGCCTGCCACCAGGCGGTCAGGTCGCGGAACCCGGCGGCGTTTAGCCGGTGGCCTGTGTTGTATTCGCGATAGGTCAGGTCTGCCCCGGCTGTGCGCAGGGTTTGGGCGCAGCGCTGTGCCCGGTCGTAGGGAATGAGCGCATCTTCCCGGCCAACGGCCATAAAGATAGGCAGACCAGATAAAACGGCCGTTTCCCCCTCCACCGCGCAATCTTCTGGCGCAAACCCCACCAATCCGGCAATGCCCTGTACCAACCCTGGCTGGCGCATGGCTGTGGCATAGGCCGCCGCGGCCCCCTGGCTGAATCCCATCAGATAAATGTGTTGGGGATCAGCGTTGTACAGGCTGGGCAGGGCGTGGATGAAGCGGGTAACGGCCGTAACCGCCGCATCAAATTGGATCAGCGACGGCCATTCATCCTGGCTGCGCGGGTGCCAGGCGTAGCCACCGTCTGGGTCGGGCTTGATGGCGCGTGGGGCGACCAACAGCCAGCCCGGCGGGCAGCTTTTGCCAAAGACCCACATCACGTCTTCGTTACCAGAACGGCCGTGCAGCATGACAATGGTGGGTAATGGCTGGCTGGTTAACGGCCGTAACACCCGGTGAATTAAGCCAGCCTGGTTGATCACCTGGACCGTTTTGACAAGTTGAGGAGAAGATGGGTCATTCATTGTAAGGGTTGGTGATGAGTGGTAGTTTGCCGCCACCGTTTAAAAAGAAATGAGGTGGCGAACTAACGGGCGCTAGTTCGACCACCTCTGGGGGGGGAGCCATAAAGAGTATAGCATGGTCCCAAAATATCGTCAATCCCAGAATCGAGGAATTTTAGCAATTTTTGTATTAAAATGATGAATTAGTAGAAAAAGGGTGTTTGTCGGGCGCTGGGCTTGATGCTTTGTATCCTATGGGACATGAAATGTGAATGAAAGTAATACCCCCGCCAGGACTCGAACCTGAATCTACCGCTTAGGAGGCGGTTGCTCTATCCATTGAGCTACGAGGGCGAAAATGGTCAATGGTTCAAGGTCAACGTTCGATACAAAACGAACGGTGCAATACTCAGGCAGAGATTATAACAAACAATTGGCGCTTGTCGGAAATCCTGACGGCCCACCAGGCCACCGAACACTGAACTTTACGCTACGGCCGTTTCCCACTGGCATTCCCTCCCTTTTTGTTGCATCATAGAGAGAAGCTACTATTTCCGGTGCGCCGCCCTTTCTAACCTGCGCCGCACCCTGTTCCTAATATGGAGGTTCATCCTATGGATTACAAAACCCTCGATTTGACCGATCAATTTGTAGAATTGATTCGCCGCGCCGCTACGCAGCTGCCCCAAGATATGCGCCAGGCGCTCCGGCAGGCCCAGGGCAACGAAGAGCCGGGTTCGGCCGCCGAAGGGGCGATAGACACCATTTTGCTCAATGTAGACATCGCTGAGCGCAACAGCACCCCCATCTGCCAGGATACCGGCACGCCCATCTTTGAAGTCAGCTACCCGATAGGCGTTTCCACCCGCAAACTGGCCGACCAGATTCGCCGGGCGGCGGCCATCGCCACACAGCAGAACTACCTGCGCCCGAATGCCGTGGACAGCATTTCCGGCAAAAACAGCGGCGACAATACGGGCGAAGATTTCCCCACCATGCACTTTCATGAATGGGACGAGGAGGCTATTCGCGTAGACCTGCTGCTGAAAGGCGGCGGCTGCGAAAACGTCTCTACCCAATATAAACTGCCCGATGGCCCATTGGGCGCGGGCCGCGACCTGGAAGGAGTGCGGCGGGTGGTGCTAGACGCCGTACACAAGGCGC
Source organism: Candidatus Leptovillus gracilis (assembly GCA_016716065.1). Classification (NCBI taxonomy): domain Bacteria; kingdom Bacillati; phylum Chloroflexota; class Ardenticatenia; order Promineifilales (SeqCode); family Promineifilaceae (SeqCode); genus Candidatus Leptovillus; species Candidatus Leptovillus gracilis. The sequence continues at coordinate 708,090 of JADJXA010000003.1, read as the reverse complement.
AGGGGCAGGGTTGTGGCCCGGCCGTTCTGGGCATCGCCATTGGCGGCGACCGTGGCTCTGGCTATCTCAAGTCTAAGCAGCAGTTGTTCCGCCCGCTGGAAGACACCAATCCTGACCCACAACTGGCAGAGTTGGAGCAGCGCATTTATGAGGAAGCCAACCAATTAGGTATTGGCCCGATGGGTTTTGGCGGCAAGACAACTGCGCTGGGCGTAAAAATTGCCGCGCAGCACCGCCTGCCGGCCAGCTATTTTGTCTCGGTGGCCTATATGTGCTGGGCCAACCGCCACGCCAGCATGGAGATTCAATTGAAAGAGGAAGGGTTGGAGGTAAGTTATGCCTGAGTTAACAACGCCCATTTCAGACGCCGACATCCGCAATTTAAAGTCGGGCGATACCGTTTCTTTGAACGGCGTTATTGTCACCGGCCGCGACGCGGCGCACAAATTTATGATCGATCATTTCATCAAGCAGCCAGTTCAGCCAGATGAGGCCGAATTGTATGAAGACCTGAAGAAACTGCTGGACGGCGGTGTGATTTATCACTGCGGCCCGGTGGTGAAATTCCATGAGGACGGCTCTTATTCCTTAGTGGCGGCCGGCCCGACCACCAGCATCCGCGAAGAGGTGTACCAGGCGGACGTCATCAAACACTTTAACTTGAAGGGCGTCATCGGTAAAGGCGGTATGGGGGCGAAAACGCTCCAGGCGTGCCAGGAGCAGCCGGCCGTCTATCTTCATGCCATCGGCGGCGCAGCCAGCTTTATCGCCCAATCGGTGAAGGAAGTGCTGGGGGTGTACAAGCTGGATTTTGGCGTGCCGGAAGCAATGTGGGTGATTCGCGTGGAGAATTTCCCGGTGGTAGTGACCATGGACAGCCACGGCGCTAGTCTGGACAAGACCATTGAGGCGCAATCTAAAGAGAAGTTGGTCGAATTGATTGGCTAACAAATTTTTACCAACTGGCAGCCGAGAGCGAGAGCGAGAGCGAGAGCGAGAGGAAGAATTCGAGCAATACTCTAGCTCTAGCTCTAGCTATTCTTGAGGGAAATCATATGAAGAAAGTACGATGGGGTTTGGTCTCGACGGCGAATATCAACCGGCGGCTGATTCCGGCGATTCGGGCGTCGAAAGAGGGGGAGTTAACGGCCGTATCCAGCCGTTCTCTCGCCTCCGCCCAGGCATATGCGGCTCAGTGGGCGATTCCGCACGCCTTTGGCAGCTACGAAGCGATGCTGGATTCCGACGCCGTAGACGCCGTGTATATCAGCCTGCCCAACCACCTGCACGCCGAATGGACGATTTACGCGCTGGAACACGGCAAACATGTGCTGTGCGAGAAGCCCTTCGCCCTGACGCTGAACGAAGTGGACGCGATGATCTCTGCCAGTGAGCGTACCGGCAATCGGTTGGCGGAAGCGTTCATGTACCGCCACCACCCGCAGGCAAAACTGGTGAAAGCGATGGTGACGAACGGCCGTCTTGGAGAAATCACCATCCTGCGCGGCGCGTTCGACTTTGCCATGACCGACCCGGCGACCAATGTGCGAATGCGGCCAGAATGGGGCGGCGGCGCATTGTGGGACGTGGGCGTTTACCCCATGAGCTACGCGCAAAACCTGATGGGCGGGCCGCCGCAGTGGGTCTTTGGCAGCCAATGGATCGGCGCGTCGGGCGTAGACGAGGTGTTTGCCGGGCAGATGGGCTATGGCAGCGGCGTGATGGCTCAATTTAGCTGCGCCTTTCGTTCGCCGTTCCACACCTTTTTTGAGATTGTGGGCACGGAGGGCAGGGTTTTGGTGACACGGCCGTTTGTCGGTCCCCAGGAAGGCACTGTCACATTCTATCCGGCCAACGGCGATGTAGAAACCTTCACGGTACCGGATGAGGAACTTTACCTGGGCGAGGTGGAAGATATGAATACGGCCGTGCTGCACAACACCGCCAACTTCCTAACCCTGGCGGAAAGCCGCAACCACGTGCGCACCATTCTGGCGCTGTACGACTCGGCCAGGCAGGCCGAGGTGGTTTGGTTGGCTGACTAAGCGGCAGTAACCGCTCGCTGCCGCAAGACCTGATGCGTCATGGGCGGCGCAAAATGCGCCGCCCATGACGCACGTTTGTTTTAAACCTGCTTTATTCAGCCCATCACCCCGCCCTCCACGCGGTACACCTGAACTGAAACACACCCATTGAAATGAAACATATGTGTGGCGAAATTCGGCCCCGAAAGGAGTTGTTGTCAACTATTATTAATGTATAATTAACAAATTGTACGGATTTTTGTTGCGTTCTTGCAACTATCTGCAAGTGAACAATTGAATATTGGCGCAGTCTGGGGGGACCAAAAGCCAAATTGACCGGGTATAAGTGTGTCCGGCGGGCGCATCTACGACTTGGGGGAGGCCAAAGCAGAAGGGAAAAAAGCATCAAAACGGCCGTTAACCCAATACAAACGCAAATGAAGCAAATGGTTGAAGCCGTCTTCGCTCCAGCGCATGCCGACACCCTTGAATCGTTGCTGAATCAACCACTTGCAGGTACTTTCAACCAGGCCGCTGCCAATGGGTAATCCAGCCTGCTTTAATTTGTCGTACTGGATGTGCTCCCGGTGTTTATCGAGATAATTGTACAGTTTGGTCAAGGCTTGTTGCGCGGATTCTGGCAAACCGGGTACGGCGAGAGCTGCCTGAATATCGGCCAAAACCGCGTCTTGCTGACCATGTCGCAAGCGGTGGCGGGCCTGATGGAACCACGTTTTGGCCTGACTTGTGCGGCCATCCAGCCACACCTTGACCCCGGACCAAAGATTTTGGGTTGCGTGGTAGAAATCTAAAACCCCAGTGGCCGAGGCGCTAAAGCGTTCGGCAAACAAACGCCAAAAGCCCCGCCCGCCATCGCTTAACCAGACAACGCGGGGCGCTCCTTGATGCCTGGTCTGCGCGCTTCCAGCCACATCCGCTCGGATAAGTCGTCCACATCACCCAAAACAGCCGTCACGCGGTGGTGATGCAAGCGGCTCATCGTCTGGCCCGCGCGGGTGATATGCTTGCCTAAACGGGCAAAGATGGCGACCTTGATTTCGCGCCATACTGTTTTGCCCGCCGCTGTCTTGGCTTGGGGGCGAAAGGGAACCATCACCCCGTCAGCGCCCATCAGGAGAGTTTCCGCGGCAAGGGTCGCGCTCAACGCTTCCGCCTCTGGCTCATTCCCCAGTTTCAACGCCGCTAACTCGGCCACCAAATGGTTCATCATCTCTTCTCCAGTCACCTGAACCCACTCCCAGATACTTTGCGGCGTGACGATGACCTGGCTCAATTCTTTTAACAACATGGCTGCGGTTTCAAAGGGCACAAAAATGGCTGTCAAGCAAGCTATCCGCCGCAAACCATCATCGCTTTTTTGATTGGGCTTTAATCCCAGCGCCTCATCCAATGGCGCTACCTGACCAATGGCACATCGCTTAGGACAGCGTCCCAGTCGGCGCTGCCAGCGAATGAGACCAATGATGCTCTTGACTTCCCGAGGGGCAAAGCCTTTGCTCTGCAACTTCCGGCCACATATTTGACAATGACCCCACTCTGTTGGGGCTTGGGCTCTGCTATTCAAGGTTTCTTCCACCAGACTCACTGCCAGAATGCGCGATAATTGCCAGGCGAGCAGGATCATTAAGGAGAGCGTGGCTGCATCGCCCATCTCATCAACTATTTTTTGGCATTCTGGTTTCGCTTCACGTATAGTTTCCATTAAACACGACATTGTTCTAGGCGATCCTTTCGGGTTTGTGATGATTCTTCGAAAGTTTAACCTAAAAATAATGTCGTGTTAGTTTCCTCCCCTAAGTTCTTTATGCGCCCGTGTCCGGCATCATGTTTCGCGCTCATTGCATTCGGAAGGAGGGATGTCCCATGAGAAAAAGGAGCAATTGGTTATTTGGCATTGGTTTGATGATCACTTTGGTGATCGCTATGGTGGCTATTTTTGTCACACCCCTGACGGCAGCCTCAACTGAGTCTAAGCGAACAACGGCCGTTCCCGCCCATACGGTCAGTCTGTCTTCAGTCGCGCAGTCAACAAAAGGCCAATGTGAGGTAACGGCCGTAGACCTCATTGGCGCCTGGGTAGATGCCGGCGCGCCAGAAAGCGTCCCCTTCCCCTTCACCGCCGAGGACGATGCCGATTGTTCTGGACTCTTTGCGACAGACATCTTGCCCCTCTTTACCACCGAAGACGCCTGGTTCCCCGGCTCTCAGGCCTGCACCGAGTGTCATTTCGAGATTTCCCCCGATTCGCGCCACGAGATGGACCTTTCCAGCTACGCCGGCATTCTCACCGGCGCCGACGCCCTCTCCTCGCCGCCCGGCGCGCCGATCATCTTGCCTGGCGATTGGCAGAACTCCGTCTTGCGCGCCCGGCTGCGCAACAATCGGATGCCGCCGGATTGGGAATTTGAAATCGAAGAGACCAATCGAGACGGTCCCCTACTCACGTTGGGCGGCGGCGATGTTTACGCCGTAGACCTGATTGCCGCCTGGGTAGACGCGGGCGCGCCCGATGGCAGCTTCCCCTGGACCAACGTAGACGGCGCGGCCCAGACCGGCAGCTTTGCCACCGACATTTTGCCCCTATTCACCGAAGAAGACGCCTGGTTCACCGGCTCGCAAGCCTGTACGGAATGCCACTTCGAGAATTCGCCCGATTCGCGCCACGAGATGGACCTGTCTTCCTATGAAGGCATTCTCACCGGGGCCGACGCGCTTTCTTCGCCGCCCGGCGTGCCGGTAGTGCTGCCCGGCGATTGGGCCAATTCTGTTTTGCGCCATCGCCTACGTGACAACCGGATGCCGCCCGGTTGGGAATTTGACATCGAAGAGACCAACCGGGATGGTCCGCTGGTGCAAGCGGGTGTTTTAGGCGCGCCTGTGACCGAGCGGCAGCCGCCAACGGCCGTGCCAACTCTCGTCGCCGCGTCCGCCAATCCGCCCCCACCGGGTGTCCCGGAATCCACCATCACGGAAACCATTACGACACCCACCATTCATCCCGTCCTCTTGGGGCTGTTGGGGGTGCTGACGGCCGTCTTCGGCGGCGTGATCGGCGTTGTGCTGCTCAATCGCTTCCGCGTCAAAGGGCGCGAACCGAGCGTGCCAGTCGTGGCGACCGACGTGGCTTTACTGTTGTTTTCCTTGCTGGCGGTTAGCAGCGGTGCGCTCTCTTTGTACGCGGTCGCCAGCGGTGCGTTCACGCGGACCCACACCATCCACGAAGAAGTCCCTTACCTGGTTGAAGTGCCCGTCCAGGTTCCCATTTTGGCCGAAGTGCGCCTGGAGGATTGGCAAGCCCAAATTCCGGCTGAGTATGAAACGCTGCAAAACCCGTTTACCAATGACCCGGAAGCCATCGCCGCCGGTAGGCGACTATACTTTAGCAACGACTGCCAGCAATGTCACGGCGATGCTTTGGACGGCCAGGGAAAATTTAGCAAAGGGCTGGCGCCTAAACCGGTTAATTTGACCGATCCGGCCCTGATCAATTTGCCATTTATGACCGACACTTATCTGTATTGGCGATTGAGCGACGGCGGGGGACAATCCCCTTTCCTGTCGGCGATGCCCGCCTGGAAGAGTATGCTCACCGAGACAGAGCGTTGGCAGTTAATCGCCTACATCCGCAGCCAGACGGCCGATTATATGATTGATGAAGGGCAGCAAGCGGCCGTGGCTATCGCGCAGCAGATGGGCTGCTTTGCCTGCCATCGCAGCGAATCGCTGGGGCGCGGGGGAACGATTGGTCCTGGTTGGGACGAATTGAGCGAGGTGGCCGCATCTCGTGTGCCCGGCCTCTCGGCTGAAGAGTACGTGCATCAATCCATCGTTGATCCCCGCGCTTTTGTTGTTGAGGGGTATGAAGACCAAGCTCTGACCATGCCGGTGGACTTTGGGCAGCGGTTGTCGGATGAAGAAATGGATCTGATGGTCAATTTCTTGCTCTCTTTGGCGGATGACGAGTGATGAGATTTGGGGGTGAATGCCCGCGCAGCCAACGGCCGTAAAACAGTCTCCCCATCGTCCTTCTCGCGCCACTCTGATGGTCTACGGCCGCCGGGTGGCGCGGGCGGGATTTTGGCTGTGGCTGATGCTGTTGTTGGGCTGCGCCCGGCCGGGGGCGCCGGCCGATCTGCTGACGGCCGTGCCTGCCTGGCAGTGGCAGCGTGACTTAGGCGATGGATTGGCTTCACCGCCGGTTTTGGCAGGTGGGTATGTGGTGGCGACCACAGCTGCGGCGGTTATCGCCCTGGACCCCCATTCCGGCGCAGAGCAGTGGCGATTCGCGCCCGATGGTGGCGTCTGGTCCCGTTCGCTGGCCGCCAGCGAAGACATCATTTTTGTCGGCGCGCCGGGCCGGGTGTTGGCCCTGAACGCCGCCAATGGGCAAATCCGCTGGCAGCAGCCGGTGGTGGGCGAGATGCTCTGGCCACCGCTGGTAGATGATGGACGATTGTTTGCCGGAACGGCGTTTGTCGGGCCGGGCGTCACGCCAAACGCGGCCGGTCGGGCCTGGCTGTATGCTCTGGATGCTGCTTCGGGGCAGGTGGAATGGGCGCAGGAGACGGCCGTGTACACCCTCATCACCCCGGCGGCCAACGAGGCCACGCTCTTTGTGGGCGGCAGCCAGTTGGGGCAAGAGAAAGTCCCCGAAGGGGGGCACATCCGCCTGCACGCTTTCGACAAACAAACGGGGCGCCTTATCTGGACGGTGGAGCGGCAAGACGGGTTCTTAAAATCATTGGCTGTAGATGGTTCACGTCTGTTTTTTCTGGCCTATACCGATGTGGTATTTGGGCTGGCGGCGGCCGATGGGTCTGAATTATGGCGCTACCCAACTGAAAATTGGTCGCCGGGCTTTCGTCTGGCAGACGGACGGCTTTACCTGGGCAGCGACAATGCTTTTGTTCATGCAGTGGAGGTGGCGGGGGGAACGGCCGTATGGCGTACCCATCTGGAAGGTGTGTTCAACGCGCCGCGTTCCACGCCTGCGGCGGACCAGGACGCCCTGTTTTTCCAGAGCAACGACAATCGGCTGTACTGCCTGGAGCTTTTGACCGGGCAAATGCGCTGGCAAACAGAACCGCAGCCGCGTTCGCGTGTGGCTTTGGTGGTGGGGAACGGCCGTTTATTTCTGACCGGCGAAGATGAAAACCTGTACAGCTATGTCTTGCCGTCTCGTGTGAATCAGTGATCAGTATTCAGTGTTCAGTGACCAGTTTTCAGTCGGCGCTACTTCTGGAAAACGCACACTGAACACTCTACACCACTATATTTACCTTTCAGTGGGCTTCTCTTTTTCTGACGAAATCTCACCCTCCAGGTAAGCAAAGAGTTCAGACAACGAGGCAAAACCGCGCCTCTCACCGGTGGCCGGAAATTCCAGCGATGCACGCCAGACGCGCCGTCCCCCGTCTTCTGTTTCCCACAGGCGCAGCAAATAGGCGAAATAACGTGGTTTCCTTCTGCTCTGCCTCATGGTATTTCTCCCTGGAAAGTATCCACCGATTACACCGATTTTACAGATAGAAAATCTGTGTCCATCTGTCTCCTAGACCTGACAGGTCTCAGAGGACCTGTCAGGTTTTGTTGTGATCGTTACTTCCTGACCATAGGTAAATACACTTTGTAGCCGGGTGTATACAAGCCAGACAACCCCGTCGTTGTGCCCAGGCTCATGCCGGGGATGGTGTTGTGCTGCGCCGATGTGCTGGTGGTACGCAGCCCTTGTCCGGCCGTCAGCGCCGCCGGCAGCGTAGCGCTCCAATTACCGTTGGCATTGGCCGTCACCACCGCCAACGATTGCAGCGTCTCGGTGATGGTATCGGTATCGTCCAGGAATAGTTCGACGATGCAGTTGGGGCAAGGGCTGCCCGCGCCGCTGGTTCCGCTAACGGCCGTGCCGCTGATACTCGTCACCTGCGCCGGTTTAAAATTGCGGAAGGCGTCTGGCAGGCTTTTGGTCATCTGGATGGCGTCTTCCGGGCTGTTGTTGCCTTCGATTTCCCCCCAGGGCGTTAATTTTTTGATCACGTTGCCGCGCAGTGTATTGGCGTCCGATGTGGAAACCACCGGCGTGTCGTTCAAAGAAATCGCCGAAAGCCCCGGTCGGATGATCTGATTGGTGGTGATCTGGTTAAATTTTGTGCTGCTCAACAGATAAATACCCCGCCCGCAAACGCCGATTTCGGCGTTGGCCGCGTCCAGGCCAATTTTGTTGTCCCGGATAATGTGGTAACTGCCGCCCATGCGAATGGTATCGGCCTGAATGGTGGGCGGGCTGACGGCGATGCGCAAACCGGCAAAGATGTTGTTCTCCACCAGGTTACGGCTGCCGCTGAGGCTGATGCCGCTGCCGCCCAGCCAATCCCACTGCAAACAGATCAGGCTGGGATCTGTGGTCTTGTCGGGCACGGTTCCATTGGCGATGGTTCCCACGTAGTTGTTGGCGAAGGTGGTGTCGTTGCCATTGATGGCCGCCGCGACCCCGGCCAGACCAGTGAAGACATTGTTTTGGATGACGTTGTTGGCGATGTTGGCCCCGACAGAAATGCCGGTATTGCCGCTGCCATCATTTTGCCCGCCGCCGCGCAGGACAATATTTGTGCCATCGTCACTCAGGCCAAACCAGTTGTCTTCGATGAGGTTGCCGCTGGAATTGACATAGATGTGGGTTTTGAACATCTGAAAACCCAGGCCGCGAATCTGGTTGTTGTTTTGGACGCCTGTTTCGCCCAGCTTTAGCCCATCCCACTGGCCGGTTCCAGGACCCACCAGGATGATTTTAGGGTCGGTGGTGCGACCGCCGGGTTGGGTGCTGCCGTCAATGGTGATGTCGCCATTCAGGTAGCGCAGCGTGGCGTTGGCCGCGCTGGAGATGCCGCTAAACTGAATTTTCCAGATTTGCAGGGTGCTGTTGTAACCCTCTTCGGCCGTTGCCGGGATGTCGAAGGTGATGAGGACGGGTTTAGGGCTGGTGCGGGCCTGGATGACGGCGCGGCGCAGGGTGCAGGGTTGGGTGGCGCAGGTGGTTCCATCGCTGGTATCCAGGTCTTTGCCACTGTTGACGATAATGGTTGTCGCCGGGGCGTAGCCGCTGGCGGTAACGGCCGTTTCCTGAGCCATCAACTTGAACGAAAAGAGGCTGAAGAGGACGGCCGTCCCCAACAATCCAAAAAACAGGGCGCGTATCGCTTTCATGAATCGTCTCCTTTTGTAAATGCTGGTAGTCGGTTGGCACACGTTGGATGGCCCCCACCGGTGCAAACGCCTGATATAAATAATCCGCCATCTGTCATTCCTCATTCGTTGTGCGTCATTGACCGGCGAATGACAGCCACGGCGACCCTTGCACTGTAACTGCGCGGCGTCAAAGAATCGTCAAAAATAGCAGGGGATGCTTTGTGTCCTGGCGGTTAAGCGGTAAAATGGTTGAAGCGTATTGGTCTTGGTGTATTTGTTGCATATAGTGGTAGGGGTCATGGCTGCACTGAAGATCACCTTGTTTGCCTCGTTCCAGGTTGTCTTCGACGGCCGTTCCGTTACCGACTTTGCCACCGATAAAGCCCGCGCCCTTCTCGTCTATCTGCTGGTCGAACGCCGGCAGCCGCACCGCCGCGAAAGCCTGGCCGCCCTCCTCTGGCCGGATCAGCCCGAAGCCCGCGCCCGCCAAAACTTACGCCAGGCCCTCTCCAATCTGCGCCAGGCCCTCGGCGACAGCGACGACTCCGCCAGCGCCGCTGCGCCGACGCCACCCTTCTTATTGATAGACCGGCACGAAGTCCAGTTCAATCCCCAGGCTGAGGTCTGGCTGGATGTGGCCGAGTTCACCGCCCTGGTCGAGAACTGTACACATCATCGTCATCGCCAGATGGGCCAATGCCTGCCCTGCTTGCAGCGGCTGGAAGCGATGCTCGCCCTTTATTCCGGCGATTTTTTGGCCGGCTTTTTGCTTTCCGACAGCGCGCCGTTTGAGGAATGGGCGCTGCTAAAGCGGGAATGGCTGCATTGTCAGGCCGTCGAAGCGCTGGGCCACCTGGCCGATTTTTATGAGCGGCGTGGCGATCTGGCGGCCGCCCGACGTTATGCCCAACAGCAGGTACGCCTGGAGCCGTGGCGCGAAGAAGCGCACCGCCAATTAATGCGTTTGCTAGCCGAAGATGGGCAGCGCAGCGCCGCCCTGGCCCAATACGAAACCTGCCGCCGGGCGCTGGCGCGTGAATTGGGCGTCGAACCCACCCGCGAGACCCTGGCCTTGTATGAAAGGATTTGCGCCGCGCCGTCGTCGGCCGCCAAACGGCCGTCTACCATCAACCTGCCCCCGGCGGCTACCCCGTTTATTGGGCGGGCGGTGGCCTGCACCGAATTGGCGGAGATGCTGGCCGACCCGGACGGCCGTCTCATCACCCTGGTTGGTCCTGGCGGTATTGGCAAAACCCGCCTGGCGATGCAGGTGGCTGAAGCCCACCTGGGTCTGTATGCCGATGGCGTCTATTGGGTGGCGCTGGCGGCCGTTCCATCCGACGGGCTGATCATCCCGACAATTGCCCAGACCATTGGCTTGACGTTGTACGGCAAAGAGCCGCCGGCCGCGCAGCTTTTGGCCTATTTGCGCCAGAAACGGCTCCTGCTGGTGCTGGATAACGTCGAACACCTGCCCGGCGTGGCCGAACTGATCGCCGCCTTGCTGCCCGGCGCGCCAGACGTGACCTTCCTGGTCACGTCGCGCCAGCGGTTGGATTTGCGTGAGGAGTGGTTGTACGCGGTGGAAGGGCTGCCGTATGGTTCTGCCCTGGCGGCGGCCGATGAAGCGGCGCAGTTGTTCATTCGCAGTGTCCAGCGCGCCTACCGCAGCTTTGCGCCGACGCCGGCCGATTGGCAGGCGGTGGCCGCTATTTGCCGCTTGGTGGAGGGGATGCCCCTGGCTTTGGAGTTGGCCGCCGTCTGGGTCCCAGACCTGAGCTGCGCTGCCGTGGCCCACGCCCTGGCAGACGACATGGCCTTGCTGACTGCCTCCTGGCGCAACGCGCCGGAGCGTCAGCGCAGCGTGCAGGCTACCTTTGAGCATTCCTGGGCTTTGCTGCCAGCCGCCGAACGGCTGTTTTTTGCCCGGCTGGCCTTGTTTCGCGGTGGCTTTGCCGGATTGGCCGCCGCCCAGGTGGCCGATGCCGCCGCACCGGTGCTGGCGCGTCTGGCGGCCAAGTCGTTGCTGCGGCGGGTGGGTGACGGCCGTTATCAGCTCCACGAACTCTTGCGCCAGTTTGCCGCTGACAAATTAGCCACTTATCCTGGGGAAGCGGAGCAGACGGCCGTGCGCCACGCCCACCATTACCTCTCGTTCCTGGCCGGGTATGAAATCGCCCTCAAGGGCGCCGGCCAGGAAGAGGCGCTGCTGGTTGTTGGCCGCGAAATCGCCAACGTGCGCCAGGCGTGGGATTGGGCTGTGGCGCAGATAGCTGCTGGTGGCGCAGACGCCGCCGAGCTGCTTCAGGCCAGTCTGGAGAGCCTCTTTTTGTTTTATGCGCTGCGGAGCTGGTACCAGGAAGGCGCGGTTGTATTTGCTCAGGCGGTTACGGCTGTCTCCCCGGCCATCCCCGGTCATCGTCTGCTGCGCAGTGAACTCCTGGCCCGCCAGGCCCGCTGTCTGGAATTTACTGCCCCGCCCGAAGAGGCCATCGCTTTGTATCAGGAGAGCCTGGCTTGTTTTCAAGCGCTTGGCGCACTGCAGCAGAGCGCTTTGCCGCTGTATGGGCTGGGTTACATGGCCCATATTCAAGGGGATTATGAGGCAGCTCAGGGCTTTTTTCGGGAAAGTCTGGCGCAGTACCAGGCGTCGGGCGACCGTTGGGGCATGGCGAATGTGCTCAGCAGCCTGGCCCTGGTTCTACGGCGGCAGGGCGCTTTCGCGGCGGCGCGGCATGCCGGCCAGGAAAGCCTGGTTATTCGCCGCGAAATCGGCGACAGGCGCGGCATCGCCTCGTCGCAAAACAACCTGGGGCTGGTTTACTGCGCTTTGGGTGATTACCAGGTGGCTGAAGAAGCGCTGCGAGAGTCGGTGGCGATCTGCCGCGAGATAGGCCATACGGTGGGCACGGCCAACGCTATTACCGGTTTGTGCCACGTGGCTGTCAGCGCCAAAGCGTATGCCGACGCCGCCCGCTATCAACAAGAGGCGCTGGAGCTATACCGAGAGGTGGGTGATTTTTGGGGGGTGGCGATTGCCTATAACAACCTGGGACAAATCGCTATGGAGGATGGGCAGATTGCCGCGGCGCAGACGTTTCTGGCTCAGGGGGTGCAGGTTTACCGGGAGCTGGGCATTAAATCCGGGCTGGCTCATGCGTTGAGCAATCTGGGGCAGGCGAACTACGTGGCCGGGCACATGGCCGCGGCGGCGCGGTATCTGGCTGAAGCGCTGTCTATTGCCCACGAGGTGGGCGACCGGCCGACGATTTTGGAAGTCTTGGCGCGCACGGCCGTTCTGTGGGCGGGGCAAGAGCCGGGCCTGCGTCCGCTGGTAGTGCTGGCCTTTGTGCTGCGGCAGCCGGAGTTGTTGGCGGAGACACGGCGCACGGCCGTTGCCCAGTATGCCGAATTACAGGCGAGATTTACACCAGAGCAGACGGCTGTGGCGCAGCACCTGGCCGCCGGGCTGGATTTCGCCGCGATAACCAGCGAAAGTTTGCAGACGCTACAACAGATACGCCCAATCTGATATACTCCCCACCCTTGCGCCGGTGGCAGAACACCCGGCCTATCAAATACTGCGGCGGTCGTAGTTCCCGCCTTAACAAAACAAAGGAGAATGTCTGTGTCTGTTGTAAATTCCCAGGAACCTATTCAATTGAAGGCGGTCGGGCCGATCGCCCAATCTATGCCGATCATCGCGTTGGTTGTGGTGGCCGCCTACATCGCCGCGCAAATGGTCGCCGATGTCGCCAGTCTGCGGATTGGCAATGTGGCCGGGCTGGCGGTGGATATGGGTACGTTTATCTACCCTATCACCTTCACCCTGCGCGACGTGGTGCATAAAATTTGGGGTAAACGCAATGCTCAGGCGTTGATTATCACGGCAGCGGTGATTAACGTCTTGATGGTTTTGTATCTCGGCTGGGCGGCGTCGGTCGCCAGCGACCCGGTCGCCGACCCTGATGGGCTGTTTGGCGCGGCGTATGCGCTGGTGTTTGGCCCATTATGGCGCATTGTGCTGGCCTCTATTCTGGCCGAAGTCGTCAGCGAGATGGCCGATACTGAGGCGTATCACTGGTTTGTCACCCGCATCACACAGCAGAAGCAGTGGGCGCGGGTGTTGGTGAGCAATGCGGTTAGCATTCCCATTGACACAGCGATTTTTGCGGTGGTGGCGTTTGGGGGGGTGTTTCCGTGGACGGCCGTCGGGCAAATCTTCCTCTTCAATCTCATCGTCAAGTTCGCTGTCACGTTGTTCAGCCTGCCGCTCATTTATGTCTATCCCGACCCGGATTGGTCGCAGCTTCATTAAACGCTTTGTTGCTCGTTGCGGAAAGTAAAGCGCTCTACTAAAATCCGACCATGCACATTGGGATAGATGCGCGGCTGCCTTTTTACCAGATGGGAGGAATTAGCCAATATACGGTGCATCTGGTACAGGCGTTGGCGGAGATAGACCCGACCAATGCCTACACCATTTTTCACAGCCGCAGAGACGGCCGTTCCTATCTCCCACCCGCCGCCAATTTCCGCCGCCGCAATCTGTGGACACCCAGCCACCACCGACTGGAACGGCTGGCTCTGGCGGCCGAACTGCTGCCCCACCGGCTGGACGTGCTGCACAGCCCAGACTTTATTCCGCCGGCCGCCGGGGCGCGGCGCAGCATCATCACCGTCCACGACCTGAACTTTATCTACTACCCGGAATTTCTTACCGCTGAAAGCCGACGTTATTATGCCGGGCAAATCGCCTGGGCGGTGCAAAGAGCCGACCACATTTCCGCCGACAGCCACGCCACCCGCCGCGACCTGATTGAGCAGTTGGGCGTGCCGCCGCAGAAGGTGACGACCATTCACCTGGCGGCTAATCCGCTGTATGAACGGCCGTTTGCCCCTGAAGCCATCCAGCCAACCCTCAGCCAATATAACCTGCCGCGCGGTTTCATTCTGTTTGTTGGTACGTTGGAGCCGCGCAAAAATCTGCCCATGCTGCTGCGGGCTTACAAATTGCTGCGGCAGGAAACGGCCGTAGACATTCCCCTGATCCTGGTGGGCGGCAAAGGCTGGATTTATGACGAGATTTTTGCCACCATCGAGGCATTGGGCTTGCGCGACCATGTGCGCCACCTAAGCGGCGTTTACGACGAGCAGTTGGCCCATCTCTACCATGGCGCCGGGGTATTGGTGACGCCATCGCACTATGAAGGCTTTGGCCTGCCCGCCCTGGAAGCGATGCACTGCGGCTGCCCGGTTATCGTCAGCAATCGTGGCTCGCTGCCGGAAGTGGCCGGCGACGCCGGCTGGCTGCTGGACCCCGACGACAAAACAGCCTGGGCCGCAGCCCTGGCCCGCACGCTGACCGATTCTGACCTGCGCGCCGGGATGATCGCCAGAGGCCATGCCCAGGCGCAAACATTTAGCTGGCGGCAAACGGCCGTGCAAACCCTGGCGCTTTATCGCGGATACTAAACCATGAACCTGCTCCTGCTTACTCCTCAATTACCTTATCCGCCGCACCAGGGAACCAGCCTGCGTAATTTCCACATCATTCGCGGGCTGGCCGAGCGGCATTCCATCACCCTACTCAGTTTTGTGGAAGACAACCAGTCGGCTGACCCACAAAGTTATGCGCCACTGGTTGAATTATGTCAACGAATCGAGACCATCCCGGCCCCGTCGCGCAGCAAGACGCAGCGTTTGTGGCAAATGTTAACCACTCGCCGCCCAGACATGGCCCACCGCTTGTACAGCCCGGCTTTTAACGCCCGGCTGCGCGACTTGCTAACGGCCGCTGCCTTTGACGTGGTGCAGGTGGAGGGCATCGAACTGGCTCGCAGCATCGAAATCGTGCGCCAGATTAGTCCGGGCAGCAAAATTGTCTTCGACAACCACAACGCCGAGACGGAATTGCAGCGGCGCAACATGCAGACTGATTTTGCCAACCCGCGCCGCTGGCCGACGGCCGTTTACTCCTGGGTGCAGGTGCGGCGATTGGCTCGCTTTGAAAGCTGGGCCTGCCGCATGGCCGATGGCGTCACGGCCGTATCGGCCACCGACGCCCAACATTTGCCCAATGTGACGCCCGTCACCGTGATCCCCAACTGCATTGACGTGACCCAGTACCGGCTGGAGGAGTCTGAAGCCATCCCGTTTGACGTGGTGTTTAGCGGCAAGATGGATTACCGGCCCAACGTGGACGCAGTTTTGTGGTTTGCCGATGCTGTGTGGCCGCACATTGTGGCGCAGCGGCCGTCGGCCACCTGGGCCATTGTCGGGCAAAAGCCCCATGCCCGGTTGGATCGGCTGCGTGGGCTGCCGAGCGTCACCATAACGGGGTGGGTGGCGCGGGTGCAGCCTTACCTGGCCGGGGGGCAAATCATCATCATGCCTTTTCGCGTAGGCAGTGGCACGCGCCTGAAACTGATTGAGGCGATGGCCGCGGGCAAGGCCATCGTCAGTACGCCGGTGGGGGCGGAGGGGTTCCCGGTGCAGCACGGCCGTGAAATCTGGCTGGCCGAGACGGCGGAAGGATTGGGCACGGCCGTTCTTCACCTGCTGGCCCAGCCCGACGAACGCGCCCGCCTGGGCATGGCCGCGCAGCAGTTTGCCGCCCAATACGATTGGCGGGTCATCATCCCCTTGTTTGAAGCGCTCTATAAACGGCTGGTCTGAACGATTCCCTGCTGTTCTAAAAATTCGCTTACGCTGCGTTCCAGCGAAATCTGCCCGTTTAGCACGGCGTCTTTGCAGCCCTTGCGCCAGGGCAGCAGCAGCGGTCTGGCCGTTTGCCATTCGTGGTAGATCAACCAGGCTAATGGCCCGGTCTCGGCCATGAAGCCGGAGTTAAAAAAAGCCCGGTCGGTGGCCGCTCTGTCATAGGCCAGGCGCACAATCTGCGCCTGCCACTGCCCGTTGCGCCAGATGATCTGGGCATAGCTGGCCCGTGTATCGCCATCCACCGAGTTGCCGGTTGCGCCGGTATTGACCAACAAGGTCTGGCCTATCAGCCGGGTATAAGCGACGTGGATATGACTGGTGACAAAAACGGCCGTTGCCGGGGCAATTCTGGGTTGAATCTCTTTGTCTGTATAAGTCGGGTAGATGCCGTCTTCATTGCTGCGCATGGAAGCATGGGTTGTTCGCAGCACGCTGCCATCGGCAGCCGCCAGTTCGGTGAGGGGCGGCAGGGCCGCCAATTCGGCTACATGCCCGTTCAACTGCTGGTAAGTCCAGCGCGAATTTTTATTGATGTCGGCGCGCACGCCGACATGTTCCACATCTGGGACCGGGTTGGCGTGTTTGCAAACATACGTTTCATGGTTGCCACCCAGCACGCGCCAGCCCTGCTGCGCTCGCCGCGCCCGAACCATTTGCCAGCAGGTGGGCGAATCTGCCCCACGATTCACTACGTCGCCATTGACGATGACCTGGTCGGGCTGCCAGGCGTCTATGTGGGCCATAACAGTTTCCAACGCGGCCACGTTGCCATGAATATCAGAAAGGATTGCTATTTTCATGGGCCGATTGTAACTGAAGAGGGTGGGCTGTAAAAGAAGCGCTTGTTAGCAGTATCCGGTATTCAGTATTCAGTTTTCGGCATGGTTCAAAAACCCATGAAGTTAGCTTGACACTTTAGGCGCCAGCCCCAATAAAGAAAGCGGGTCATCAGGTAAAGAGATACCCGCTAGTTGCGCCGGGCTATGACCTGCTCCTTTGCCCCGCAGAAAGGGGCGTACATTATGAAGGAAGCGAAACAAATCCAGGCAGCCCTGGTCGGTGTGCTTGCGCCGGTCAAGAATCGGTCTCAACAAACTATTGACGCATTCGGCCAACATGCTCCCGCGCCAAGGATGGGACAGCAGCGTCGTGACAGCCTCCCAAGCGGAGCCAAGCCGGCTGTCGCCCAGGCAAAGATAGGCGGTATCAAGCGCTTGCTGCCAAATCTGCTGTCGATTTTCTTTTCGGGCAGCGAAAGGTGACGCCGTTTTTCATCGGCTTCGCATTGCCAGATGCGGCACAGGGCAGCTATGGCTTCAGAGCCGTATTGGTTGGTCAAAACTGCCAACTCTGGAGAGAGCAGTGCTTGATAAGTGAACAAGCTGGCTGCCCAGTTTCGCAGATTAGTTGCCAGTTTCTTGTAAATGCGACCCGAGAAGGTGGTCATTTGTTCACCCAAGACTTGCAAGTGAGCCATACCCTTTTCAGCATCGACCAATTGACCTGTTTCCAGATCGATGAGCGCGAAGTAGGCATCCACTTTACGGGCAATTTGGGCAAAAGCATCCAGCTTCTCTATTTTCTTGTCGGCCTCAGCCACCAATGCCTCCCATTTAGCAAGATGCTGTTGCAGGCGCTTGCTTGTTTGCGATTTGTCAAAGAGCGCTTCTCGTTCTGCCACTTTGATCAGGGCGGCGTAGGCTTGCTCTTCCAAGCGGGTTGCTTGACCCCACATGGGACGCAGCAAGTGGTCCCAATCCAATTGATGGTGACTCAATGCGGCCGCTTTCACACCAGCTGCCAAACCGGTACCGGCATCGGAAGCAAACTGCCTGGTTTCGGGTACGTCCAGCAAGACACAGCCCCAAGTGTCGCCATCTCGTTCGTCCTGACGGGTCAAGGCATAGATGTAGAGCGAATCATTCCCCACCACCAACAGATTGGGCAACCCATTGGCGAATATCTCATCACCAGCCAACGTCTCGTTGCTCGCTGGTTCAAGCCGCTGGTTCACCTGTTGAGCGACATCTTCCAGGTCAGCCAACTCGCTATTGATCCAGCCCAACGAGACGCTTGTATCCAACATTTCGGACAAACAGGTTTTCACGCCACGTTGGCTGACTCCCTGTTCACTCAAAGTCAGCACACTCCGTTGCAGACGATTCTTCGTCACTACTACATCTCTCTGCTGGGGTTGCGGGCCATGCTGTCCAGGATCATGGCGCGAATCAAGGCATCTCTGCCTGTGGTGGTCATGTCATACAGTGTCTGTCGCGACAGTTGATACGTTTCAGCCAATTGCTTTACTCTTCCCCAAGGTCGGTTCGGCGACATCATCTCTATCACAATTTGCGCTCTTTCTGCGGGCACTATATCATCTCGGCTTTCAGCCACGGGTTTCCTCCTTTTGCATAAGCGGCTCTAGCAGGCTGTCGGAAAAATATCTTCTGAAGGCCCGATGATAGACAAATAACGATTTCAAAGCATCAAGACAAGCAGTTTGCAACTCATATTGGCCTCATTACCATGAATTTTGCACGGTTTACAGCCCGTTTTCGGCATCAGGCAGGGGGCAATAACGCCCCATCAACCAACCTGCAAGGTATGCAATCGTTTCAAGTTGTAAGCCAGACAAACCAATGTCCATTCGCCACCGGCAGCAACCAGGCCTCGCAGAGAAAACTGACGGAAACCCAAGGTTTCCTTGATGATACCGATAACCGGTTCAACCGTCGATTTGCGCAAACGGTAGGTGGCTTTGCCGAGGGTGGTCTGCAGTTTGTAAGCCATTTGCTCTTTGACGGAAGCATCATTGGGTGGCGGGTTGGGATTGTCCAGGAAAAAGGCACGCCAACCCTGATGGTGTGGGCTGCGACCGGTGGCGATGTAGGGGTCAATGCCGCGCGCTTCCAAGCTGGCGATGTTGTTTTCGCTGAAATAGCCGGTGTCCAAATTGACCTTTTCGGCTGACCCACGACTGGTGGTACGGTGTCGAGATTGGCAGGGCGGCCTGTTTATCGTTGGTATGGTCACACAACCAATTGCCCACTACCAGACGACTGTCATGGTCAACCACTACCTGGACGTTATAATGTTGGTCAAAGCCGCTGTTGGTGGCGTTTTTCATGATGCGCGATTCGGGGTCGGTGAAGTTGTACTGGTCTTTATCTCTGGGTCCTGGAGTGGGTGGCTGCGGTGGTTTGCCCGGCGGCTTTTTCCCTGTGGGTCGGTCTTTTCGGCCCGGGCTTGCATCTTGGCCTCGTATTCGGCTTGCTCGGCTTCATACCGGGCCTGGGCGCGTTCCTCCAGCACCTTCTTGGCTTCGGCCAGCCGCGCCAATTGCTGCTGGCGTCGGGCAATCTCATCGGGAATGTTCATCTCTTCGGGCAGTTGTCCTCCATCGGCAACTTCAGCCAAAGTGAACAACTCCTCGACTTCGGCTTGCAGATAGGCTTCGATAGCCAACAGCCGCTGGTAACTGACCGCTTTGCTCTTGGACGCATCGGCATGGATTTTGCTGCCATCCAGACTGACGTTACCCAATTGCAAATAGCCCATCGCCTGGGCAATCAACAGTATCTGGACAAACAACTCTTTCAGTTCAGCCAGAAATTGTTGGCGGAAAGCCGCAATCGTGTCATGGTCGGGGTGCATGTCACCGGTAATGAAACGAAAGGGAATCACCTCATGGGTGGCGCGTTCAATCTTGCGCGAACTGAATACGCCGCTGGCATAGCTGTAGAACAGCAATCCCAACATCACTTCCGGGGCGTATGGTGGCGCACCCTGCTCGCTATACTTTCTATACATGATCCCCAAATCAAGTTGGGCGACGACAGCGACAATGAAGCGAGCCAAATGGTCGGGTGGCAGGACATCGCGCAAGGTGATTTGCAGGTCCAGGGTCTTTTCGTAATCAGCAGTTCTGAATTTTCTTGCCATACCCAAAGTTTACACCGAAATCATTTTTGTTCGGAGAAACGTATCTTCTCCGACAAGCTGCTAGCTGTTTAAGTTTCTCATCTTTAACAGTTTTCTGGTGGTGACAATGAGCATGAAGAAGCTGCCAGTTGTTATACCCATCATGTCCACCACGTGCTTTGGAGATGATGTGGTCAACTTCTGACTTATCCTCTGCACCGAAATACAATCCACAATAAGCGCATTTGCCAGCTTGCCATTTGAGCAGGGTCGCCACTCGTTTAGGCAGGCCGGGTTGTCTTCCACGTCGTGTTGCCAAATAGACCCAGTCGCCATCGTACGGACTTTTGTTTCCGCGCACCTTGATGTGTCGTTGAATCGGTGTTTGGGGGTTTTTGCCCAACCCCTCAAAAAGGTTCAATCCAGCGACTCGATGAGCGAAATCGGATATAGCTTTAGCTTCCCCACAAGTTCATCAATATCCGGGACCTGAGAAATTTGACGGAAATTGTAACGGCCTTGAAAGTTTATGTGCCGCCACGCAATAGGCGACACCCGAGCCAAACGTTGGGCTTGAGTCTCATCTGCATCAGCCAGTGTGGTCTCCAGGAGCCGCGATAAAATGACAGCATTAGACATTATCCTAAATAAGATCGAGCAGGTTAATGGTCTCAATTGCATGACGGAATGAAACACGTAAATTGGCCTGTGGGTAACAAACTCGCCATATGAGGCGACTAGATTAATGGCGACAGAAAATCAATGACTGTTTTCCGCATCACGTTTCTGTAGATAGGCGTAAGATACCCGGCCAGATGAAAGGATACTGCTGGCGAATTCAAAACAGGTCGAAAATCGGTGATGAAACAAACAAATTTCGATCGTTTTTTAACCTTGAAGCGGCTGATTTTTGTGATTTTCGGAGCGACGAAACAATTCGCCAGCAGTATCATGAAAGGTAACACATTTGGGACACTCTATTTCGCCAGAGCGCAAAAACGCTAGAAAACACCCAAAGTGCCAGCTTCCTCAAGAGAAGCAACTGCCGAAATGGATTTTCTACACCGTAAAAAGTCAACCATGTGGGTTTAGGAAAATGGTTCTTCGAACCCTATTAGCTTCGCTTCTACGCTTTTCTGCCGCGTTTTTAGAGAAAATTGCGCCTAAATCCCACCTTTTCTGTTCTCTCGGCCGATTTCAGCGGCTCAATTTCCCTTTTGGGGTAATCAAGCGCATTCCAGTAACGTCTTGGCGGAGTCTGATGTCCCAAATGTGTTACCCTTCATCTGGCCAGGTGTCTTTTTAGATAATGCCAAATAGATTGGCATGGGAGTTTAGTTGGCCGTTACGTGGAAATTAATCATGTCGCCTCATATAGCGAGTTTGTTACCCACAGGCCCAGGTAACGATTGACGGTGTTGGGTTTTCGTTTCAGGTCATGCTGCAAGTAGTCCCGATAAGGGGTAAAACAAACATCGCTGTCACCAGCCGCCACATTTTCAGCTATCGGGCATAGGCATTGAGATCAATTTGGCTAACTCGACGGGCCATTTCCGCCTCGGTAGGTTGGACATAAATCTGTGTTGTCTGAATGGAGGTGTGTCCGAGCAATCTTGCCAATCCTACCAAATCCCCTGGATGACGAAGCAAGTAGCGGGTGGCAAAGGTGTGCCGTAAACTATGGGGAGTGGCTTCGGCCGGAACCTGCCCTAGCGATGCAGCCTGCTGGATAGCCTGCCCAATCATCCGGCTCATTTCTCGAATACTCAAGGGGGTGCTTCGCTCGCTTTTCCACAGCGGTTCCAGAGCATCCACATTCTGCCAGACCGTTGCCACTGCTTTCAACCTGGGTTCCACTTCTAAGAGCGGAGCAGCATAGTCGGCTAGGGCCTGGCGGGCCGACTGATTGAGCTGAAGCCGCCGGCAGCGCTGCTCAAAGAGCAGCCCTCCGAGGCAGCGACGCCTGAACCTGAGCCAACGGATACAGGGCGACGCTGTCCGCTGTGCGGCCAACCATTACGGCTTGTGCAACGGCTGCCCCGGCTACAGCCGGTTACAGGGACTCCCTGGCAACCCCCTTAATAAGGGACGGCGCGGGCTGACAATTGCATAACCAAAAGCAGCCGCAGACGGGCTGTTTGTTTGATGCTGCCCGGTGGTCGTCTGGCGACCGGCGGTGGTATGGGCGGCGTGACAGAAAGGGTGGGAAATCTGTCCCTGATGATTGATCTTTTCCAGTCTAAACTGCTACAATGACTCTGGTCGTGGGGGCGAGAGGTAGCGGTTATCGGGCATCCCCAGGCTTAAATTCCAAATAGAAAGGCTTTGGCTGAGTGCGGCTTAGTTCAACTCAGGATTATGCGGCGGCTCCGAAGACTCCGCGCCGCATGAATCCTTACTTCGTTAGCCGCCCGTGCGCCGGCATCCGGAGGGTTAAATGACGAACGCAATTGAAGACCATTGGGGTAGGGGCGACGTTTACAGCTTGATCGTATCGGCCCTGAACAAGGCGTCGAAGTCCCTAGACGGCTTGACGGTTGAAGATCTAGCGCCGGTTGACCATTTCCACGCCCGCGGTTTCCCGGCGACCGTGGAACTTGCGGATCGGCTTCCGGTCAGGCACGGCCAGCACATTCTTGACATCGGTTGCGGCCTCGGCGGCCCCGCACGCTACATGGCGAAGCGGTTTCACTGCAATGTAAGCGGCGTGGACATAACGAAGCCTTTCGTCGACGCAGCCAACAAGCTGACGGCGCTACTTCGAATGGAGCAGGAGGTGAGAATCGAGCATGGCGACGGTCACCGCCTGCCCTATCCAGATTCCCACTTCGACGGCGCCTACACGCAGCACGTCACCATGAACGTGGCCGATCGCCCGAGATTCTTCGCGGAAGCCTATCGGGTCCTGAAGCCAGGCGGATTCTTCGCGCTCACGGAGCACGGCTTGGGACTGAAAGGCGCTCCGCACTATCCGCTGCCTTGGTCGGCGGACGGTGCTGGCGCCTACCTGTTTACGCCGTCCGAGACACGTGCGATTCTGGAAAAAACCGGGTTCGAGGGCATTGTCGTCGAGGACACGGGGGCGAAGTATGTTGCCGGATACAAGCTTGTGATCGAAAAGGCGGAGAAAGGCACCTTGCCGCCGCTTGGAGTTCACATCCTGATGGGCGACACCGCGTTGCAGAAGACCCGCAATGCCGCGCGGAACATAGAAGAAGGACGCACCCATCCTATACAACTGATTTGCCGAAAACCGCGATGAAGACCCTTGCGTGTTCGCGGCTAACCCGCTGCTGCAGCGGACGCGCAGCAGCGCGCCGCTGAGCGCAACGTTAGGATAGACCCAATCGCAATTTCCATTACCAAGTACTGGCAGGGAAAGAAGGAATTAATGACGATATTAGTTGAAACCCTAATCCTCACAGTGGCAGTGCTATTGCTAAAAGTCTACTCAGGGGTTCTACTAGGATTGGGGCAGGAATCGGACATAGCCTAATCATGAGCGCTTTTCGACTTAAAGATTGCTATATTGGACATGATTCCTGCGATAACGATGACTTTGTACATCAGAATCCGCGATCCTGATCAGGGTTAAATGTGCTTTTGGAACCCGAAATTCTGTGATACCGGTTGTTATCCCAGAGAAAGAAACAGTTTGCCGATACATTATGTTCTGTGTCCGATTCCTGCACTGATCCTAGTCAAACCCCTGTTAGTGGTGGTTGTTGGAGAACGGCCGTTCCCCAAACTCCCTACCCACCACGTTTACATCCCGGCCTCGATTTCCGGCAGCGTCAGCAATTGTACTCCATGCTGCGCCGCCAAGGAGTGCGCCGCTTCGGTGAACGCTTGCCGTGCGAACAGAGCATAATGCACCGTCCAGCCATCACCTCCGTCCGGCAAATCGGCCAACACTTTGGGCGTCTTGACCTCAATTAACTCTGCCAGCACGCTCCGGCTTACCGGCGCATCGCCCCATTGCACTCCCCCAACAAAAGCTGCCGCTCCCGCCAGTTGATCGCCGCCACGTCCACCTGCACCGTCTTCGACCAATGCGCCCCCACGTTGTCGGCGGCGAAGGGCAGCTTCTCCCGCTGCGCCTGCGTTACCAGCCAGGCGAGACAAATCTCCTCAAACGTCAGGGCCACAAAGGCGCGGGAAGTTGTCCTCAATCATCTGCCACAGACGATGGGACAGGCCACCATCCAACAGGTGCAGGTTGGGGTCAATGAAACGGTAGTAGAACCGAAGGAAGGGGTCGCGCAGGTAGTAGCGCGTTTTGCGGCTCGTTTTTAGTTCTGCCAACGGCACAGTGGCCGGGATGCGTCGTTCGACGAATTGCAGTTCTATCAGCCAGGGCAGGTAATGGCTGAGGGCCGTGCTTTCAGCGCCGCATAGCTGGCAATCGCCTCCCGCTCGTGATGACCGGCGGCGATCACCTTCAGAATCGCTTCGTAATTGACAGTCTCCCGCTCCGTCAAATCGCTCACCAACACCTGCGGCTCGTTGCGAAACCAGCCGGTGCGCTGCAAAAAGAGCCGCTCGACGTTGGCCTTGAGCGACTCATCATCCCGCCAGCGCTCCAGGTAGGCGGGCACGCCGCCCAAAATGGCGTAGATAGCCAACCGCTGCCAGCTATCGTAGCGCGGCAGGAAGGCCTGGCAGTCGGCAAAGCGCAGGGGGTAGAGGGGGAATTGGGCTGTCAAACGACCATAGAGCGGTGATTGGTATTGGATGAGGTCGGTCAACATGCCGATATGGGAGCCGGAGAGGATGAGGATGATCTGGCTCTCCTTGAAGAGATGGTCCCAAGCAGCCTGCAAATGGCTGCCGAGACCGCTGTCTTGTTGCAGGGCGTAGGGCAGTTCGTCGAGGATGACGATAGCCCGGCGGTTGCCAACGGCCGCGTCCAGCATCTTGAACGCCTGCTCCCAATCGCGCGGCTGGATTGTCACGTCTCCCTCGCCGCCATGCTGCCAGGCGTAGATGGCCCGGCCCAGGTTGCCGAGCAGCAGGTCGCGGGGGTCGCGTTTGGCCACCCAGTAGAAGGTGGGCAAGCTGGTTTGCCTGGCCCAATGGGTGATTAATGTTGTTTTGCCGATACGGCGCCGGCCGTAGAGCATGATGAGGTGGGCGCCGGGCTGCTGGATGAGATTGTCGAGCAGGGCTAATTCGTGGTGGCGGTTGATGAATTGACTCATAGTTTCGGTTTCTTCGCAAAGGTTTATCAGACTATTATAGTCTGATAATTATTATGATGTCAATGCGTGAAGAGAGTTATTTCGTAGCAAGAGAGGTGAGCTTCAGCTTTGTGCTTTGAGAGGGTCGATTGGAGGCATAATATAATAGGAAGCGTGTTTGGGAATGCTGGCGTAGGCGGACCCGGGGCGTTGGCTCAGAATGAGATGCGCATTGACTTAAAAACAATCTGACTTTGCGTGGTTCGGGTGTTTTTGCATAGCATCTCAAGAGAGTATATTCAAGTATTTTGGCTCCCAAAACGGCCGTTTTGCCCCCGGTACTTCCCGCTTTTTTTCGCCCTTTTCCGCCTCTAACTAACCGTACATATTCCGGCCTGATGACATACATAAACCCTCATCGGCTTTGAATTTTAATTTCCTGTTTTCAAGTTTCGCATTCGAAGTATGCTGTTCGTAATTTCGGATCCTTCGTTGATTTGTATTAGTACATGCTGAATCCTACATCTTCCCGAAGCCAAAATGAGGCAAAAAAACCCGCCTTTTTCTTTCATTTTTTGCTACGTATAATTTAATCTTATACGTAGTTATTGGGCTAAAATAGGAAATTATGAACCATAGAGACAAAATGAAGGGCGTGACACAACGGCTAGGTAAGCACGACAAGGAACGGCCGTGACGCAGCTGATATTTATAAAAAACTACGGTGACAACCCATGAGCGAACAAACAATCATACCAACGCCAAGCAATGAGTTGGAGAATCCACTGACAGCGACGACCCCCATGGCGACTGTCGGCCAAGTCGCCAACCAGGTGGCCGCCGATCATATCTTTGCCGACTATTTAAATAGGAAGAGCGATGATACGATTGCCACGCACTATGCGGCCTTAAAGCGGTTCGGCGAATATTTGGAGATTGCTGGTATTCCAGGCTTAACGGGCGTTCGCCTGCAAACGGAGCCAGAATCCTGGCGCGGCTTAACCTGGGGGCTGGTAGAAGGTTTTGTCAAATGGCAGCTGCACGAAGGTTATGCCATGGCCACGGTGAACAACCGGCTGTCGGCCATCAAGGTGTATGCCAGGATGGCCGCCAAAGCGGGCGTGATTGATGCCCAGGAATTGCAGCTGATTAAAGCAGTCAACGGTTACGGCCGGGCTGAAGCCAGGCGGGTGGATGAACGACGCGCAACGATACGCGTGGGCCATAAAAAGGAATTACCGGTGCGCCTGACGCCATGGGACGCGCAAATCTTGAAGGATCAGCCTGATACACCCCAAGGACGGCGCGATGCGCTTCTGTGCTGCCTTCTCCTGGATTTAGGGTTACGTGTGGGCGAAGTTTACGGGCTATTTGTCGAGAATTTCGATTTAACGCCAGGAGAATTGCGCTTCTATCGCCCTAAAGTCGATATGGAGCAAACGCATCAGTTAACCGGTGATGTCTGGCTGGCAGCAAAACGGTATCTGGCTTTGGATGCGGCCGCTGCCGGGCGCTTGTTGTTAGGCAGCCGAAAAAACGGCCGTCTAACCAACAAGCCGATGTCGATACGGGCGATGCAGAATCGTATTACCTATCTGGGAGAGCGCCAGTTGGGGCTTGAGGGTCTGTCTCCCCATGACTGCCGTCATTACTGGGCCACCGACGCGGCCAGAAGTGGGACGGATCCGTTTCGGCTACAAGAGGCCGGCGGCTGGGCGAGTCTGGCGATGCCCCGGCGCTATGTGGAAGCGGCGGAAATTGCCAATAAGGGGGTGAAGTTATCGGCGGGATAAAAACAGGCTTTGCTAAAAGACACCTAGTTTTGCCGCCTAATGGGTAGTTGGGGTGCTGGGAGCAAATGGACGATTTCCTACGCTAAGGAAGTTTGGAGGTTTTGAAGCTAATTTCGGCTCGAAAATCAACCGCTTTATCCAGCAAAAGGAATTATGTTGCAGCAAAAACGGCCGTTAAGTGAGTGAATTCTTGCAAAATCGGCTCGCTTTGCACTGTTTTCCGCAATATAAGGCGAGTTATCACGGTAATTATGTTACAAAAATGGCTAATCGTAGGTTTTCATCCTTTTACTGCTAAATGCGCCAGGGGGATTCTTTTTGAGTCAATGCGGTTGCCATGAGGTTTGTTTACCAGGGTGTTGCTCTATTTCCTGCCGTTTTGATTCGTTCTCTCGAAACCGGTTCATGACCGGGGGATGAGAGGCAAGGAGGTAGTATGGCTAACTAAATCCTTGATAACTTGTGGTTCGATGTTGGGTGCAATCCCCAACCTCTAGTGAACGGAGAATGCTACATCCCCATGGTAGCGACTGGACATCAATCCGTGAAGCGGGATGAAAAAGCGGGTCGCCTGGAGTTCGACCAGGTCATCCCCGCAAGCAGGTATCTATGGGTAGGAATACGAACAGACGTCTGAAGCATCGTGAATAGAAACAAGCCTACGCGGACTATTGGCTTGCCCAAAATGGGAAAGGATAAGGGCCTGGCGCATGGCAAGCACGACCAGGGTTCACCCCGACAAACCCGGTGTATAGTCTGACCCTAAGGATACGCAAAACGAACCACAGGAACGAAGTAAACCCGCCCGTGCTCTCAGCCGGACTGAGCAGGCGCCAACCGGATGCCGGTCGGGGAAGGATTCCCCAAGAAGCAAAAGCCGGGGGTAATGCCCCGGATAGGCAGACGTGGGGACGCATGATTGGAAGGTAAGGACACAAGTAGGAGTAAACAGGTTATGAACACGGTACAACAACCGATGTATGAATGGAAAGACCTGCCCTGGAAGAAATTCGAGCGGTCGGTTTTCAAGCTCCAAAAGCGTATTTACCAAGCCTCAATTGAGGATGACAGAAAAACAATCCACAAGCTCCAAAGGCTCTTAATTAACTCTTGGCACGCTCGGTGTCTCGCTGTCAGACGGGTTACGCAAGACAATCGCGGCAAGAATACTGCCGGCATTGATGGCGTCAAACGCCTTTCACCCAAGCAACGATTGTATCTGGCGCAAACGCTGAAACTTCGACAGAAAGCCCGCCCCCGTGCGGCGCGTATGGATTCCTAAACCAGGTAAAACGGAGATGCGCCCCTTGGGTATCCCCACCATACGCGACCGAGCTGAGCAAGCCTTGCCAAGCTTGCCCTGGAACCCGAATGGGAAGCTCGCTTTGAACCAAACAGTTACGGATTCCGGCCAGGACGCTCCGCCCATGATGCTATTGAAGCCATCTTTCAATCTATCTGCCTCAAAGCAAAATATGTCCTCGATGCAGACATCGCCCAATGCTTCGACCGCATTAGCCATGCCGCACTGCTGGCAAAACTGGAACTTTTCCCTGCCCTTCGCCGTTCCATCCGAGCCTGGCTCAAAGCTGGGGTCATGGAAGAAGACCAGCTTTTCCCACACCCGCCGGTTCGCCTCAGGGTGGGGGTCATTTCGCCACTGTTAGCCAACATCGCTTTACACGGTCTGGAAACGGCCGTCTCGAAAGCACACCCACAGGCGCGATTAATTCGTTATGCCGATGATTTGGTGGTATTGCACAAAGACCTACCCGTCATTGAGCAAGCAAAGGAAACAGTGTCAGCATGGTTAGCTGGGATGGGGCTGGAATTGAAACCAAGCAAAACATGCATCACCCATACATTTCACCAGCATGAAGGCAAGGTTGGGTTCGATTTCCTCGGATTTCATGTGCGTCAATACCCGGCGGGTAAGAATCGCTCCGGGAAAACGGGGTATCCGCCCAACTTGCCACTTGGCTTCAAGACCATTATTAAACCCAATAAGAACGCGATGCAACGGCACTACCAGGAGGTTAAGCGCATTATCGAGGCGCACCCATTCACACCACAGGCACAGCTCATCAGCCAACTCAACAAAACTACACGCGGCTGGACTGCCTACTTTGCCACGGTTGCTTCAAAAGATGCCTTTTCCAAACTGGCACATCTCACCTTTGTCAAGCTTCGCCGCTGGGCAAAAGGGTCGCCACCCATCTAAATCCTGGAAATGGATTGCCCGTAAATATTGGCATCCTGAACGGGGAACTTGGCTCTTTGCCGCGCCTGTTGGTCTGCCGCTTTACCGGCATTTCGAAACACCCGGCCAACGACAAGTCAGAGGTGAAAGGCAGCAAGAGTCCAATTATGGAGATTGGGTTTATTGGGCCAAAAGAAGAGCGGCTTATACTGGAACCCCAACACGAGTAGCGAAGCTACTGACAGCAACCGTATCGCTCAAGTGAGGATTGCTATTTTACGTCAAAGGTGAGCTTCAGGAAGGTGACCACATGTTCCCAATTGCCAGCGGAGGTAAAGAGTCAGCAAATACCAACAGGCGGCTTTGCTGCCCCAACACTGTCATCACCAGAAGACGTACAAGAGCCGACCGGTCTTTGGCAGTTGAGAGGCGCTGCTAGAAAAGTGCCGGTCATGCGGGAGTCGGATGAGCAGGAAACGCTCGACCGGCTTTGGAACAGCGCCGGGCAAAGGAGGGCGACTCCGTCCCCTGGAACGACGTTTCATACCTGGCGGGGCTGAACCAAGAGCAAACGTCATGTCTCGGTGCTCAAATTCTTGCGATACAACGATAGAACGATATGATGACCGAACTAAAGGAGAGTTGAGCGCAATGACCCTCAAACTAATAGACCAATCTCCTTTCTTAGTTTTATAGTGGGCATTTCGGCGTTGCCCCAGTTGGAATCGTAAACTCTACGTGCCCATGCGGCATTGTGTGATGCCATGGGTTTAATGCTCTATGGTCAAATCCGGCGAATCCGCGAACAGTTAGGCGGCAATGCCCTGGTCAATTGCATCATGTGGAACTATGGCGATGAGGCGGCGCGGAGCGAGACACGATCTGCCTGCGCCTGCTGGCCCGCTTTGGCTGGGCACTATTCAAACCAACCGGATTCCTGACGAAAGAAAACGGGAGCGTGTTGAACCAATTCCAACGCGACTTCGCCGATGTTGCCTGGGCTGCATTTCGGCGCGAAATTCTGCCAGACGATATGTTGGCGGAAATGGATGCGCCAGTCTGCGCGAGCTCAACAAGAATATCGCGTCTTATGGACGAAGCGGCCAATCTGCAGCGGACATCTGCAAACCCACGATCTCGCGTTTAGGGCATAGCACCCAGTTAGGAACTCTGGAAGAACGTGTCTCGGCTTGAAGCCCGATTACAGGAACTGGTGATTCTAAACCCGCAGCAGATGAAAGATTATGCCGATATGGTGGCAATTGTGGCGCGGGTTCTCAAACGCAAGCAAAAAGGTAACGAAGCCACGGTTCACGCCGAGGTCAAACGGCAGTTCCAGGTACCTTCCTACCAGCTTATCCCAGAAGCAAACTTTGATACCGTCAAGCGCTATCTGCGATTGGTTTGTCCGCCTATCCGGACCGGTGCGCCTGTCCCCACGATTTTTGAGCAGCCAGCCAAAAGCGATTGCTGTAGGAGGAAAGCCGGATGACAACAGCCAACGTGCAGAGCATAAAGTGGTGCTGCCTGATGAAGTGTGGAGTGAAACGCTCATCCAGGCGACGCTGGAACAGAAAACAGCCAGCGAGGTTTGTGACTACGTCTTACGCCACTATGTGGGTTTATCCGCAGAAGATAAGCCGCCAATCCGGCCAACGACAATTAGAATTACCCACTGACGACAATTAGAAATGCCCATTTAGGCGTCAACGTGACTGCGGCTAAACTCCTGACATTTATGTAAGGAGTAAAGCAATGACAGCCACCGACGCACAAGTGAGGGATTGCTATGCGTGAACGAAAAAGGGAAGAATCAGGAACAGGCGGCGGCCAAAGCCAATCTGCAGCCGCAAAACAGTCAGCAAATACGAGCAGTCGGGTTTGCTGCCCCGTCAACTAGAGAAGGCGCGGACGTACAAGACCCGACCGGATGCTTTTGCTGCTGAGTGGCCGATGTTAGAGAAAAATGCTGGCCGGGCCTGGTGAAGCCAAGACATTGTTCGACTGGCTGTGCGAACAGCAGCCGGGCAAATACCAGGAGGGTCAACTGCGTACCCTGCAACGACGTGTCACGACCTGGCGGGCGCTGAACCGAGAGCAAACGGCCAGTCTGGACCAGATACGGGAGCCAGGCGAGATGATGCAGTTGGACGGCACCTGGATGACCGAACTAGAGGTGACGCTGGAGGGACAACCGTTCAAACACATGCTCATCCACAGCGTCCTGCCTTATTCCAACTGGGAATGGGGGCGTGTGGCGCAGTCGGAATCGTTGAGCGCGGTGCGCCTGGGCTTACAAAGCGCATTGCTGAAATTGGGCTATGTGCCGCAAATTGTCCAGACAGACAACAGTTCGGCGGCAACCCGCCGCTTGCGCAGTGATGAAGAGGACGCGAACGGCCGTACACCGATGAGTATCTG
Organism: Candidatus Leptovillus gracilis; assembly: GCA_016716065.1. Classification (NCBI taxonomy): domain Bacteria; kingdom Bacillati; phylum Chloroflexota; class Ardenticatenia; order Promineifilales (SeqCode); family Promineifilaceae (SeqCode); genus Candidatus Leptovillus; species Candidatus Leptovillus gracilis. The sequence continues at coordinate 676,625 of JADJXA010000003.1, read as the reverse complement.
GCGCTGCTGGCCCACTATGGCCTGACGCCGCAGACGATTCATCTGGGTGCGTCTGACGAGAATGGGGATGTGGAATCGAGCAACGGCAAGCTAAAACAGTCGGTGGCGCAGCAGTTGTTGCTGCGTGGCAGACCGCGATTTCGCCAGCCTGGCGGTGTATGAGACCTTTTGGTTTGACATCATGGACAAGCGCAACAAACGGCGCGAGATGCGATTGCGCGAAGAATTGGCGGTGATGCGGCCGTTGTCGGCCACGCCGCTGGGCCAACCACAGCAAACTGCGGCTGCGCGTCAGTCAGGGCAGCCTCATTCGAGTGCTGGAGAAGACTTATTCTGTGCCCACGTCGCTCATCGGCAAAATGGTGACGGTGGTTATCCATGAGTGGTCGTTGGAGATTTATTACGCCGGTCAACTGGTAGACCGCTTCGCCCGGCCTCATTGGCAATGAGGTCCACCAAGGTGAATTACCGCCATGTCATTGACAGCTTGCTGCGCAAACCGGGGCTTTCGCCGCTACCGGTATCGGGACGATTTGTTCCCTCGCTCGTCTTTCGGCAGGCGTGGGAGGCGCTGGACCGGCAGTATGCGCCATGCCGGGCCGATTTGCTTATTGCCGAATTCTGCATCTGGCGGCGCGTCATCTGGAGGGTGTGACTGGCGGCGGCTTTGAACTGCTGCTGACCACCGGTCAGACGTGGAGCGAGGTGGATGTGGCCGAACTCCTGCGTGTGGAAACGTCGGTCGTGCCGGCGCTGACGCAGCCGGTGGTGGAATTGCGCCTGTACGACCAGTTGTTGGTCGGCGGTGGCGCGCTGAGCGGTGGCGCGCTGAGCGGTGGCGCGCTGGGCGGTGGCGCGCTGAGCGGTGGCGCGCTGAGCGGGTGGCTGGCGCGCTAGGCGGTGGCGCATGACGACGGGCATGAATCAGGCGAGATGCGTGCGGCTGTTGTCAGCCGGGCGGCGGCTGCCGACGATGGCAGCAGCGGCAGGGAGGATGCGCTGCGCGGAACGGGATAACTGGCCGCTGGATGCTTTATCCCACTTGTTGAGAGACCAGGAGGTGGCGACGCGGCAGCAGCGGCGCATTGAGCGTCTGCGGCTGGAGTCGAAGCTGCCGCCGGGAAACGGTTGCCGTTTTGACGAAGGCCGCTTGCCGCTGCGCATCCGGCGGCAGTTACCTATTTGCAGGCCGGGGACTTGTCAATCAGGCCCAGAATGTGTTGTGCTTTGGTTTACCGGGCACAGGCAAAACGCATCTGGCGGCGGCCGTGGGGCTCTGTTGGTGGAAAACGGCCTTGGTTCGCGCTGTTTACGCCGACCTTCAAGGTGGTGGGGCGGCTGCTGCGGGCTGGGTTCAGGAATATGAACTGGAACGCGAACTGGACCGGCGTTTAGACCGGTTTGGAGGTGGTCATTCTGGATGATATTGGCTATGTGCAGCAGAGTCGGGAAGAGATGGAGGTGTTGTTCACCTTTTGAGAAGGCGGTATGAGCGGCACAGTCTGGTGATTACCTCCAACCTGGTCTTTCGGAGTGGGACAAGATATCTCAAGGACCCATGTTGACTTGGCGTCTGCCACAGACCGGGTGGTGCATCATAGCATCATCATTGAGTTTGGGCGAGACATCCAGAGTATGCGCATGGAAGAGGCGCAACGGAGTCAGGCGGCGCTGCGACCAGAGGTGGGCGTAGGGTAACTTTTCATGGGGAGAAAATCGTGGCAAAAATGACGCCAGAAATCCGTGACCAACTCTTGTTCTGTTATCCCGGACCCGTGCCTGTGTGCTCGGTGGAGTCACCCTGGTTTGCCTGGTTGGAAACGGCGTCGGCCTTCCGCTATTGCAGTGGACAGCGGCGCAATCTGTGTCGCGGGCATGGCCCCGTTGTATGGACCTGTGTCTTTCCGCAAGGAGCGGCGGCGGCAGATGGGACTGTGGTATGCCTATCGCCGGGTGCATGGCGTTTTGTACAAGCGGTATGTTGGTAAGTCGGCGGGTGACGCTGGCGCGGTTGGAGGAAACGGCGGTGGCTCAATGAGATATGGTGACAGATGGGAAGCATTAAGGAGGGCCTATGGTGGTGGTTGGCAGGCTGGCTGACGGCTTGTCGGGGCGTGTTTTTATGGGAACGGTATGGGCATTTCTAATTGTCGTTGATGGGCATTTCTAATTGTCGTTGAGCAGCCAATCCTATTAATGTCCGGATCGGGTCGGCAGCGCTCTATTTATTTAGACCAACAGATTTGGATCGAACTCATTACCTGTAAGGTTCGAGAGCGGCGGCCGATCAGCGCGATTCTGGAACAGCAACTGCGGGCATATTTGGGCCTGCCCGTTTCGCTGCCTTAAACAAGCTTCTCTTGACGCTTTTCTGAAATAGACAAATGAGAAGAAGGGTATGTTTCCAAGGCGGCAGATATAGATATCCGCATTGAATCAAAAAAATAATCTATCTAACTTGGCGTGGTTCCCATTGTCGCGAATAGATCTGTCTGCCTACGGCGCTGAGGCGAGATTGCGGCGCAGTTGCTTTGTCTAACAGTTGCCACCAGATCCGGGATGTGCTGAGGCAACAACCGTTGTCTTCCGCGATGGATGCTCGCCAAACGGCCGTTTGCCAGCTATATTTTTGGCTTCCCAAACGGCCGTTGGCCCTCGCGACTTCTCGCTTTTTCGGCCCTCAACTAACCGTACATATTGCAACCGTATGGACAGGAAGTGGGATTGGTTGGCATCGGCCGGACACAACACTACGAGGGGCAAGTCAAGCCTCTCTAACGGTTGTTGCCTGGGCTTGAATCAGCAAACGGCCGTTCTGTACACAGATTCCAGAGACAAAGAGAAACGGGCAACGCAATTGTTTGGATGTGCTTTTGCCGCGATAATCATCCTAAGAAGATTGTTATCAAAAACCCCCATCTTAGGAGAAAATCACGATATTCACCAATCCACCGATGGATTGATGCGACCGCACCATTGACGAAAGTCGTCCATGCGATCACGACGCGAGACATATCGGATCAACTCTAAGACAAAGTCGCTTTTGGTTTGCGGAAAATTTTCATGCTCAATATCCATAGCAAAGCAAATCTCACGCAACTCGCTGACGCTCAAGGATTCCCGGCAATTAAAGAATAACCGGTATTCTTTCCGCTCATAAACCTCTTTGCGCTGGCTCTTTTCATCGGCAAGATGGCCTAAAACATTCGTGAGTATCTGGCTCTCACCCACAGGTTCGGGCGTTTGATCCACCAAAACCAGAATGGTTTGCTCTTCTTCATGTAGCCGTTCCTGACCATCAGCATAAGAAACTGTAAGATGGAGAGGCACGTCTGGGCCATATTGAAGCGGACTGACCGATAAGGGGAGCACTCGCTCTTCTTCAGGGGCAATACGGGCTATCAATTGCGTGCAAGTGATCCCGCCAGCAAATTGCTCGTTGCTGCTTTGCGCCTTAATTGTCAGATGCGCCGCAACGCCAAATCCTTTGTTCGTCACTTTGAGATTTATATCTGACGGGGTATGTTGTTGCAGATTGGCGTACTCCACATCAAGTATAATGACCGGCAATTCATTGTAACGTGCTACCTCACGTAAACAATAGGCCAGGTCTTCGGACAGCAGTTCTCAATCTGAAAAACTAGTGACATGAAGGGCAAAAAGTGATAGTGTCAGGCATTTGCCCAAAGGAGAAAACATGAGCCACGCACTATCACTAGATAAAATCATGGAACATTTTCAAGAATCCTGGCGCAAGTTGCCAGACTACCGGAAACCCAATAACAACACTAAATACGAGGTAGCCGATGCTGCGTTGTCAGCCTACAGCGTCTTTTTTTTATGCAATCCGCTTCATTTTTAGCCCACCAGCGGGATATGAACCAACGTAAAGGTCAAGACAACGCAGGAACTTTGTTTGGCGTCAGCAAGATACCCAGTGACAATCAGATACGAAACTTGCTAGACCCAGTGACACCTGACCACTTTCATGGAGATTTCTCTTGGATTCATGGGGAATTAAAGCAAAGTGGTTGTTTGGTGAACTTTCAGGATTATAAAAGCACTTATCTGATCCCCTTTGATGGAGTTGTCTTTCATTCCTCAGAGAAAATCCATTGTGATAAGTGTAGCACACGCCAAGACCGCAACGGCACAACCCACTATTATCACAGTGCCATTATGCCCGTCATCGTCAAACCTGATTCGCCCCATGTCCTATCACTACCACCAGAGTTTATTGTGCCTCAAGATGGACATGAGAAGCAAGATTGTGAACGAGCTGCAGTTAAGCGCTGGTTAAGGCAGCATCAGGGTCAGTTTGAGGCCCAAAGTGTGACCTTTCTGGGTGATGATTTGTACGCTAACCAGCCGCTGTGTCAGTTAATTGACCAAACCTATCAACAATTCTTTATCTTTGTCTGCAAACCTGATTCCCATCCCACCCTTTATCAATGGGTAGACTCTCTGGCTGGTGTCGCGGGTTTAGAGACCATGCAAGAACGCTTTTGGAATGGCCGACATGGGGAAATCTGGTCCTATCGCTTTGTCAACCAGATACCCTTACGGGCGGGCGAGGATGCTATGTTGGTCAACTGGTTAGAGTTAACCATTACCCATGAAGGCACTGGCGAACAGATCTTTCATAATGCTTGGATTACCAGCCATCAGGTCACGCTCAAGAATGTGACTTCTTTAGCTAAGAGGGGCGTACACGCTGGAAGGTTGAAAATGAAAACATCAATGTCCTCAAGACCAAAGGTTACAATCTAGAACACAATTTTGGTCATGGGCTGAATCATTTGTCTAATGTCTTTTTCTCGCTCAATATTCTGGCTTTTCTGACTCATACAGCCCAGCACTTGCTCAACAAGGCTTATCGTCTCTTACGAGATACGTTAGTTGTACGGCGCACTTTTTTCAATGATCTCAAAGCCTTAACTCGCTATATCGTTTTCGATAGTTGGGATGCCTTGTTTGCTTTTATGATAGATGGGTTGGAGTTATCCCCTTGATTCTTTCATTTAATTTCAGATTGAGAACTGCTGTGTTGTTGAAAGAACTCTTGCATCACTTTGCTGGCGTGATAGCGTGCCCCATCTTGAATCAAAATGAGATGTTTGGTCGTTTGCTCCAGGACCTCCAGCAGGAACGTCTGATAGCTGGTGCTATTGAATTTGTCTGTTATCCCCTTGTAAAAGAAACGTCCTGACAAATAATCAATGAGGCCAAAAACCTTGTACGCCTTGCGCCGTCCGCTGGTTTTGACGGTGGGTTGTTCCCCACGTCTCGCCCAGGTGTAACTGAGGGTTCCCCATTGGGCGAAACTGGCCTCGTCTCCGAAAAGTATCATCCCTCCTTTGGCTTGAGCGAGGCGTTTGATTTCTGGCCAAGTCTGGGTCATCCAGGTCCTCTGGGCTTCGCCAACATTATCCAGATGATCAGAGACAAAACGAGCCTTCTGATAGGAGAAACCCATATTCTTTAACAATTCAGCGATGTAGTGCAAATTGTAGGTAATCTGAAACTCTTTCTCGATCAGGTCTTGGAGCAGAACTGTGTTCCAGCAACCACAATCATAGCCCGCCTCTTCTGGCCCAGCCTCGATGAACGTTGCCAGTTTCTTGCGCTGATTCTTCGTTAATTTGGCTGGTCGTCCCGGCGGGCGGTGATAGTGCAAGCTTTCCACACCGCGTTTCAGAAACGCGCGAATGTAATTACGCACACATTCTTCGCTCAAAGCGAACATCCCGGCTACTTCCGCTGTGGTTCGGCCCTCCGCTACCGCCAACAGCGCATGGATTCGTTTGATAAGCCGTGTCTGCCCTTTCTGATAACTGTTTTGCAGACGTTTGATGACCTGTTTGCGTGTTTCTGTTTCCAAACGTATTCTGATCCCCATAGATACAGATTAGACACATCAGCCACTTTTTTGCCAAGCAACTCAAAATCTTTTTCTGAAAAGCTATAGTACGAGTCTTTCTGCCTGTGTGCTCAGTGGTGTCTCCTGCCTGGTTTGCCTGGCTGCGCACGATTTCTTCCTTTTGCTACAGTAGTTCTCAGAGTTCGGGGTGCCTGGCGGTACACCGGGATAAACGGCGCCGCCGCAAAACGGCCGTTCCCCCCACCCCCATCACCCCCACCAACAACCCAATCCAACCAACCGGGCTGGATGCCGAGAAGGAGGAGAGAGAAACGGCCGTTGGCTCCGCCGTCGCCAGCGTCCAGATACTCAACCCATCCACTCCGCTTATCGTCGCGCAGCTATAACCGTTCACCGTCGTCAGCGTCGGCGCATCGCCAACTTGCCTCCAACTCCCGTCGCGCCAACGCGAGAAGCGCAGGGCGCTTTCATCCAACCCACCCAACTCCGCTGCCGTATAGCAAAGTTGCAGCGTCAGGCTAAACCCTTCCGTCACCGTCGGCGTAATCTCCCACCAGGCGCCGATAGATTCCGGCCCCTGGCTCGCCCACTCAACCCGCTTCGTCACCGTGATCACCCCTGGATCGGTAAGCGCCCCATCCCGCTGCACACCCGCCAGCGCCGGGCCAAAGGTCGTCAAGGTATTGGTCATCACCGGCCGCATCACCGTATCGCCGTCATCATACTGCATCTCAAACGCGCCGATGTCGCAGCCCAGGTCGGCCGTGCGGGACAAGCCGCGCGGGTCGGCGGGCAGGCAAGCGGCCACATCCGCCTCGTCTATCGCCGGCGAATCGGGCAGCAAGGCCAGTGTGGGCAGAGCGACGTCTTCATTAGGCCCGATACGCGGGCCGCCGTGATCGCCCAATAGGCCAAGCCGGGGAGCGGCGGCGAGGAAGCCAACTGAGCCGACGGTGTTGCAGGAGCTATCCGTGGCCAGCGTGTGGATGTTCGTCGTGTTCGGCTCCTCCAAGAAACACGTACCGCTGATGATGTTGTTGTGCAGCGTCAAGACGTTTTCATAATTTATAGAGGGGTGGAAAAGACTGCTCGCGCCATCGGCGAATATGTTGTGGGCCAGGAACGTCGTGCCAAAGTTTTTCAACCTCAATCCGTTGCTCGGACCCCCCTGTCCCCAATTCTCGGCAAAGGTGCTGTTGGTGATCGTGATGGGACCATTCGTGTACTCCGCATGGATGGCCCCACCCCCAAAGGGGACGGTATACCCGCCAACATGGTCAGAGCCATTGCCGATGAAAGCGCTGTCCTGCACAACCAGCAGCAGAATAGGGCTTTCATTGGAATAAAGGCCAATGCCGCCGCCGCCCCACTGAGTCACATTGTTTGCAATCAGGCTGCGGCTGATCGTCGCCCCGCTAGCGAAGCTTACGCCAATGCCACCGCCGCCCACCAGAGAACTGGCGGCGATCATCTCGGTCACCACGTTCTGGCTGACAATACTGTCAACGAGGTTGAGCGAGCCTCGGGTGGAGGTATGGCCTTGTATAGCCACAAGAATGCCGCCGCCACAAGCCCGACGATTACAGAAACGGCTGGTATTGCCGGCAATCAGCGAGTTTATGACGTTCAGCTCGCCAGAGGCGCTGATGCCGCCGCCCTTGACGGCGGTGCTGCTCATCACGGCGCTGTGGGTCAGCGTCACCACCGCCCCCGCATCCACCCGCAGCGCGCCGCCGCAGGGATAGCTGTTCCCATCATCGAAATGCGCACAGATAGGATTCAAGACGACGCCGTTGGAAGCTGACTGCGTGCTGGTCATCGCGCTGCCGCGTGCCAGGGTCAACCCCGCCAGCGTGACGCGCCCGCTGGGGATCCACAGCAGGCGGTGCAGATCGAAGCCGTCCAGCGTGGCCGGAGCGGTCAAGGCGGTAGCGTCTACGGTCATATTGCGCGTGATGACCAGCGTGGGTTCTGAGACCGTCCAGGGGAAGGGCGAGTCGTACAAAAGGGTGATGGTCTGCCCGGCCAGGTCTGGCCGGAAATCAACGACCGCGCCAGTGGGGGCCGCGGCCAGGACTTGCCGCAGGGAGCAGGGGCCGTTGCCGCGCAGGGCGTCCACGCGCAGCGGCGCGCTGCATTCCACCGTCGTCGCCGCTTGCGCCCAGGTTGTCAGGTTGGCCGCGCTGCTGACCTGGGCGGTACTGAGCAGCGTATCGCCATAGTCGCCGGGCTGGTTGAGCGCGCCCACATTGCGCAGCGCCAATACCCAGGTCAACGTTTCGCCGCTGTCCATACTGCCCTGCCAGAATACCTGGTTGCCGTTGAGCGTCGTGTTGGTGGGCGAGATGACCCACTGCGCAAGGACCACGCCAGCCGGTAAGGTCTGTGTGAGAAAGACCGCCGGATCGGCGGCTACGCTGCTGTTGGTCAGCATGAGGGTATAGGTCATCAGGCCGTGATAGGGCGCGTTAGCGGCGGGCGAGACGGCCAGATTCAGGTGCAGCGGGCCGCGCTCATACGCGCCGACGTCGCAGGCTGCGCCCTGGGGCCGCGCCAGATCGCGCTGGTCAGCGGCGGGACAGGCGTCCGCGTCACCGGCGTCCAGCAATGGGCTGCCCGCCAGCGGCGCCTGGGTCAACAACGGCTGATCGCCAGCGACGCCGACTCGCGGGCCGCCATTGTAGGTCAGTTCGCCCAAGAGCGGCACGCCAGACTGGAAATTGACGCCGCCCGCGCTGCACGAACCATCTTCCACCAGGTTGTTGACGTTCGCGCCGATACTGCCAGAGCCGCCCAGAGCGCAGTCCACGCCTCGGTTGGGATAGAGCCGACCGAAGCTGTTCGCCACTACGGTATTGGTGTAATGCAAGGTGGCAGATTCTGGGCCGACATAAATGCCGCCACCCTGGGTAGCCAGGTTGTCAACCAGCGTGCTGTTGGTCAGTGTCACGCTGCCAACGTACACAAGAATAGCGCCGCCGGTGGCAGCGCTGCCATTGCCGCTGAAGGTGCTGTTTTCCACCTGCATTGGGTATGATGGGTATGAGTAGAGGGACAGCGCGCCGCCGCCACCGGCCGTAACTCCAGACCAGTCGGTGGGGGAAGACACCGCATTGCCGACAAAGGCGCTGGATTGCAGCGTCATCTGGCCGTGAGCGTTAATGGCGCCCCCATAGTAGAGTGCGGTATTACTGAGAAAGACGCTCCTGTCTATCCCCAGATAGGGCGCTTGCGCAGAGTTATTCCGGTTGCTAATTGCGCCGCCAATCTGGGCCGAGTTGTCGCGAAAAACGCTGCGCTGGATCGTGAGACCCATGTTTACGTTTTCAATAGCGCCGCCTGAGGAAACGATGTCTGAAGCAGCGCTCTCATTGGTGCGATTCCCAATAAACGTACTATCGGCCACGATATTCATATCGTTATAAACTGTCTGTGCCCAGCCAGCCAAAAGAAGCGCGCCGCCGGTATCGATCGCCTTGTTGCTGATGAAGGTACTGCGACTAATCTGCAACCTGAGGTCGGGTCGATCGGGTTGATCTGCCATTGAGATTATGGCGCCGCCATGGTAAGCGGTGTTGTCGCTAAAATCACTACCCACTACGGTCAAGACGTGCCGGTTCTCAATAGCGCCGCCGGTAATGGCGGCATGGTTGTTTGTGAAAGCGCTGGAATACACGGTTGCCGTACCCTCGTTGAAGAGCACGCCGCCAAATCCATACCCCTCGGGAAGATTTGTGTTCCCGCTGAAACTACTATGCGCGACCGTCAACGTCCCCCAGTTGCTGATTGCGCCGCCGTAGGAGGCGGCCGTATTACTCACCACCGCGCTGTGCGTCAGCGTCACCTCGGCGCCGACCTCTATTTTCAGCGCGCCCGCGCAGGGTTCCGCGTAGCAATCCTTAACCGCGGTGTTGTTGCCATGGGCGAAGGTCAGCGCACGCAGCGTGACGCGGGCATTGTCGCTCACCCGCATAATGCGCACGGCGTCGTTGCCATCCAGCGTGATGGAGATGGGCAGCGTGCTGCCATCCAGCGTCAGGTCTTGCGTGATCTCCAGCGTGCTGGCGAGGGTGATGGTATCGCCGGACAAGTTGGCGTCGAAGGTGATGGTATCGCCGGGCACGGCGTCGGCGATGGCCTGGCGCAGCGTTCCCGCGCCACTGTCCGCGCTGCTGATGACGGTGATATTGTCGCTGAATGGAGCGGCCGCTTGCGTGGGCGGTGGCGGCGCGATGGCCCACAACAGCAGCACGCCAATGACAAAAGAGAGGGCGACGCTTGAAACGACGGCTAAGATTCGTTGTATCATGTGCAGATAGGGCTTATAGGTTGGCAATTTTGTTTCTCCTGAGAACCATTCTTGTTTGATCTGCATGTTAAGGGTGGTGGTTAAAGTGGGGCGCATCTATTAGGGAAACCCCATATTAACATTGCCAGTGTAAATGAGACGCAATTTGTGTATCTGGTGAAGGTTTTCCCACAGTGTAGTCTGTGTGCTGTTATGTAAAAATAGGAGATATGGCTCACATGTAGGCAGGTGGCGTGAATAGAGGGGGAAAACGGCCGTTTCCCCCTACTGGGCTTCACAGCCCCTGCCGACTGTAATGAAGCCCAGTAACATCGCAACTTTCCTTCAACAAGATTTTGTAGGCTAAACAGATCATTGTGCCGGCGTGACGTCCGGCGCAAACCCATAAACGCCGCGAGCAGTATCGCCGCTGCAATGCCGATTGTTGCCGGGGACTGTGTAACCAGGGCAATGACCCGCGCCCCCGTAGGAATTTCTACCTTGATAGTCCAAAAGCCCGCTCAACTCGAATCCGCTGCCGGAAAGCGTCCCGGCGTCCGGCTGACCGACCGTCCTGTCCAGGGCGTAATCTCCGTCCGCGCTGACCGCGCCGCCGCCATCCACCGTAGACCACATCAGGTCATACCTGCCGCCGGATTGTGTACCAGCCAGCGCCCGCATAAGCAGCAACAGACATGCTGTGTGTAAAGTAACGCGTGAGATTTGCATCGCTTTCTCCTTTACCGCCGCCAGATATACGGCGAGCAGAGGGTACTGGAACAGTGCGCCACCTTCAGGTCGTCATTGGTACTATCGTAGTAAGTGATTAGCCCCAATCAAGCAGTCTCCGTGAAAGCCGCCTTAGCGCAACACCACTTCCACGACGACGTGCCGGTCAGCGCCCGGCAGATAAAAGGAATGGCTGGTTGCCAATATGGGTATTTTTGCATATCCCACCCAAAAGGTATATTCCAGCGTATCTCAGTCGAGTAGGCTAAAGTAGATGTGGCCCATTAATTTGGTTGTTTTCGATCATTTTTTACTCGAGAAGGAATTTTGAAATATACCTTTTGGCCTGTGGGTAACAAACTCGCTATATGAGGCGACATGATTAATTTCCACGTAACGGCCAACTAAACTCCCATGCCAATCTATTTGGCATTATCTAAAAAGACACCTGGCCAGATGAAGGGTAACACATTTGGGACATCAGACTCCGCCAAGACGTTACTGGAATGCGCTTGATTACCCCAAAAGGGAAATTGAGCCGCTGAAATCGGCCGAGAGAACAGAAAAGGTGGGATTTAGGCGCAATTTTCTCTAAAAACGCGGCAGAAAAGCGTAGAAGCGAAGCTAATAGGGTTCGAAGAACCATTTTCCTAAACCCACATGGTTGACTTTTACGGTGTAGAAAATCCATTTCGGCAGTTGCTTCTCTTGAGGAAGCTGGCACTTTGGGTGTTTTCTAGCGTTTTTGCGCTCTGGCGAAATAGAGTGTCCCAAATGTGTTACCTTTCATGATACTGCTGGCGAATTGTTTCGTCGCTCCGAAAATCACAAAAATCAGCCGCTTCAAGGTTAAAAAACGATCAAAATTTGTTTGTTTCATCACCGATTTTCGACCTGTTTTGAATTCGCCAGCAGTATCCTTTCATCTGGCCGGGTATCTTACGCCTATCTACAGAAACGTGATGCGGAAAACAGTCATTGATTTTCTGTCGCCATTAATCTAGTCGCCTCATATGGCGAGTTTGTTACCCACAGGCCAGTTTCGAGTTCGCCAACAACATCCATCCCGAATTTAGGCCAACATATCTGGACAGTCGATGAACTGTTAATGTACCGAGTGCCGTTACCGCGCTGGACATCACCGAAACGTCGCGGACGGCCTTCTAAAGAGCTGTCAGACCTGATAAATCGATGGTGTTAACCGACCACGATTAAATGTGGTCTTACCGGCACCCGAGGTAATGGGTGAACCGGAGAAATTTGGAATGGACAGATGCGCCTGGCAACCTGGTAACTGTCCCAGGTTCAGTGACGTCAGACCAGTCCCTGTTCGAGCGCGCGGCGGGCGGCTGCCGTGCGCGAGTTGACGTCCAGCTTTCCATAGATGGAGGTTAGATGAGCATTGACCGTACGAGGGCTAATCACCAGGGTTTCGGCCACTTGGGCATCGGTCATCCCTTGCGACACCAAGCGCAGCACCTCCAGTTCGCGCCGCGTGAGTTCACCTGTTTTGTCCATACTCTCTTTTTGGCGGTCAGTCTCATTCTCCGGCGCGGTGGTCGGCGTCAGGGAGTGAAACGCGAATGTAACCGCTTCTTCCAAGCCCATCGCCTTGCCCGCTGCCAGTGCCGTGGCGAAGCCTTTAGCGCCCAACTTCTGGCGCGCCGGCTGTAGACCTCGCTCATACTTCGCCTCGTCAAGAGGGTTTAGGATCACCCCCATCACTTCACGCTGGCCTGCATCTACTCCGTGTAAGCGCGCCGCCCGCTCGGCCGAGCCAGTGGCAGCTTCAAGGATTGCCAGGGTGCGTAATACCTCCACTGTCGTTGGCCAGTCCCCCAGCTCTTGTGCCAGGACCAAGCTCTGCCTGGCACGGGACCGGGCTAACTCATGCTCGCCCTGCGTCACAGCCACCAAGCCCAGATCGGCCAGAACAACGGCCGATTGTCGCTTGTCTCCCAAGGTTTCAGCGATGGTGTGGCTACGTTCGAGGTAAGACTGAGCTGCGGTTCTGTCACCTTGGTACAAAGCCAGGCTGCCGAGATTGCCCAGGGCCAGGGCCGCCCCGTGCAGGTCGGCCGTCTCTTCCATCAAGGGTGAACAGCGCTCGAAATAGGAAACCGCCGCCGTAGGATCGCCTAACGCATAGGCGACTGTACCTAGATTAAGCAGTGCGGCCGCAACAGTGTTCTTGTTACCGTACTCCTGAGCAAGGGACAGCGCTCTCTCGTAATAAGACTGTGCTGCCGGGAAATCACCCTGGTGGTCTGCGATGATACCCAGGTTACCAAGCGCTCTGGCCATTCCATCCCAGTCTTCCATTCTCTGAGCGATTGCCAGCCCATCTTCGAAAAAATTCTGTGCGGCTGCATACTCTCCTTGCGCCACCGCCAGCATGCCGGCGCCCCGCAGTGCGCTAATGTGGAGCAGTGTATCGACGACCTCCCCCTGAATTTCCGACAGGACGCCTGTGAGCACCTGCAGGCCTTCCCGTGTATAGCCACGCAGATACCAGAAGTAGGCCAGGGCAGCGGATAGCCGGAGCATGAGCGCCAACCGTTTTTCTCTGCGGCACCATCCGAGTGCGGCGCGGAAGTTGTCATGCTCTTGCTCCAGGATCTCAAGCCAGCGGTTCACGCTGGCGCTTTTCAATTCCGGCGCTGCTTCCTCGGCCAGCGCCAGGAAACAGTTGGCGTGTGCCTGCTGCAAACGGTCCTGCTCCCCGCTGCTGCGCAGCTGTTCTAGGGCAAACGCGTGGATCGTCTGAAGCATCACAAAGCGCGGTTCGCCGTCTGGTTCGCCGGCTTGGCGCAGCAGGTTTTTATCCACCAGCGCAGCCATACCGTCCCACAGGTCAACGCCTAGATCCGCATCAGCATCGCACACCGTCGCGGCAGCCTCCAGTGTGCAACCACCAACAAACGCCGCCAGCCGCCGGAACAACTTCTGTTCCTCCGGGGCCAGTAGTTCGTAGCTCCACTCCATCGTTGCCTGCAGCGTCTGCTGGTGCGCCGGCAGGTCGCGAGCGCCGCCTTTGAGGTGCTGCCAGGCGCTCCCCAACCGACTCTGGAGCGCCTCGGCGCTCCCCCAAAGGGGCAGGCGAGCCGCTGCCAGCTCGATGGCCAACGGTAACCCGTCCAGCCGAGCACAAATCTCGGCCACAGCAGCGGCATTGGCCGGTGTCAATTCAAACGACCGCATGGCGGCTGTCGCCCGCTGCCGGAACAGTTCTACCGCAGAGAAGGAGGCGACTACCGCCGCCGACAAGGCCTGATTCAGCTGATCGGGAGCAGGCGTCGCCAGCGGGTTAACCGGGTAGTTGTGCTCACCGCGCAGTCGCAACCATTCACGGCTGGTTGCCAGTACACGCAGCTGTGGAGCAGCCGCCAGCAAATCGGAAACCACCGGTGCCGCCATGATGAGATGCTCGAAATTGTCCAGCACCAACAGGAGCTGGCGTTTGGCAAGCGCCAGGCGTAACGTCTCGGTCACGGTTTCACCTCCACATTCCGCCACGCCCAGAGCAGCGGCAATTGTGGCCGGCAACAGCTCCGGATCCTGCAACGGATCGAGCGCGATGAAAAAAACTCCATGGCTGAAGTTGGGCAGCAAGTGGTAGGCCACTTCTAAAGCAAGCCGTGTCTTTCCTACTCCTCCAGGTCCAGTCAGTGTCACCAAGCGAAACGCTTCATGCTGCAGCAAAGCAGCCAACTCTGACAGCTCGCGCTCGCGCCCAATTATAGGTGATGTTGGTGCAGGCAGGTTATGTTCGGCCAAGACAACGTTACTCCTGACGTTCGCTCACGCCAATGGGTGCTATTGTACCATGACTTCGCCCAAAACTAGCGAAGCTGTCACGAGACACAAGATAACAACAGGGGGATTTTTGCCCAACCCCTCAATATGGTTCAATCCAGAATTTCTTACAAACCCTACCTCTGTTAGCGACTCTTGCAATCCGGCCAAATCATCTAATTTTCAGATTTTGATTTTAAAATCTCCACCTCTGGTGGTTAGCTTGAATTGAACCTTTTTGAGGCTTTGTGCAAAACCCCCAAATCGGTAAGTTCGTTGGTTGCCGATCAGCGAACCAGTCCCTATCAATGTGAGATGATTTCTCCGCCTGATGCATGCTTGACACTCGTGTTTCTCCCACCGAGCACCCTGGTTGTCGCCGGGGTGAGACAATACTAACTTGATCAACTTCACGTCAAAACTTTAGATGCGGCTGAGAGTTACCCTCGGTTATTATAAGTGAAGACAGTCGTGCAGTATAGATAGGTAGTCAACTTAGGTTGTTTCACTGATGTGTAAAGGGTGTGGTAAGACGATAATGCGGACAGTTCGAAGAAGTCAGGAAAAATTCACAAAAGGAGATTGAAATGAATACAAACCTGAACGTTCAAAAATCTGTTGTACTGACCCTGGCCTTTTTACTTGTTGCTGCTATGCTCCTGATTAGTCAGTTATACCTAACAGGGATAACCGGGGCAATCGGAGCCGGACCAAACCTATACCCACAAGTGAAATTTGAGCCGGTTCAGACTGAGGTAATGGAAGTTGTCGAGCAGATAGGTACGAAAGTTGAGGCGTATGCCCCTCTGGGTGGTCGCAGGACACCGGCTGCTTTGGAAGGTCGCAGGACACCGGCTGCTTTGGAAGGTCGCAAGACACCGGCTGCTCTGGAAGGTCGCAAGACACCGGCTGCTCTGGAAGGTCGCAAGCTACCACCGGCCGCGCAGGTTGTCCTATCAGCACAACAAGTAACACCCTTAACCCTGGTAGATAGCCTCTTGGCGCTCGCTCTGGTAGGGTTGCTGCTGAGTCCCGTCTGGCAAGTCCGGTCCAAACGTAATTGATTATCCGATTAAGACTCTGAGCGCCTGCACGGGTGAACACCTGCGCAGGCGCTTTTGTGCAGGTAAGGACGTCAGATCTTCCTCAAGGATTCTAAACATGACTCGACACGCCCGATGTTTCTTGACTATCGTGATTCTGGTCGCAGCCGCGGCCTGGTTTCTCGGTCTGCGCGGAGAGGTGGATGAACTCCTTAGCGGTGTGCCGCCAGCTTATAGCGGCCCGGTCTTTGAGCTAGACAGCCTCGAACACACGCAGACTCTGTCCTATTCGTCAGTGGAACTGCGCACGCAATTTGGCAAGATGGTTGGTCAACCCTCCGCACCGATTGGCGTCGCCCTGGTTACCCAACCTGGACAATCAGAAGTGTTTTGGGTAGTTGATGAAGTGTCAGGAGGAACCTACCAGATTACCGCTACTCTGCGCTATGCTGGTGAACAGACATTGATTTACGTAGATAATCACATTGAGGTCGATCAGCAGGCCCTGGAACAGGCCGCCCTGAACTTCGAGATGTATATTTACTACCCCACCATGGATTTATTTAGCCCAGAGGCTCCCCTTGGGTTTGAAAGCGATTCGCGTTTGACAATCTTACACACCCCATTAGCCAGCGCTGGCGGTTATTTCTCCCAAGCTGACACTGAACCAATAGAAGTCAACCGTTTCAGTAATCAGCGCAATATGTTTGTGATCGGCTCCGACTCATACTTGCCGGGCGATGATGGCTACCTGATGATCCTGGCGCATGAATTGCAACACATGATTCACGCCAGTTTGCAACCAAATAGCCCGGCCTGGTTTAACGAGGGAATGTCCATGTTGGCGCAGGACCTAAACGGTTACATAGACGACGACCTGGCCCTGATATACCTGGCCAATCCCGACATCAGTTTGACGGACTGGGCTCAGAATGCTTCCGAGACGGGTGAATATTATGGCGCGGCGCAGCTTTTTTTGCGCTATTTTTATCAGCAGTACGGAGGTGTGGAGATACTTCCCGAACTACTGCGTGCCGGCGCCGGCAGCAATCCGCAGGTCTTTGTTCAATTCGCGAGGGAAATCCGTCCGGATATTAGTAGTTTCAGCGAACTGGTGGCCGATTGGGCGGTGGCCAACCTAGTAAATGATGCCAATGTCGGTGATGGCCGTTATGCTTACGATGGACTACCTACACAGGCCAGGCCGCTGGGGATAATGGGCAGCAGTGTGTTAGCCACTGTCAACCAGATGGGCGTGGATTACCTGGACGTGGGGAATGGGCCACGCTTGGTGGAATTCGATGGCGACGATGCTGTATCCTTGACTGGCGCCCGTCCCAAACGGGGAGATTGGATGTGGTGGAGCGGGCGGGGCGACGCCCAAGTAACAACCTTAACCAGAGCTTTTGACCTCCGAGGTGTGGCGCAAGCCGCCTTGCATTTTTCAGTCTGGTACGAGCTCGAGCGGCATTTTGACTATGCCTACGTAACGGTCTCGGTGAACGGTGGCGAGACCTGGCAAACCCTATCGGGGCAGGTCACCAACCGTGAGGATCCCCATGGAAACAACTTGGGCGAGGGGTTGACCGGCGTCAGCGGGTATCCGGGTATAAACCCCGAGCAGGGCCGGCGTGGACGCTGGGTACAGGAGCGCATGGATCTGGCACCTTACACCGGGCAGCAGATTTTACTGCGTTTCTGGGTGGTTAACGACCCATCCTATAATGCCCCAGCAATTCTAAATGTAAAACTTGCGAACAGAAGTAGATCGCGCTATACCATCACCAAAAGCCAAAAAGGGGTGATGTGATGGGAAAAAGAGCGCAAGTGAGTCGGTTTATCCAGCATCTGGGCGAGTTGACAGAGAAGATGCCTGACAAGCGGGCTGGGCGGCATAACCAGATATATGCTTTGCAAGACGCGGTACGCGGCGCCTTCTCTATCTTTTTCATGCAAAGCGCTTCTTTTCTGGCGCATCAACGCCTTATGGCGCAAAAGCGCGGGCGGAGTAATCTGGAAAGCGTGTTCCAGATGTCGCGCATTCCCACTGACAATCATATCCGTACCCTTTTGGATGGCGTGCCAGCCAGCCATTTTGCGGGAGCCTATCAATGGCTTTGGCAGCAGTTGGTGGCTGAGGAGAAGTTGGCCGGATTTCGGGCATTAGGGGGGCGGTTGCTCGTTGGTATCGATGGCATTCAATTCTTTAGTTCGACAAAGGTGCATTGCCCCCAATGCAGTCAGCAAGTGCGCGAAGGTGTCACCCACTACCATCATCGGGCATTGACAGCTTTGGTTGTTCATCCTGAGCAATCGGCGGTGCTGCCTCCTGGCGCCGGAATTCCTGCTGCCACAGGATGGCAGTGATAAACAGGACAGCGAACTGGCGGCTGCCAAACGTTGGTTGCCGCAGCAGGCCACCTGGCTGCAACAACAGAAGGCGGTCATCCTGGGAGATGACTTGTTCAGTCATCAACCGTTCTGTGAGTTGGTGCTGATTTACGGGCTGGACTTCATTCTCGTGTAAGCCCAGTTCGCACGAGACGCTCTATGAGTGGGTCGCGGCTATTGAGCGAGGGGCAAGCTGCCTGAAATTGGTCGTCGCGTCTGGAACGGTCGTCACGGGGAAATCTGGCGGTATCGGTATCTCAATGATTTACCGCTGCGTGCGGGTGATGATGGTCTTCGCGTGAACTGGTGCGAGTTGACGATTACCCATGAATTGACTGGCGAACGCCTTTATCAAAACAGCTTTGTGACCAGTTTACGCCTGGACGCGCCTCTGGTCCAAGCTGTCACTCACGCTGGACGCGCCCGCTGGAAACATGAAAATGAGGGACATAATGTCCTGACCACCCACGGCTATCATATTAAGCACAATTTTGGTCATGGGCAAGAACATTTAGCGACCGTCATGTTCACGCTTAATCTACTCGCCTTTTTCCTGCACCTTTCTGGAGTTGGTGGATACGACCTACAAACGGATTCGTGCTGCTCTAGGTGCGCGTCGCACCTTCTTTGAGGATGCCTGGTCACTGATGCGTTGGCAAATCTTTGAAAATTGGGAAGCCCTGATTCAATTTATGGCCGAGGGTCTAGAGTTAGAACCCGCCCCTGACTAACTGTTTCGTTTCTTACGATTGGGCCATTGTTATTGGATGCTCACAAGTCGCCTCGGCAGAGAGGTGGCTAAATGCCGCGTTGCTATCATCTGGGTAATTACCTGGTTTTGAGGTCGTTACTGTACTCGGAACCGTGCCACATAACACTGCACTTTAATCTGATTAGCGCAGAGTGCGACTCCTCGCTGATACATCGGCATTGCGCCGCTATTTTCCCGATACCCGTTTTCTACATTTAGAATTGCTGATAATGCCCAAGGTTTGTTATTGGACGAAATTCACATCCCGGAAATTGGTTACTACGATGGGGGCGAAACTGATGATGTAGGGTGGCAGTCGCAGGGTTTTGTGCGCACCACGGGTGGTATTCCCCAGGAATGGGTAGTGCGACTGGTCGTTGAAACGGAATCTGGAATTGAGGTGCGCCGGGTGGAACTAGACGAACGCAAGTGGGTCCGGTTGGATCTGGCTGCCAGCGAACGCGGCGTGTTGGTGGTGATGGGGGCTTCAGCACTTACGGATGAGCCGGCCCGATATCTGATTGTTACCCAATAGTGTCCGGATAAGAAGGATTTTTCAGAAGGCTCAATATGGATTTGGGTATTTTTGTATATCGCCCCAAAAAAGTATATTTCAAAAATCGCTATCGAGTATGAATGATCGAAAATGACCAAATTAATAAGCCATACCTACTTTAAGTCTACTCGACTGAAATATGCTGGATTATACCTTTTTGGGGGATATGATGAAACACCCTTTTTGTGCTTCAAAGAAGCCGATGGGGTCCTGATACCTGATAAACCCTGTGGGCGGGACCATGATTTTTCGCCGCGGCAGCCAGTAAGTGACAGACCATGCCTGAATAAGCCGCAAGGGCTGCTTGCGGCTGAATACAACCACTACATTGAAGAGATAAAGTAGGAGGAATCAGCATAATGAACAACCAGATCACCCCGAAAGCGATGCCATCTCATCTTAAGCCACCCCACTGGGTCTGGCTTATCGTTTTCTTAAGCCTGCTGACGTCACTTCATGCTCCCCTGCCGGCAGCCGGGCAGGTGGAGGCGCTCTACAAAATTGACCTGCCCACCCCAGTGAACAGCGGCGCGTACGGCAAACAGGTCGCCATCCTGCCCAACGGCAACATCGTCGTCGCCGACCCGGCTTACAGCACGGCAAGTGTAACCAATGTCGGGGCAGTCTATCTTTACGATGGCGAGACGCTGGGATTGATCAGCGTGCTGACCGGCAGCCACACCAATGATTTCGTCGGTGGTTCTGGCAGTGATACTGGGGGTATCACAGTTTTGAGCAGCGGCGACTTTGTGGTATCCAGCCCGGCCTGGAATGGTACGCGCGGCGCCGTCACCCAGGTGAACGGAACAACCGGCCTATCCGGGGTCGTCAGCTCGGTGAACAGCCTGATTGGCTCGTATGACTGCGATACTGTAGGCCAGGGAGGGATTACCGAGTTGCCCAATGGCAGCTATCTGGTCTACAGCCCATTATGGGGTGGTGGACCAGAATGTCCCGGCTGGCAGGGCGCAGTTACCTGGGTGGACAGAGTCACCGGCGCCACCGGAGAAGTGGGGGCAGGAAACAGCCTGATAGAGGTTAAGTCCAGCAGCCAAATCCACGTCCTGACCAACGGCAATTACCTGGTAAGCGGCGATAATTCGCTCACCTGGGGTAACGGCGACACCGGCGTCACCGGTGCTGTTTCATCTGCCAACAGCCTGGTAGGCAGCAAATTTGATGATGGGATTGGTCGAAACGTCATCCTGCTCGCCAATGGCAATTACGTGACCTGGAATCCAGAGTGGGACAACGGCCCTGTCATTGACGCCGGGGCGGTCACCTGGGGAGACAGCGCCACCGGCACTTCCGGGGTGGTGTCAAGCGCCAACAGCCTGGTAGGAATTCGCAATTATGACAACGTCGGCTCGCCAGGGACTTGGGATCCCGGCGTCGTGCCCCTGGCGAATGGCAACTACGTGGTCATCTCTGCGCTTTTGGATTTACCCTCCACCATGAATGTCGGCGCGGTCACCTGGGGCAACGGCGCAACTGGCACAACCGGGGTCGTCTCAGCCATCAACAGCCTGGTCGGCGGTAACTACAATGACTGGGTGGGAACGGGAGGGGTAACTGCCCTGAGCAATGGCAATTACGTGGTCAACAGCTCGTATTGGAACGGGCACACCGGCGCGGTCAGCTGGGGGAACGGCGCAACTGGCACCACCGGCGTGGTCTCAGCCGCCAACAGCCTGGTGGGTAGCGCAGGATTCGACGAAGTCGGTAGCCCTGGCGCTGTCGCCCTGCCCAATGGCAACTACCTCGTGCGCAGCGCCAAATGGAACCAGAATAGTGGGGCCGTTACCTGGGCAGATGGTGATACCGGCATCACCGGCGAAGTATCATCTGCCAACAGCTTGGTCGGCGGTACTGTAGGGGATCGAGTGGGTTCGCATCTCCCCTCCCCCGGCGGCGTTGCGATTTTGAGCAACGGCAACTATGTCGTTTCCAGTCCATTCTGGCAAATTGTCTTCAACCAATTTGTCGGAGCGGTCACCTGGGGAAATGGCAGCACAGGAGTTACCGGGGTTGTTTCCGCGGCAAACAGCCTGATCGGTAATTCTACGGGAGATATGATTGGCTTACTCCGGCAGGGTAACCCAAATCCCCTGGACGGCATCATCCCTTTGAGCGACGGCAACTACCTGGTCGCCAGCGGCTATTGGGATAACAGCAGCACACCGGATGTCGGGGCGATCACCTGGATGAACGGCAGCCAGCCAGCCAGCGGTGTGGTTAACGCCGCCAACAGCCTGATCGGCAGCTCTGCCAACGACATGATCGGCGCAGCTCATTTGGACGTTCCTTATGATGGAATCGTGGAATTGCCCAATGGTAAGTTTGTGATCGCCAGCGCTTACTGGGACAACGGCGCAGTCCAGGATGCCGGGGCGGTCACGTTTATCAACGGCGCCGGCGGCTTCAGCGGCAGCGTCGTCACCTCCGCCAACAGCCTGGTCGGCAGCTTTAGTGGCGATTTCGTCGGCTCACATGGCGTGGAAGCCCTGCTTAATGGCAATTATGTGGTGCGCAGCGGCTACTGGAACAACCTTGCCGCCGGGAAAATCGAAGCCGGCGCCCTGACCTGGGGCAGCGGCGTCGCCGGCGTCACCGGGGTTGTCTCCTCCGCCAATAGCCTGGTGGGCGGCAGCGACTTGGACCGGATCGGCGTCGAGCCGCTGAACGTGCTGAGTAGCAGCGACTACATCGTCTACAGTCCGTTGTGGGACAATGGCGCTAATAGTGATGCTGGCGCTGTCACCTGGGGAAATGGGACCACAGGGACTGCCGGTTTGATCAGCAACAGCAACAGCGTCTTGGGACTGGTCGCCAACCAGAGCAGTAACTTCCCCTTCCAGGTTGCCCCCAACAATCAGCGCCTGGTGGTTGGTCGTCATCTGAGTAATATCGCTACCATTGTTGAGCTGCTGCCCCGGCTGATCGTTCATCGTGCTGGCGCCGGATCTGGCACCGTCACCAGCGATCCGACTGGTATCAACTGTGGAGATGACTGCACTCACCTGTTTAACCCGGGCACGCTGGTGACGTTGACCGCAACGCCGGCCGTTGGCTCTATCTTCACAGGTTGGTCTGGCGCCTGTACTGGCCTGGTGGTCTGCATTGTCACGATGGATCAGGTGCAAACAGTCACCGCCACCTTCACCGCCAACACGCATCTGTTGAGCGTCAGCCTTAGTGGTACCGGCTCCGGCACGGTTACCAGTGACCCACCGGGCATCGACTGTGGCGTTGACTGTACTGAAGCCTATCCACAAGGAACTGTGGTTACCCTGACGGCTGTGCCGGCGTCCGGTTCGACTTTCAGCGGCTGGTCGGGGGCGTGTACCGGCACGAGCACATGCGTCGTCACGATGAACGCGGCCAAAACGGTGGCAGCCACCTTCATGGCAAATCCCGGTACGCATCTTCTAACTGTCAGTCTGGCCGGCAGCGGATTGGGTACCATCACCAGCGACCCACCGGGCATCGACTGTGGCGTTGACTGTACTGAAGCCTATCCACAAGGAACTGTGGTTACCCTGACGGCTGTGCCGGCGTCCGGTTCGACTTTCAGCGGCTGGTCAGGGGCGTGTACCGGCACGAGCACATGCGTCGTCACGATGAACGCGGCCAGAACGGTGGCAGCCACCTTCATGGCAAATCCCGGCACGCATCTTCTAACTGTCAGTTTGGCCGGCAGCGGATTGGGTACCGTCACCAGCGACCCGCCGGGAATCAACTGTGGCGTTGACTGGAGTGAGGCATACGCCCAGGACACGGTGGTTACATTGACAGCCACCCCGTCCCCTGGTTCGACTTTCAGTGGCTGGTCGGGGGCGTGTACCGGTGCCGGTACGTGCGTCGTCACGATGAACGTGGCTCAAACAGTGGCAGCCACCTTCACGGCCAATCCCGGCACGCACCTCTTGACAGCCAGCCTGACTGGCAGTGGTTCGGGTGCCGTCACCAGCGACCCGCCGGGCATTAACTGTGGCGTTGACTGCACTGAAGCCTATTTGCCGGGAACCGTGGTCACCTTGACGGCGACACCTGTTGTCGGTTCGAGTTTCATCGGCTGGTCGAGCGCTTGCAGCGGTTCAGAGACGTGTATTCTAACAATGGATAGTAGCAAGAGCGTCAGTGCGGTTTTCAGTCTGAACGGTAGCGAACTGCCGTACAAGGTTTTTCTGCCAATAGTGAAGCGCTAATCATAGCCTTGTTGCGTCAGACTGCGTGACAAGGCTTGTGAACATATAGAATTTTCAGTGTAGGCGTTCAGCCCCTGGAGACTTGACAGGTTTTTTCACCTGTTGCGCCTCCAGTTGAACTGGTCAACCTGTTAGGTCTGAACGGTTACTTTTCGGTCAGGAAATAGAGGCTCCAATGAATTTGGGTATTATT
Source organism: Candidatus Leptovillus gracilis (assembly GCA_016716065.1). Lineage (NCBI taxonomy): Bacteria > Bacillati > Chloroflexota > Ardenticatenia > Promineifilales (SeqCode) > Promineifilaceae (SeqCode) > Candidatus Leptovillus > Candidatus Leptovillus gracilis. The sequence goes on along the minus strand of JADJXA010000003.1, from coordinate 652,790 downwards.
ACAGTCGGCAGGGGCGTCGCTGCCCCCACCGCTGCTCCAAAACGGTGCGTGAAAATATCCCTTACATGTAGCGATTTCCAGCAAAAAAAGGTGGCCTATTGTCAATTTCAGAATTATTTGTCCCTGTTCTCAACACTATTTGTCCCGCGTTTCAGAACTACTTGTCCTGGATTTCAGCAGTAATTGTCGCAACGTTCTGGAGTTTTCTGTCCATGCCAAAATTATGTTGCGAATATTTTTGGCGTTAGCCATCCTGGGCTAATCCTTGCGGCCTCTGGCAAGTTCCGTTTCCATTAGCTTCGTTGAGCACATCATTCGCAACATAATGAACATTATCACGGTAATTATGTTGCAAAAATGGATAATCGTAGGTTTTCGTCCTTTTACTCCCAATACGCCAGATTGCTCGGACACACCTCCATTCAGACAACACAGATTTATGTCCAACCTACCGAGGCGGAAATGGCCCGTCGAGTTAGCCAAATTGATCTCAATGCCTATGCCCGATAACTGAAAATATGGCGGCTGGTGACAGCAATGTTTGTTTTACCCCTATTATATGCTTTTGGCCTCGCAACGGCTCTCAAACAATTCGCCTAGCAGCTTGTCGGAGAAGATACGTTTCTCCGAACAAAAATGATTTCGGTGTAAACTTTGGGTATGGCAAGAAAATTCAGAACTGCTGATTACGAAAAAGACCCTGGACCTGCAAATCACCTTGCGCGATGTCCTGCCACCCGACCATTTGGCTCGCTTCATTGTCGCTGTCGTCGCTCAACTTGATTTGGGGATCATGTATAGAAAGTATAGCGAGCAGGGTGCGCCACCATACGCCCCGGAAGTGATGTTGGGATTGCTGTTCTACAGCTATGCCAGCGGCGTATTCAGTTCGCGCAAGATTGAACGCGCCACCCATGAGGTGATTCCCTTTCGTTTCATTACCGGTGACATGCACCCCGACCATGACACGATTGCGGCTTTCCGCCAACAATTTCTGGCTGAACTGAAAGAGTTGTTTGTCCAGATACTGTTGATTGCCCAGGCGATGGGCTATTTGCAATTGGGTAACGTCAGTCTGGATGGCAGCAAAATCCATGCCGATGCGTCCAAGAGCAAAGCGGTCAGTTACCAGCGGCTGTTGGCTATCGAAGCCTATCTGCAAGCCGAAGTCGAGGAGTTGTTCACTTTGGCTGAAGTTGCCGATGGAGGACAACTGCCCGAAGAGATGAACATTCCCGATGAGATTGCCCGACGCCAGCAGCAATTGGCGCGGCTGGCCGAAGCCAAGAAGGTGCTGGAGGAACGCGCCCAGGCCCGGTATGAAGCCGAGCAAGCCGAATACGAGGCCAAGATGCAAGCCCGGCCGAAAAGACCGACCCACAGGGAAAAAAGCCGCCGGGCAAACCACCGCAGCCACCCACTCCAGGACCCAGAGATAAAGACCAGTACAACTTCACCGACCCCGAATCGCGCATCATGAAAAACGCCACCAACAGCGGCTTTGACCAACATTATAACGTCCAGGTAGTGGTTGACCATGACAGTCGTCTGGTAGTGGGCAATTGGTTGTGTGACCATACCAACGATAAACAGGCCGCCCTGCCAACTCTCGACACCGTACCACCAGTCGTGGGTCAGCCGAAAAGGTCAATTTGGACACCGGCTATTTCAGCGAAAACAACATCGCCAGCTTGGAAGCGCGCGGCATTGACCCCTACATCGCCACCGGTCGCAGCCCACACCATCAGGGTTGGCGTGCCTTTTTCCTGGACAATCCCAACCCGCCACCCAATGATGCTTCCGTCAAAGAGCAAATGGCTTACAAACTGCAGACCACCCTCGGCAAAGCCACCTACCGTTTGCGCAAATCGACGGTTGAACCGGTTATCGGTATCATCAGGGAAACCTTGGGTTTCCGTCAGTTTCTCTGCGAGGCCTGGTTGCTGCCGGTGGCGAATGGACATTGGTTTGTCTGGCTTACAACTTGAAACGATTGCATACCTTGCAGGTTGGTTGATGGGGCGTTATTGCCCCCTGCCTGATGCCCGAAAACGGGCTGTAAAACCGTGCAAAATTCATGGTAATGAGGCCAATATGAGTTGCAAACTGCTTGTCTTGATGCTTTGAAATCGTTATTTGTCTATCATCGGGCCTTCAGAAGATATTTTTCCGACAGCCTGCTAGGGCTGTTTCAAAGTAAAAAGTGGCGTACAAGGTGGAATTGATGCAAAGTTTCCTAAATTCTACAAAAGCGAGGAAACATGCGAATCGAAATTCCACCTGTGTACACTATTTTTGACTCAATTCCTGATTGGCGCAAGGCAAAAGGGAAAAGGTACGGCTTGAAGAATTTGATCGAGTTCATCGTTTTGGCTATCTTGTGCGGGAAGAACAGCGCCCGGGCTGCGTCTCGCTGGGGAAAACACCTTCCGGCAGGCGTGAAAAAGCGGTTAGGTATCGAACTGGAGCGCCACCCTTCACCAGCTATGTTATGTCGTGTTTTCTGGCACATAGAAGCGACGGTACTCGAAACGAGAATCAGAGAGTGGCCACCCAGGTGCATCAACAACTTGTCCTGGCCGACCTGGTTCGTGGGGTAGCCGTGGACGGCAAAAGCATTCGTCGGGCCGCTTCCTTGGGTAGTCCCAATGCCTTTTTAGTGGCGGCTGTTTGTCACCAACTGCGTTTTGTCCTCAACCAGGTGGCTGTGGCTGACAAAACAAACGAAATCACCTGTGTCCCTACCTTGCTGGAACATTTGTTGCTCAAAGGGCTGGTTATCACCGTCGATGCCCTGTTAACGCAACAACAGATTGCTACCCAGATTCGGCGAGCAGGGGGGCATTATGTGATGTATGTCAAAGGCAATCAGCCCAAAATGCTTCAGGCACTGGTCCAACTGTTTACGCCACCCCGCCGCCCTGGCGTAGCCCCTTTTGACCATGCCCGGCAGGTCAAAAAAGGACATGGTCGGATTGAAATACGGGAAATCTGGGTTTCGACGAACCTGAATGGCTACCTTGACTGGCCGGATGTCGCCCAAGTCTTTTGTCTGAAACGCACCCGACAGGAAGTAAAACCCAACAAAACCACGGAAACTATTGTCTATGGGGTCACGTCGTTGTCAGCGGCTGAGGCATCACCGGATGAAATTATCGAGATAACCCGCGACCATTGGGCGGCGATTGAGAATGGTCTCCACTGGGTCAGGGATGTTGTTATGGGCGAGGATGCTTCCACTACTCGTCAACCGGGTGCACCACAAGTGCGGGCGGCCTTTCGCAACATAGCCATTAGTCTCGTCCGGTTGTCCGGCTTCGATTCGGTTACTGAATCGATTGATGCTTTTTCTGCTGACCCATACAAAGCCCTGGATACCATGGGGCTTTGATACTTTGAAACAGCCCTATTCGCCAGCAGTATCGTTTCATGTGGCCAGGTGTCTTAAAAGGTGAAGATAAACAGCGCGACGAGAGCGACAAAGATACCTATCCACTGAAAGTTATCCCAAAAAATCTTGCCGTTTAATTCGGGGCTGAGCAGTTCCAAAATAAAGCCCAGAACCATAGCGGTCTGGGCATAGGCATAGAAGGCAAATGTATTGATAGTCGGCACGGATCGCCGCCGCCAGGTATAGTGGGCCACGGACAGCGAGATAAGCAGTGCCATGATATAAGGAAACAGGTAAGTTGCTTCTTGCCAGTTCAAGCGGCCTCCTCCATCTGTGACTATCCCGATTGCGCCATAGCATAACATAATGCTCATACACGGTACAAGGAATTATTTGCTTTTACCCAACCCTCCCTTGAAGAAAAGCATAGCCTGTCCGTTTGCGACTGAAGGCTTTTTACCGGTTAAGGGGCCTCCCGTGACGCCGGAGGCCCCTTAACATGCCGTGTGTAGGCCAGGGCAAAACTGGTCTTGCCCTGGCGAATCAAGTTGTTACCGCCGGCGCAGTACCCAACCGCTAATCAGCAGTAGGCCAAGCAGCAGGGCAAGGGAGAAGACGGCCGTGTTCACTCCCACAGCGCGAATGGTTTGCAGGGAAACGGCCGTGGGTTTCATCCGGATTGCTGTCGGTCAGGCCAAAGGGCGAGTAGGCGCTGACGCCATCAACCTCCACGTAGTAATGGTCGCCACCGTTGCCGCGTTGTTCGCCATCAGCGTCCAGGCGGTCCCAACTGGCCCCATTCCAATGATAGACGCGCATAGCGCCGGTGTCCTGGTTGTTGCGTTCGTCACCCAAATACCAGAAGCGGACGGCGGCCGTTTGCGGCGTGGTCGGCTCGATGTCGAAGCAGCGGTGGGCCAACTGGTCGCCCTGGTTGCAGCCGGCAGTCTGGTTGCCGCGAATTTCACCGTCGTCGGCCCCATCGCCCCGGCCGGGATGATGTCTACGCCGTAGTATTTTGCCCCACCGCTGCCGGTGATATGCAGGAAGCGGGTGTAAGTGGGATCGGTGATGTCGATGGTCTGGCGCAGCGTGCCGTTGTTGGTGAGGCGCCGTTGATGGCGAGGGAACGGCCGTCGGGAATCGTCAGTTCCGCACCGGCGGCTACCGTCAGGTCAAACACAGCCGGGTCCATTTCCAGTACCGGCCAGTCTACTCCAGTGAGATAAGCCGGGTCCACCAGGACGCGCGCAAAGCCGTTCGGGACGCCGTTGGGCGTCCAGTTCAGGGCATTGTTCCAGGCGCTGCTCTGGCTGCCATTCCAGGCATAATCAGTGACCACGGTCGTGGTGATGGGCATGTTGGGCACTGTGCTGGGCGTGTCGTGGGCGATAAATGGTTCACCGGTATATTGCCCAGGCGTCATCGCCGTGGCGTCGAAGGTTACATTAATTTGCTGGTCGGTCGCGGCAGCGACTGTGCCAGAGGCTGGTAGTTCGCTTAACCAGGGAAGGCCAGCGTCTACAAGCAGGCTGACATCGTCAACGTGGAAATTGGTTACGGCCAAAGAAGTACCGTATTCGGTTGAGCTAAAGCGCAAATTGTGGGCGCCGCCATCTGCGTAGGCAGAAACATCAACGGTGGCCTCTTTATAGTCCCCATAACTGGCTGCATCTGCCTCCGTGACAGAAAACAGCACGTCGCCATCCATGGAAACATTCATGAACGCCGGGGCGCCGGTGCTTCCGATTAACAGCCAGAAGGACAATGTCGTTACGCCGGATGGGATTGTGACAGTCTGATCAACCGAACCGATTTCTGTGGAATTTGCTCCGCCGAACCAGACCCAATAACTGCCGGTTCTGGACACATCGGCGCCACATCCACTATCACAAATTGGCGTGCCAAAATTAGTAGAAGCCTCGCTCCAACTGGTATTTGGCGTTCCGCCTTCAAAGCTGCCATCCTGTGCCACATCAGAGACGCTGCCACCTATTTCACCAATCTGGTAGTTGGCTGTGTCAGTACCGCTGTTGGTGATGGTAAACGGCCGTATCAGACTGCTCCCCGTCGGAATTGTAACAGCCAGACTTTCCGGGGCATAACTGAGTAAAGCGCTGCCCAGGGAGAAGTCGTGGTACACGGTGTTGTTGGCTACCACGTTCACGGTGTCTACGTCTGATGTGTAGCCGGTGGCGACGGCCGTAAACGTCCTGCTACCGGCCGGGGAATAGAGAGTATAAAAGCCATCGTCTACGTTGGGGTCTAACGGCGTGGCGGCGCTGTTAGTGGTGTAGCTGTCTTCGTTGGACACGGTAGCGCCGTTGACGCCTGCGGTCATGTTCGCGTTGTAAACGTTGCCTACCACCAAACCACCGGAAGGAGCAGTACAAGACGATGCTCCTCCAATTAAAACATCATCTACCTGCCACCACCATGACCAACTGCCATTGTAATAGTGGAAACGGACCATCACATTAGGTTGATTGCCGGCCAAAGCGGAGATGTCGATAACGGCCGTTTTAGGCCCCAAATCACTTGCTCCGGAGCGTGTCCAAACGTTCGTCCAAGGCCCCGCCCCGCCATTGATGCTTACATCTACATTGGCTACCTCGGATGTAAATGAGTAATCCCGGTATTCGTACTTGAACTCAAGTGTAACTACAGGCGTTGATGAAAAGTCGATTACAGGAGTGCGTAACTCGGTGTTTTGTACGCCAGAGGAGCCATAACTATCGCTGTTAAGGACAGCAAACAAGCCAGCCCCACCCGTATTGTTACCGACATTGCCAGGATTGTTGAACTGCCAAACCTGACCATTTCCTTGATTGTCAACTATGCTCCAACCCGAACAGCAATTCTAAATGTAAAACTTGCGAACAGAAGTAGATCGCGCTATACCATCACCAAAAGCCAAAAAGGGGTGATGTGATGGGAAAAAGAGCGCAAGTGAGTCGGTTTATCCAGCATCTGGGCGAGTTGACAGAGAAGATGCCTGACAAGCGGGCTGGGCGGCATAACCAGATATATGCTTTGCAAGACGCGGTACGCGGCGCCTTCTCTATCTTTTCATGCAAAGCGCTTCTTTCTGGCGCATCAACGCCTTATGGCGCAAAAGCGCGGGCGGAGTAATCTGGAAAGCGTGTTCCAGATGTCGCGCATTCCCACTGACAATCATATCCGTACCCTTTTGGATGGCGTGCCAGCCAGCCATTTTGCGGGAGCCTATCAATGGCTTTGGCAGCAGTTGGTGGCTGAGGAGAAGTTGGCCGGATTTCGGGCATTAGGGGGGCGGTTGCTAGTTGGTATCGATGGCATTCAATTCTTTAGTTCGACAAAGGTGCATTGCCCCCAATGCAGTCAGCAAGTGCGCGAAGGTGTCACCCACTACCATCATCGGGCATTGACAGCTTTGGTTGTTCATCCTGAGCAATCGGCGGTGCTGCCTCTGGCGCCGGAATTCCTGCTGCCACAGGATGGCAGTGATAAACAGGACAGCGAACTGGCGGCTGCCAAACGTTGGTTGCCGCAGCAGGCCACCTGGCTGCAACAACAGAAGGCGGTCATCCTGGGAGATGACTTGTTCAGTCATCAACCGTTCTGTGAGTTGGTGCTGATTTACGGGCTAGACTTCATTCTCGTGTAAGCCCAGTTCGCACGAGACGCTCTATGAGTGGGTCGCGGCTATTGAGCGAGGGGGCAAGCTGCCTGAAATTAGTCGTCGCGTCTGGAACGGTCGTCACGGGGAAATCTGGCGGTATCGGTATCTCAATGATTTACCGCTGCGTGCGGGTGATGATGGTCTTCGCGTGAACTGGTGCGAGTTGACGATTACCCATGAATTGACTGGCGAACGCCTTTATCAAAACAGCTTTGTGACCAGTTTACGCCTGGACGCGCCTCTGGTCCAAGCTGTCACTCACGCTGGACGCGCCCGCTGGAAACATGAAAATGAGGACATAATGTCCTGACCACCCACGGCTATCATATTAAGCACAATTTTGGTCATGGGCGAGAACATTTAGCGACCGTCATGTTCACGCTTAATCTACTCGCCTTTTCCTGCACACCTTTCTGGAGTTGGTGGATACGACCTACAAACGGATTCGTGCTGCTCTAGGTGCGCGTCGCACCTTCTTTGAGGATGCCCGGTCACTGATGCGTTGGCAAATCTTTGAAAATTGGGAAGCCCTGATTCAATTTATGGCCGAGGGTCTAGAGTTAGAACCCGCCCCTGACTAACTGTTTCGTTTCTTACGATTGGGCCATTGTTATTGGATGCTCACAAGTCGCCTCGGCAGAGAGGTGGCTAAATGCCGCGTTGCTATCATCTGGGTAATTACCTGGTTTTGAGGTCGTTACTGTACTCGGAACCGTGCCACATAACACTGCACTTTAATCTGATTAGCGCAGAGTGCGACTCCTCGCTGATACATCGGCATTGCGCCGCTATTTTCCCGATACCCGTTTTCTACATTTAGAATTGCTGCAACCCGAAGGCAAACTTCCGCTATCGAACTGTTCAAACAAACCGCCACTTGCATAACCTGGCGCTTCACAAGCAACCAGATCAGCATTCAAGGCAAAGTCCTGGGTAGTATCACCGGCAATCGGGCCAATCAATTGGGTGGCATCGTGTAACCATCTACCCAGGCGCTGACGATGAACTCATAGCTGCCGCCCGGGGCAACTGCACACTGTACGCGCCCGTTTCCGGGTTGGTCAGATGGTGCTGCCAGGGTAGCCAGTAATGTCGATGCTGGCGTACAACGGCCAGCCGGTAGCCGCATCCGTTACGAAACCGGAAACTGTGGCGTCGGGCACGGCAGTTAAGGCAAAATTCTGAGTAGTCACCGCCATCTTGGATGGTCACGCCCGTTGCGTACTCGGCAGATAACCAAAAGCCGAGGCCGTGACGTCATAATCACCGACAGAGACCACCAATTTCATATTCACCGGCGGCGTTGGTGTTTACGCTGCGCATATTGCCACTCAGAACAGCCTCAATCGTAGCGCCAGCGATTGGCAGACCGCTGCCGACATCGGTAACCGTCCCTTGTAGCGTACCATTAGGACACTCGGCTTGCGCCGCCTGCACGGCAGCTTCTACATTAATTTCGCCCCAGCCGGTGGCATAGTTGGGCCAGCGTGCGCCGTGACCCAAATCATTGTAATAAATCGGCGTGGCCGTCTGCTCGATGATGGTTTCCGTGGTGGCATAATCGCCTATCAGGCAGGAGCCAGCCTGCCGCATCAGGGCCACCAACCCGGTAACATGCGGCGCCGACAGGAGGTGCCGCTCCAGCCATCTTGATACTCTGTGTCGCTGCCCGGCGTGCTAGAACGGATGCTTACACCAGGAGCGATGACCTGGGGTTTTAAATCCGCCCAACCGGCCTGAGGATTTACCGTGTCGGGATTGTCTGTTGGCCCCAATTGGAGTGAGTGGCATATTGGCCGTTGCTTTCACCCGAAGAGCCTACGCCGGTGACGTTACCGGGCGGGCCGGGTTGCCGACGGTGTTTAGGCCGGGCGGCGAGGTAAGAACAGTTGCTGGCGTTGCCATTGGAGAAAACCGGGTAAATACCGGCGGCTTGCCAGGCGGCGATGGATCCGCGTACCAATTGTCGTATGTTTGACCACAGTCGCCCCAGGAGTTGTTGACAACGTTGGGGCGCATGTCGGGGTTGGGAGAGCCAGGGCTGCCAATGGGATAGGGGGCGGCAATCCATTGGGCGCAGGTGAGCAAGGCAGCATCAGGGCAGCCGGTGGTCTGGCAGGCGTCACGGGCAATCCACTGAGCGCCCGGAGCCACACCGATCTGGTTGGTTGGGGCTGCGTTTTCACCAACGATGGTGCCCATTGTATGCGTGCCGTGGCCGCTGATCGTCCGTTGGTATGGCGCTGCCGCTGGCCGCGCCCAACCAGTTGTAGTCGTGGCTGCCGGTGGCCGTGCCACGATATTGGCGAACCAGGGCTTCGTGGGTAGCGCGTACGCCGGTATCAACGTTGGCAACAACCATACCTAGCAGCTTGTCGGAGAAGATACGTTTCTCCGAACAAAAATGATTTCGGTGTAAACTTTGGGTATGGCAAGAAAATTCAGAACTGCTGATTACGAAAAGACCCTGGACCTGCAAATCACCTTGCGCGATGTCCTGCCACCCGACCATTTGGCTCGCTTCATTGTCGCTGTCGTCGCAACTTGATTTTGGGATCATGTATAGAAAGTATAGTGAGCAGGGTGCGCCACCATACGCCCCGGAAGTGATGTTGGGATTGCTGTTCTACAGCTATGCCAGCGGCGTATTCAGTTCGCGCAAGATTGAACGCCCCACCCATGAGGTGATTCCCTTTCGTTTCATTACCGGTGACATGCACCCCGACCATGGCACGATTGCGGCTTTCCGCCAGCAATTTCTGGCTGAACTGAAAGAGTTGTTTGTCCAGATACTGTTGATTGCCCAGGCGATGGGCTATTTGCAATTGGGTAACGTCAGTCTGGATGGCAGCAAAATCCATGCCGATGCGTCCAAGAGCAAAGCGGTCAGTTACCAGCGGCTGTTGGCTATCGAAGCCTATCTGCAAGCCGAAGTCGAGGAGTTGTTCACTTTGGCTGAAGTTGCCGATGGAGGACAACTGCCCGAAGAGATGAACATTCCCGATGAGATTGCCCGACGCCAGCAGCAATTGGCGCGGCTGGCCGAAACCAAGAAGGTGCTGGAGGAACGCGCCCAGGCCCGGTATGAAGCCGAGCAAGCCGAATACGAGGCCAAGATGCAAGCCCGGGCCGAAAAGACCGACCCACAGGAAAAAAGCCGCCGGGCAAACCACCGCAGCCACCACTCCAGGACCCAGAGATAAAGACCAGTACAACTTCACCGACCCCCGAATCGCGCATCATGAAAACGCCACCAACAGCGGCTGACCAACATTATAACGTCCAGGTAGTGGTTGACCATGACAGTCGTCTGGTAGTGGGCAATTGGTTGTGTGACCATACCAACGATAAACAGGCCGCCCTGCCAACTCTCGACACCGTACCACCAGTCGTGGGTCAGCCGAAAAAGGTCAATTTGGACACCGGCTATTTCAGCGAAAACAACATCGCCAGCTTGGAAGCGCGCGGCATTGACCCCTACATCGCCACCGGTCGCAGCCCACACCATCAGGGTTGGCGTGCCTTTTTCCTGGACAATCCCAACCCGCCGCCCAATGATGCTTCCGTCAAAGAGCAAATGGCTTACAAACTGCAGACCACCCTCGGCAAAGCCACCTACCGTTTGCGCAAATCGACGGTTGAACCGGTTATCGGTATCATCAAGGAAGCCTGGGTTTCGTCAGTTTTCTCTGCGAGGCCTGGTTGCTGCCGGTGGCGAATGGACATTGGTTTGTCTGGCTTACAACTTGAAACGATTGCATACCTTGCAGGTTGGTTGATGGGGCGTTATTGCCCCCTGCCTGATCCCGAAAACGGGCTGTAAAACCGTGCAAAATTCATGGTAATGAGGCCAATATGAGTTGCAAACTGCTTGTCTTGATGCTTTGAAATCGTTATTTGTCTATCATCGGGCCTTCAGAAGATATTTTTCCGACAGCCTGCTAGGCCACGATAACCGTCTGCCCAGGCTTGGGGGGCCAGCACATGGGCGATGTTGGGTTCTATGGCGTTCGGCGCATGGCTATTATCAGTGATTTTTCCGGTTCAATGATTTGCATCACGCGGGGGGCGCGGATGATTTCGATCTCGCTGAAGGAGAGGCAAACCGTTCAAAGTGGATTTATTGGAGCTTTCAACGGCAATGATGTTTGTCAATCCAGAAGCTTTGGTATTTTACGCCTTGCGAATCGAGGGTGGGCGCGCATTGGCCTGGGAAGACCTGGCGGCCCCTTGCAGAGTTTGCACCACATACCAGCCGCGTTCGGCCCACGTCATGTTGTAGCGGCTGATAAATCTGGTTTTTCGCGGAAGTATATGGGTAGCCCGTTTCGCCTACACTTTGAAAACGGGTGATGAGGGCTGGTTCAACTTCTACAACTGCTTTGGGGGAGGCAACGGCCGTTAAAGCCACCGACGGGTCAAATACAGCCTGCTGCAAACGAATCTCAACCGGTATAGGCCCGTTCCGGCAAAACGGGCGAACCTGGCGGTGGGGTGTCGGTCACAACCGCAGGGTTCGTACCCGGCTTTGGCTGTTCTGCCGGGACGCTGTCGTCTGTTTGAGCCGAGCCGGTTTGTGTTGGCGGCTCGGCTGCCACCGGATAAGGTCGCACAGCTGTCAGCCCTAGGAAAATAACGCTAACAATAAAATAAATAACTCTCTTCTTCATGTTTGGATCTTTGCTCCTTTGTTGTTATGTTGTCAAGCGAAACCACACCAGAGCTGAACGGCTTTAGTGGAGTCTCTGACTATGTAGAAGTACTACCGGTACACCAACAAGACTCTCCGTCAGAGGGAGCTACCAATACAAAAAAAGATGTCCACGAAAATCGGTCGCTCTGCAAAAGCTATGCAATTGTTGAGGTAAAGGTTTTCTCCGTCCCCTTTGTTACTGCTGAGGATTTTGAATTGCTAATGAAAACAGTTTGGCTGAAGTCTAACGTCCTATTACACACGCATTTTGTGAAAGATCTTGCTGCAACAGCCGTATGACAGATGGGTTTTCGGATTTAATCAGGTAGAAGGAGTAAGGATGTCTACCTAAAATCCACGGTGCCCATCTATGATTTAATAAGTATAGTCACGTAAATTACAACAATCGTTTAAATTTGTTTAGGTTTTGTTTAATTTTTCAGCGCGAGAAGATTTTGCCCGACCTGGCGTTTCCTACCCATACAATCGTTGACCGAAAAGTGGGATTCCCCCAAAAAAGTGGACACATGGGACACATAACCCAAACAAAACACATTAATCCTGATACAGCAAAATTAGCTTCGATGTGGGATACCCGACCAGATGAAAGGATACCGCTGGCAAATTCAAAACAGGCCGAAAATCGGTGATGAAACAAACGGATTTTGATCGTTTTTGAGCTTGAAGCGGCTAATTTTGTGATTTTTCGGAGCGGCGAAACAATTCGCCAGCAGTATCATGAAAGTTGACACATTTGGCACATTAGACTCTGCCAGTGTGGTTCAGAAATGAGATTAATCGCTTAAAAAGTCGCAAGAGTAAATGCCGCATTTTGGGCGCAATTTCCGCCAAAAATGCAAGAAAAAGGCTCAGAAAGGCTTCTGCGTGATTGGCTGGGCCACAAAGACAAGATGCCTACAGGGTGAAAATTTTTATGCTGACCTCGAGAACACTCCGTATTTTGTTGGCGAAATAGAGTGTGCCATATGTGTAAAGGTGTCATGTGAACAGGTATCTCTTGGGTAGTATTCAGTGAATAGATTCATGTGATTTTACCTTGCACATATGCGCCTATCACCGCCAGCCTAAAAAAAATAGGCTTGAAATAAAGAAAATAGAAAAACAACTAAAATAATTCCAATCGAAGCACTAACCATTACACCTTTAAAAATCAACCGATACAAATTATCGCTAAAAGCAAAACTTGGCTCATCAAAAAAAAGCAATTTCCAAGACACAAAAGACTTACAAATCCAGCGACAACGGGTGAAATAAAAATCAAAAGAAAAGACATACTTTCACCCCACCTGAGAACCCCCGCAAAAGCTCGAAAAATAAGTAGCCAAGAAAACCTGAAACTACGAAAGAAAGTAACATTATAAAAATGCTGCTAAAAGTTTTTCCATATGGACATCGTACCCTCCCTTTCATTTTCCTTGCGTATATGTGCCTATAAAAAAGTAAACGGCCGTTACCGCCCTGCCCTTATTGGCCCAAAATCAGAATATGGCAGAAAATGTGCCACATTAAGCACTTTCCTCAATGATTTTAACCGTGCTTTGTGTTCATCACTCACCTTTGAACTGAGTCAGACCGGAAATTAAGACAGATTGAACAAAATTTATTGAAAACCGCCTAATACTTGGTATTTTGAACTAAGTCATGACCTTCAGTGCCGAATTTGGCTCAAAATGTTATTCAATATGGCATAAAAAAAGCCGTATTCTGATTTTGGGCCATGTCGGCGGAAAAGAGCAAAACAGGTGAACGTGATCGGGCTGGACAACAAGCTCTCTCACTTCGCCACCAAGCTCAGCGGTTTTGGTGCGAATCAGCGCGTCAAGTTTGGCCGGGATATCGCCAACCAAGACCGGACGGCGAAATTTTGGAATCCAGACGAAGTGATAGTTGATATTGTAGGTGCTGTGCTGCGTTCGTTTGCTCTGCATAAAGAATTATAACAAATACGCTCCACAAGCTTATATGGCAGGAGACGGCGCTTCACGCTGCTCACATTCCCCTTCCCGCTAAAGCTGGGAGTACCCTGTGAGGCTTACGATGGTGCGTTTTGCTGGCCGGGCTGCATCTGAAGGGCATTCCGCTTTGGCGGCTGCTCATTCACGATTGGACAAAGTTCACCCCGGCCGAACTGCCGCATTACAACCGATACTTTCACGGTGACAAGAAGAACGTCTTGGAATTTGCCATCGCGTGGAGCCATCACGAAAATCACAACCCGCATCACTGGGGTTATTGGATAGCCAGAACGGGAAAGTACGCCGGGCAACCACTCCCCATGCCTCGCGCCTACGCACGGGAAATGGTTGCTGATTGGATGGGCGCCGGCCGTGCGTATAACAGATCGTGGGATATGACCAAGTGGCTCACTGACAACCTGCCTCGTATCACGCTCCACGAAGAAAGCCGCCATCACGTTTCTGTCGCCTTGTGCGAATTGGGATACGAAAATTTGATCGAATTAGACACCCGGCCACATGAAACGATACTGCTGGCGAATTGTTTCGTCGCTCCGAAAATCACAAAAATTAGCCGCTTCAAGCTCAAAAAACGATCAAAATCCGTTTATTTCAACACCGATTTTCGGCCTGTTTTGAATTCGCCAGCGGTATCATGAAACAGGTCATATTTGGGGCGTTAGACTTCGCCAGGATCCGCAAGCGCCTCTCTAAGCCGTTCTAAGCGGAAAATTCGTGAAATTGGTGTCTTTTAATGGCATGGTTCAAGTTAGCTTGACAAAATGATAAAAGAAAACCACGAGTTTCCAGTGCATAATTGGTTTTACTAGCAGCTTGTCGGAGAAGATACGTTTCTCCGAACAAAAATGATTTCGGTGTAAACTTTGGGTATGGCAAGAAAATTCAGAACTGCTGATTACGAAAAGACCCTGGACCTGCAAATCACCTTGCGCGATGTCCTGCCACCCGACCATTTGGCTCGCTTCATTGTCGCTGTCGTCGCCCAACGATTTGGGGATCATGTATAGAAAGTATAGTGAGCAGGGTGCGCCACCATACGCACCGGAAGTGATGTTGGGATTGCTGTTCTACAGCTATGCCAGCGGCGTATTCAGTTCGCGCAAGATTGAACGCGCCACCCATGAGGTGATTCCCTTTCGTTTCATACCGGTGACATGCACCCCGACCATGACACGATTGCGGCTTTCCGCCAGCAATTTCTGGCTGAACTGAAAGAGTTGTTTGTCCAGATACTGTTGATTGCCCAGGCGATGGGCTATTTGCAATTGGGTAACGTCAGTCTGGATGGCAGCAAAATCCATGCCGATGCGTCCAAGAGCAAAGCGGTCAGTTACCAGCGGCTGTTGGCTATCGAAGCCTATCTGCAAGCCGAAGTCGAGGAGTTGTTCACTTTGGCTGAAGTTGCCGATGGAGGACAACTGCCCGAAGAGATGAACATTCCCGATGAGATTGCCCGACGCCAGCAGCAATTGGCGCGGCTGGCCGAAGCCAAGAAGGTGCTGGAGGAACGCGCCCAGGCCCGGTATGAAGCCGAGCAAGCCGAATACGAGGCCAAGATGCAAGCCCGGGCCGAAAAGACCGACCCACAGGAAAAAAAGCCGCCGGGCAAACCACCGCAGCCACCCACTCCAGGACCCAGAGATAAAGACCAGTACAACTTCACCGACCCCGAATCGCGCATCATGAAAAACGCCACCAACAGCGGCTTTGACCAACATTATAACGTCCAGGTAGTGGTTGACCATGACAGTCGTCTGGTAGTGGGCAATTGGTTGTGTGACCATACCAACGATAAACAGGCCGCCCTGCCAACTCTCGACACCGTACCCCCAGTCGTGGGTCAGCCGAAAAAGGTCAATTTGGACACCGGCTATTTCAGCGAAAACAACATCGCCAGCTTGGAAGCGCGCGGCATTGACCCCTACATCGCCACCGGTCGCAGCCCACACCATCAGGGTTGGCGTGCCTTTTCCCTGGACAATCCCAACCCGCCACCCAATGATGCTTCCGTCAAAGAGCAAATGGCTTACAAACTGCAGACCACCCTCGGCAAAGCCACCTACCGTTTGCGCAAATCGACGGTTGAACCGGTTATCGGTATCATCAAGGAAACCTTGGGTTTCCGTCAGTTTTCTCTGCGAGGCCTGGTTGCTGCCGGTGGCGAATGGACATTGGTTTGTCTGGCTTACAACTTGAAACGATTGCATACCTTGCAGGTTGGTTGATGGGGCGTTATTGCCCCCTGCCTGATGCCCGAAAACGGGCTGTAAAACCGTGCAAAATTCATGGTAATGAGGCCAATATGAGTTGCAAACTGCTTGTCTTGATGCTTTGAAATCGTTATTTGTCTATCATCGGGCCTTCAGAAGATATTTTTCCGACAGCCTGCTAGGGCAGCCCCGCGGCATAGTCCAGCGCTTGCTGAACATTTATCAGGCCGTAGCCTACTTCGTCGTGCCATTGTCCATACGGTCTGATGTGGTTATGGTTATACACGTACAGATTGGGTTGGATTTTTTCACATGTGCTGCTGATCGCTTCGCGCACCTGCTGGCCGTTCAAATGGGGAAAGCGGGAGAAAATCAGGGCAGCTAACCCGGTCGCGTGAGGCGCAGCCGCGGATGTTCTACCAAAATCCAGACGAAAACCACCCGCATTAGCCTGTAAATCGGTGGTTGGGATGGACTCGCCAGGGGCCATCATGTCCAACGCTGTTCCCCAATTGCTGCCCCAATCCAACCAACTGCCGCTCTGTAGAGTTCGCCGCTCATCCTGCTGGTTCATCGCGCCGACGGCGAGGGTTTCCGGGAAGCCGGCAGGGAAAACGACATCGGCGACGTTGTTGTTGCCGGCCGCCGCGACAATGAGGATGCCAGCCTGGTTTGCTTGCTGCACGGCCGTATGCAAACTGGCGGTCGGCGGAAACTTGTTGCTCATGTTTATGACGCGCGCGCCCTGAGCCAGCGCCCAATCCATGCTGGCCGCCGCGCCGACGCTGCTCTCGCCGTGATAAATGGGCAGTATGGAGCAGCCGCCAGCCATCCCGGCAACCCCCAGATTGTTATGCAAGGCGGCGGCAATCCCGGCAACGGCCGTGCCATGCGCTCTGACCGGCGAAGCATCATATGGTCCACCCAGAACGCCATTGGCTGCCTGGCTGGCATTAAAATGCGTATTTTCCGGCGTATATGCCAGGTCAGGATGGGTCAGATCACAGCCAGAATCTATGATGGCGATGGTCACGTTTGGGCTGCCGATCTCCAGGTCCCAACCGGTAAGGCCAACGCCGCCGGCGCCCACCCGCACCATATTCCACTGTTCCGCCCAAAGCGCATCTCTAGGTTCAAAGGCGTCTGCTTGCCACATCACCCACTCAAATTCAACCCAGGTCACGCCAGCCGCTTCTGCCACTTCCACCAAAATGTCATAGGCGGCGCCCACACTCTTGGGCAAAAGAAAATACAAAAACTCCCCCAACAGATGACTCATGCCCTCGACTTCTTCCAGGTCATACTTTTGCCGCAGCGCTTCTCGAACCATCGCCGCATCCTCCGGCCTTGTCTCTACCAATAACACGTCCGGCAAAGGCGCTGCCTGCGACCACTGCCCCTGTATCTCGTCCATATATACGGGCGCAATACGGCGCACAATGTCCGTCGCCAAATCATCCATATTCTGGCCGGCGTTCGCCCTGACCCAACGACGTGGACGATACCAGGCTGCTCTTTCCTCTGGCATTTGCTCAGCCCAACCAGGCGGGTTGTACGGTTCCAATTCGTTTTCCTGCAAATAGCTGTCAATCAGTTCTTCGGGCACGTCCAGGTTGAACTCGATAAAGTACAGGTCTTCCAGCAAGACATAAAGTCTCTGGAAATCGGATCGGCCGACGATGAGTTTGGGTTCTAAAGGCATGAATACCTCCAATAGTGAGCGAGAGCGGTGCTGTCTAACGCGGTGTATCAAAAACAAAGGGATGGAACTTCGTAAGGAGGAGAGTAGTTTCCCCATTATAGCAGAAATCGAGTGACTTGGGTGCCATGAATTTGCCGCGCTTCTTGCCCTATTGATGGCTGCTCTGATATGATTCGAGCATGGAAAGTCACCCCCTGTCGGCCCAAGAAGAACATCTGGCGGCCCGCCGCATTCTGGCGATTACCGAAGAGGAATTGCAGCGCATTATCCTGGATGTTCATGATGGGCCGGTGCAGCGTCTGTTTGCCGCCCGTTCCCAACTAAGCGCTCTGCAAAATCGCCGCGCCCATGGCGAATCTATCGCCGAAGCCGATTACGACAAGGTGATGGGCCGCGTGGCGCAGTTGTTGGATGGCGCGCTGGCCGAAATTCGCGCTTTTTTGGGTACGTTCCGGCCGCCTGATTTTGCCCGCCGTGATTTTATCGAAATTATCCGTGACCTGTTGATTTATCACGAGGAGACGACCGGCTGCCAGGTTTATTTTGCCGGACCAGATTGCTTGCAAACGCCGCTCTCTTTGCCGGTGAAGATCGCCTTGTATCGCATTTGTCAGGAGGCGCTGTCTAACGCTTACCGGCATAGTGGGGCGAATGAACAGTGGGTGCAGATTGACGAAACGGCCGTGTCCATCACTCTCTCTATCTGGGATGAAGGGCGTGGGTTTTCGCCGCCGCCGCTCACTGGCCCGGCGGCCACCGAGCGCGAAGAGCATATTGGGCTGCGCGGTATGCGCGACCGTGTGGCTTTGGTGGGGGGCGCATTCGAGCTGGATAGTTCACCACAGCGGGGCACGCGCATCACCGTAAGGGCGCCAATCTATGAATAAGCCGATTCGTATAGTACTTGCCGATGATCATGCGTTGGTCTTGGAAGGGCTGCGCAGCTTATTGGCCTCGGAAGACGACATCCTGGTTATTGCCACGGCCACCGATGGCGAACGGCTGCTGGAAGCGGTCGCTCGTTTTGCCCCAGATGTGGTTGTCACTGACATTCAGATGCCCTACATGGATGGGGTGACGGGGCTGGAGAAGATTCGCAGGCGTTTCCCGGAGACCCGTATTTTGGTGCTGACGGCGTATTCCGACGCCGAGACGATGCGCGCCGTATTAAGCTGCGGCGCGGATGGCCTGTTGTTTAAGACCGACCCGCCAGAGCAAACCATCCGGGCCATCCGCCAGGTGATGGATGGGCAAATGGTCTTTCCGGCGGCGGCGCGCCGCTGGATGTTTGCTCCGGCTGCCCCGGCTGAGCCGATGGTGGCGCTTTCTGGGCGAGAGGTGGAGGTGTTAACGGCCGTTGCCGAGGGCCTCACCAACGCCGAAGTCGCTGAACGGCTGCATATCAGCGAAAACACCGTCAAATTTCACCTGCAAAACATCTACCAACGCCTGGGCGTTACTAACCGCACCGAAGCCAGCCGCTGGTATCTGCAAAATAACAAACCCTAACCCAGACCAACCAAGAGCAAAACTATATAACGCGGAGACGCCGTGACGCAGAGTCGCAAAGGCGCAGAAAGCTGCTCTTGCTGCCTCTCCACTTCACCTCGTCTCCCAATCTCCCAATCTCCCAGTCTCTCAGTCTCTCAGTCTCCCAGTCTCCCAATCTCCCCCACGATATTCAATATCTTTGCGAAATCTATGCAATATATTGACAATACCTTGCATAGATGGTATGCTTCTTTTTGTCTGACCGACACGTTACAGCAAATTAGGTGTGCCGGCCGCGGGAGTACCATCCATGTCAAATCGTGAAATTATTGTCGAAAACCTGGGCAAAGAATATCCGGGCGGGGTAACGGCCGTTCAAGATGTCTCGTTCCGGGTAAACTCAGGCCAAATCTTTGGCTTTCTTGGTCCCAATGGGGCGGGCAAAAGCACCACCATCAAAATTCTGACCACCCTGGCCCTGCCCAGCCGCGGCCACGCCCATGTCGGCGGCTATGATGTGGTCTCGGAGGCCGACCAGGTACGCCGTATCGCCGGCGTGGCGCTGCAAGAAATCGGCATAGACCCCCTGATGAAATCCATGGAACTGCTGACCATGCAGGGGCAGTTGTTTGGCGCCGGTCGCAAAGAAGCCACCGCCCGCGCTCAGGAGTTGTTAGCCCTGGTGCGCCTGGAAGAAGCTCTGGGGCGGCGTGTCGGCACATACAGCGGTGGGATGCGCCGCCGCCTGGATTTGGCCCTGGCTCTGGTCCACAAGCCGCAAATCCTCTTCCTCGACGAGCCGACGACGGGACTAGACCCTGCCAGCCGCCGCGACGTGTGGGAAGAAGTGCGCCGCCTCAACCGCGAGTTAGGCATGACCATCTTCCTGACCACCCAATACCTGGAAGAAGCGGACGAATTGGCCGATGTCGTCGCCATCATAGACGCCGGTAAAATTGCCATCGAAGGTTCGCCGGCCAAACTCAAGGCCAGCGTCGGCACAGAATCCATCAACCTGGCCTTCGACAGCCGCGAGACGGCCGAAAGCGCCCGCGCCGAGTTGGGCGACATGGCCGATACCATTCAGATTGACCGCGACATGGTTCGTCTGTACATGAGTCAGGCGGCGCAAACCATTCCGGCCGTCGTCAATCGTTTGCAGCAAGCCAATCTCAATCCCATCTCTTTGACGCTGACACAGCCCACCCTGGATGACGTTTTCCTGCGCGTTACCGGGCAGCGGCTGCAAACCGAAACCGCTCAACCCCAATTGAGCTAAAACCTGGAGGACAATTACTATGACAACTCATGCACCGACGCAGCCGATCGTTAACCGCCCGGCAGTTACCAATGGCCGGGCCAGCCTGCCGCTGCAAATTATGTTGGTCACGTGGCGCAATCTGGTCACTATTTTTCGTACCCCGGTGGCCCTGGTTCCACCGCTGGTCATCAGCATCTTCTTCCTGGTGATTTACGAATCTACCCTGGGCAAAGCGGCCGCTTTTATCCCCAATCTCAGTGGCAACAGCTATCTGGGCTTCATTTTGCCGCTGTCCATCATCAGTTCATCGCTTTCTGGCTCCGGCATCGCCGCGCAAAACATGGTGCGCGACATTGAAAGCGGCTACTTTGACAAACTGCTGCTGACCCCCGTCAGTCGCACGGCCTTGCTTCTGGGGCCGATTCTGGCCGGGGCGCTCATTTTGGGCATTCAGGCCAGCGTGGTGATTGCTTTTGCCACTGTCATGGGTTTGCAGTCGGCGACCGGTGTTGCTGGTTTGGCGGTGGTGGTTGGATTGGCTATATTGTTGGGTACAGGTTTTGCCGGGTTTACGGTTTCGGCGGCTTTGGGCAGCGGCAGCGCGGCGGCCACCCAGGGGGCCAGCTTCCTCTTTTTCCCGCTGACGTTCCTGACGGCCAGTTTTGTGCCGTTGGAATTGTTAGATGGCTGGCTGCAAACGGCCGCTCGTCTGAACCCTATCACCTACGTTTTGGAAGCGATGCGCGGCCTGCTCAATACCGGTTGGGACACGGCCGTTTTAACGCAAGGTATCGCCGCCTGCCTCATCCTGGGCGTGGCGATGTATGCCCTGGCGGTGTACGCCCTACACGTCCGCACGCGCCGCAGCTAATCGCTAATCGTTCACCAGTTCACCAGTTCACCATTGGTAACGGCCGTCTGCCCGCCAGGTATTGTCCTGACCGGCAGACGGCCGTTTTGTGTTCCCACGTAGCCCCAAACGGCCGTTCCTCCCTCAGCCACAACCACAATTGATGCGCCACCTACCCGGTCAGGTAGGCCATCCCACCTCAAATGGATAGGCAAGAACCGCCCGCTTGCGGGTTTCTTCACAACCTCGGCCGTGTTATCCTATTTGTGTAAATCGTCACAAACTATTCACTTCACAGGGGCGCGCGAAAAAAGGGGAGTCATGTCTGAACAACCGGATCACAATCTAGCTTTAGAACTGGTCCGCGCTACCGAAGCGGCGGCCTTGTCCGCTGCCAAATGGGTGGGACGCGGGCAGAAAGAATCTGGCGATCAGGCGGCGGTGGATGCGCTGCGCCTGCTGTTGGGCACGGTGCGCATGGATGGCATCATTGTCATCGGCGAAGGGGAGAAAGACGACGCCCCCATGTTGTATAACGGCGAGAAGGTGGGCAACGGCCGTGGCCCCCAGGTGGATGTGGCCGTAGACCCCGTGGAAGGGACCAATTTGCTGGCTAAAGGGCTTGCCAACGCCATCGCCATCGTCGGCCTGGCCCCCCATGGCGCGATGTGGAACCCCGGCCCCGCCTTCTACATGGACAAACTGGTTGTCGGACCGCAGGCTAAAGGCAAAGTGGACCTGGATGCGCCGGTGGCCGACAACTTGCAAGCCATCGCTACCGCCAAAGGCATACATATAGACGAGGTGACGGTGGTTATTTTGGACCGGCCCCGAAACGCGGCAAAGATAACGGCCGTGCGCCAAACCGGCGCCCGCGTCCGCCTCATCACCGATGGCGATGTGGCTCCGGCCCTCATGGCCGCCCTGCCCGAAACCGGTATAGACGCGGTGATGGGCATCGGCGGCACTCCCGAAGGCGTCATCACCGCCTGCGCCATGCACGGGCTGGGCGGCGACATCCAGGGCCGCCTGGCGCCCCAATCAGACGCCGAACGCCACAACATCGAACAGGCCGGCATCTCCCTCACGCGCAAACTTGGCCTGACCGATTTTGTCTCCGGCGATGACCACTTTTTCGCCGCCACCGGCATCACCCAGGGAGATTTTCTGCGCGGCGTGCGTTACACAGCGGATGGCGCCGTCACCCATTCGTTAGTTACCCGTTCCCAATCGGGAACGTGGCGATTGATCGAGTCTTATCATCGTTGGGATACGCTCATGCGTATCAGCATCGTACCGTACCGTTAACTATGTGGGGAGGCGGTGGGGAAAGTTGGTCCAACTTGGGCCAACTCTCCCCACCATTTTACAAGCCCCAGGTTTCCCATTGAGTGGTTGAATCACAAAAAGGAGAATTTAAAATGAGTGAAGCAATAGCCCCTAATTTAACAGCCCAGCCGCCAACCGCCGATTTGAGCGATAAATACATCGCCGGTGTGCGCACCTATGCCAGTGGATATTACGACCCAGATTACACGCCGAAAGACACCGACCTGCTGTGCGCCTTCCGCATCAGCCCCAAGCCACCCACAGACATGATCGAAGCCGCCGCCGCCGTCGCCGCCGAATCGTCCACCGGAACCTGGACCGAGGTCTGGTCCAATCAGTTGACCGATCTGGAATTTTACAAAGCGCGGGTGTACGACATTCAGGGTGACATTGCCTACATCGCTTACCCGATGGATCTGTTTGAGGAGAACAGCGTCGTCAACATTATGTCTTCTATCGTGGGCAATGTGTTTGGCATGAAAGCGATCAACGCCCTGCGACTGGAAGACATGCGCATCCCTGTCGCCCTCGTCAAGACATACCCAGGCCCGCACGTAGGCATTTATGATGAACGGGTATGGGCGGATAAATGGGGACGGCCGTTGCTCGGCGGCACTGTCAAACCCAAACTGGGTCTCTCCCCCAAAGCCTACTCCACCATCATCTACGAATGTCTGATGGGTGGCCTGGATACCACCAAAGATGACGAAAATATGAACAGCCAGCCATTCAGCCGTTGGCAAGACCGTTTCCGTTACGCCCAAGACGCCGTCGAAGACGCCATGGTCGAAACCGGCGAATACAAAGGCCACTGGCACAACGTAACGGCCGGCTCTACCCTTGAAAGCCTGAAGCGTATGGATTTTGTCAAAGAACGCGGCGCCGATATGTGCATGTTCGACTTTCTCACCGCCGGCTTTGCTGCCTCGGCCGATGTATTTGCCCATGCGCGTGAACTGGATATGATCGTCCACTGCCACCGTGCGATGCATGCCGTCTTCACTCGTCAGCGCGACCACGGCATCCACATGCGCGTCGTCGCCAAATGGCTGCGCCTGACCGGTGGTGATCATGTCCATACTGGCACAGTTGTCGGCAAATTGGAAGGCAATTGGAGCGAAACACAAGGTATTCTCAGCTTGCTGCGCGAACGGCATACCCCGGCCAACACCCAGCAAGGCATCTATTTCGACCAGGATTTTGCCGGTCTGAAGACCGTCTGGCCGGTGGCCTCTGGTGGTATTCATGTCAACCACATCCCCGACCTGTACCGTCTGACGGGCAATGATGCCTTCTGGCTTTTTGGCGGTGGTACGCACGGCCACCCCAAAGGCAGCCGCGCCGGGGCCACCGCCAACCGCGTCGCCACCGAAGCGATTTCCTCCGGTTCCACCCTGCAGGAAGCGGCGCGCAATTCGCCGGAACTGCGTGACGCCATGAACCTGTGGGCCGACATCAAGTTTGACTAGTACAAAATGGCAGAAATAAGCCGACAGTTTGTAGAACGATGTTGTAAATCGTTCTGGGGCGATTACAACTCGCATCAATTTTACTTTTCCAAGGCTGTTAGCTAAATAGTTCATCAGGTGACCGACGGCCGAAGACCTGTGACCGGTAGGCCAAGCTTCCCTAGGAGGGAGGTTATATGAATCGCAAAACCATCATGCTGGGCATCGCAGGCGACAGCGCGGCCGGCAAGACGACATTGAGCAAAGGTATTGTAGACGCCCTGGGACCAGACCATGTGACGGCTATCTGCTGTGATCATTACCATAAGTACAACCGCGTACAGCGTAAAGAACTGGGCATTAGCGCCCTATCGCCGGAAGGGAATTATGTGGACATCATGGAGCAGCATTTTCGCCTGCTGCGTGAAGGTCAACCCATTTTGAAGCCCGTGTACAACCACAGCACGGGCGATTTTGATGCCCCGGAATATATTAAACCGACCAAATACATCATTGTGGAAGGGCTGCTGCCCTTTCACACCCGCTTGATGCGCCTTTGCTTCGACGTGAAGGTGTATTTGAATCCGCCGGAAGAGCTGCGCCACAAGTGGAAAATCAAGCGCGACACTACCAAACGGGGTTATACGTTGGAGCAGGTGCTGGCTTCGCTGTCCGGCCGTGAAGATTTATCGCCTCGTTACATTCAACCACAGCGGGCTATGGCCGACATGGTGGTGCGGTTTCATCCTCCCGAAGGACATGCCGAGGAGACCGGCGGGCATCTAAACGCCAACCTGGTTCTGCGGCCAACCATTCCCCACCCCGACATGACCGACATTTTACAGCATAGTGGTAATGGTGCTGAACCGGCGATGCGGTTAGAATTAGGGCGCTATGATGGCAAGCCGGTGGACTTTTTGGACATTTCTGGCAATGTGGCGGGCGAAAAAGCGCGCGAATTGGAAGAGGTGATTCAGAGCCATCTACCGGCCGATAGCAGTGTTGATCTGGATAAGCTAGGTCGCTATCAGTCTGGGTTGGATGAGGAGCGCAGCTACCCTCTGGCGCTGACGCAGCTGCTGATCGCTTATCACATGATTACGGCCGGCGAAGCCGTATTTACATAACTATGACGCGACGATAGAGAGACGCGGTGGTTTGGAGGCCGTGGGTCGGGGGGCCGTGAGCCGTGAGCCGTAATCGGAATACGGAATACGGAACTTCCTAACATCTCTCCCTATACGGCCGTGTCTCAATCAGGAGAACTTACCATGAACAACGATCTATCCTCCGCGTTGCGTCCGGTGGCTAACACGATTCGCGTGTTGGCGATGGACGCGGTGCAAAAGGCCAACAGCGGCCACCCCGGTATGCCAATGGGCATGGCCGACGTGGCCGCTTTGTTGTGGGCGCGTTATCTGAAGTTTGATCCACAAAATGCACATTGGCCGGACCGCGACCGTTTTGTGCTGTCGGCCGGACATGGCAGTATGCTGCTGTATGCCCTGCTGCACCTGAGCGGTTATGACCTGCCGCTGGCCCAGCTTCAGCAGTTTCGGCAGTGGGGCAGCCACACGCCCGGCCACCCGGAAGTGCATGAGACGCCCGGCGTCGAGATGACGACGGGGCCATTGGGGCAGGGGATTTCGACGGCCGTTGGCCTGGCCCTGGCCGAGCGCTGGCTGGCTGCGCGCTACAATCGGCCAGAATTTACCCTGGTGGACCACCACACCTACGTCATCGCCAGCGACGGCGACCTGATGGAAGGCATCTCCCACGAGGCCAGCTCGCTGGCCGGCCATTTGGGGCTGGGTAAACTGATTGTCTTCTACGACGATAACCACATCAGCATTGATGGTTCCACCGAATTGTCGTTTACCGAGGATGTGTTGGGGCGCTATGCCGCCTATGGCTGGGGGACCTGGCGCGTAGATGGGCATAACCCGGACGCGATTGCCTCTATTTTGGCCGAGGCGCTGGCGGATGCGGAACGGCCGTCGCTCATCGCCTGTCGCACCATCATTGGTTTTGGCAGCCCCAACCGGGGCGGCACAGCCAAGGCCCACGGCGAGCCGCTGGGCGCGGAAGAAATCCGTCTGACCAAAGAGGCGTTGGGCGTGCCGCAAGAGCCGTTCTGGACCGACCCGGCGGCTTACCAGATTTTGGGCACGGCCGGCAAAAGCGGCGCCGATGAGCATACTTTGTGGCGCAACGTGCTGACCGGCTATATTGCCCGCTATCCTGACCTGGGGGCTGAATTCCAGCGCGTTATGCGCGGCGAACTGCCGTCAGGCTGGGATGATTTTACGGTGGAATACACCGCGCCAGACGCGACGCGCAACACGGCCCACAAAGCGCTCAACGTGCTGGCGCAGCGCGTGCCGGAACTGTTGGGCGGCTCGGCCGACCTGACCGGCTCCAACAAGACGGACCTGAAAGGGGCAGGGGATATTCAGAATGGGGCGTTTGACGGCCGTTACCTCCGCTTTGGCGTGCGTGAGCATGGCATGGGGGCCATCCTGAATGGGTTGGCGCTGCACGGCGGGGTGATTCCCTACGGCGGCACTTTCCTGGTTTTCTCTGACTATATGCGCCCCACCATCCGGCTGGCGGCGCTGATGAAATTGGGCGTCATTTACGTCTTCACCCACGATTCCATCGGCCTGGGCGAAGATGGCCCTACCCACCAACCCATCGAACACCTGGCCGCCCTCCGCGCCATCCCCAACCTGACGGTCATCCGCCCGGCGGATGCCTATGAATCGGCGGTGGCCTGGAAAACGGCCGTGTCTCGCCGCACCAGCCCCACCGCCTTCGCCCTCACCCGGCAAAAACTCCCGTTGTTGGACCCCGCCCTGGCTGAGGGCGCCCGAAACGGCGCCTACGTGCTGGTGGATGTGGCCGACCCACAGGTGATTTTGCTGGGGTCCGGTTCTGAGCTGCATATTGCCGTCGAGGCGCAAAAGCAGTTGGCCGCAAAGGGCGTGGCCGCCCGCGTCGTCTCGTTCCCCAGTTGGGAGCTGTTCGACGAGATGCCCCAAGATTACAAAGACGCCGTGCTGCCGCCGCAGGTGACGGCCCGCGTCGCCATCGAAGCGGGCATTGCCCTGGGTTGGAGCCAATATGTCGGCCAGCAAGGCCGGGTCATTTCGATTGAACATTTTGGTGCGTCGGCCCCATTCGAGACGCTGTATCATGAATTTGGCCTGACGCCAGAAGCGATGACCGCCGCGGCGCTGGAATTGGTAGGGTGATGGGGTCACAAGATGATGGGGTCACAAGATGACCGGGTCACAAGATGACCGGGTCACAAGATGACCGGGTCACAAGATGACCGGGTGACTTGGTGGCATGGTGTCACCCGGTCATCTTATTCAGAAAGGTGAACGAACATGGCAAATGTCAAATTAGCCCCCTCTATTCTCGCGGCTGATTTTGCCCGGCTGGGCGAACAGGTGGCCGAGGCGGTGGCCGCCGGGGCCGAATACATCCATGTGGATGTGATGGACGGCCATTTTGTGCCCAACATCACCATTGGGCCGTTGGTTGTGGCGGCGTTACGGCCGTTGGCCCGCCAGACCGGCGCACTCTTAGACGTCCACCTGATGATCAAAAACCCCGACCGCTACCTGGCCGACTTTGCCCAGGCCGGGGCCGACATCCTGACCGTTCATGTGGAAACCTGCCCCCACCTGCACCGCACGGTGCAGGCCATCCGCGAATTGGGCGTGAAGCCGGGCGTCACTCTGAACCCGGCCACGCCGCTGGTGACTTTGGAAGAAATTTTGCCCGATGTAGACCTGGTGCTGATCATGTCGGTCAATCCCGGGTTTGGCGGTCAATCTTACATACCTGGCAGTACCGCCAGAATTCGCCGCCTGCGCCAGATGTTAGACGCCATCGGTTCTAAGGCCGATCTGGAGGTAGACGGCGGCATCAAGCTGAGCAACGCCGCCGACATTGTGGCCGCCGGGGCCGATGTGTTGGTGGCCGGCAGCGCCATTTACGGCGGCAGCCGGACGATTACGGAAAACGTGACCGATTTTAGAAAAGCGCTTGCTTAGCCGGATGGCCGCAGCGTAGTCAATCTCCCGACGATGCGGCCGCAAGACTAACAGACTGCCCGACTATTTGGTATACTTTGACTTGAACGGCCGTCTAGCGCGACGCCGACCAACCAGTTAAGGAAACAAATATAAGACAAGAGACTACGCAGCAAGTTTTAGATGGTCTCTGGCATAGAAAAGGAGATTTTCATGATTGTAACAACGGCTGATTTATTTAAAGTGGCTTACGGCAAATTTGCTGTCGGCGCGTACAACATCAACAACATGGAACAGACGTTAGGTCTGTTCGAGGGCAACGTGAAGGCACAGGCACCCTTTATCGTGCAGCTTTCTAAAGGGGCGCGCAAATACGCCAATCCCAAGATGCTGGAAGCGATCATCCGCGCCGCCGAAGAGTTGTACCCTGACGCCATTTACGCCGTGCATCTGGACCACGGCGACGAGCAAACCTGCTACGACTGCATTGATTCCGGCTTTTACAGCTCGGTGATGATTGACGCCTCGCACTATCCCTTTGACGAAAACGTCGCCATCACCCGGCGAGTGGTGGAACGGGCGCACGCCAAAGGCATCAGCGTGGAAGCGGAACTGGGTATGTTGGGCGGTGTGGAAGAAGACATCTCCGTGGACGAAAAAAGCGCCCTGCTGACCGACCCCGACGAAGCCAAAGCGTTTGTGGAACAAAGCGGCTGCGACAGTCTGGCGGTCGCCATTGGCACCAGCCACGGCGCGTACAAATTCAGCGGCAGCCAGGGTCTGCACTTTGGCCGCATGGCCGAAATTCAGAAGCGGCTGCCCGGCTTCCCCCTGGTGATGCACGGCTCTAGCTCTGTGCCGCAAGAAGAGGTGGAGCGCATCAACGCCGCCGGCGGCGCGTTGGACCCCTCGGCCAAAGGCGTGGACGCCAACGAGTTTGCCAAAGCAGTGCCGTTGGGCGTGACCAAGGTGAACATTGATACCGACGGCCGTCTCGTCTGGACGCGCGTTCACCGTGAATTTTTCCGCGACAAGCCGGCCGATTTCGATTTCCGCAAGCCCGGAACGCTGTTCGTCCCCGCTTACGCCGACTTCATCGTAGACAAAAGCCACAAACTGCTTTCCGCTGGCACGCTGCCCTTAGTGCGCGAGGCGCTGGGCAAGTAGGTAGAGATTTGTTAGTTGGTTAGTTTGTTAGCCAGCCAACAAACTAACCAACTAACAAAAAGGACTCCACCGAGTCCTTTTTTTGTTGGTTAGAACGGCGCGTCGCCGACCAGACTTTGATGCCACTCTGTCAGAAATTTCATCGCCGCGTCGAATTTGCGCTGCGGCATGAGTTTGTAAGAGGTGATGCCAAATTTGCGGTACAGTTCGCCATAACACGCGCCAAATTCGTTGCGGCCGGTCTCTTTGCCCAAAGCCAGGGCCACCGCCTTGACGGCCTGGCTGATCTGGCTGGCCTGCGCTTCCGTTACCACATCCGCGCCGGAAAGCTGCTCTTCGACGGTGGTCAGCCGCTCCTCCACATTTTCTAGCCGCAGTTCCGTGTCGCCCAGCCGCCCTTCCAACATAATCTGCTGTTTGGCGAGTTTGACAATCGCCAGCGCCATTTTGTAGGCTTGTACGGCATCGGTGTCTTGTTCCAGCAGTTTCTCGAAGCCAGGTTCCATCGTCAGGCGACCTTCCTGGAAGGCTTCCCACAGCACGGTTCCCGCTTCTTCCTGGAATTTTTCCAGTTTGGGTTGGGCTTCTTTTTTGACGGCCGTCACCCGCACGCCAGACAACCACAGCGGCACCAAATCTACGCGCAGCACAAAGGTTTCTCTATCGCCCTGAATGGTGTGTAAATTGCACACCATTAACCCCCGACCGAGGACGGCGTGGCGGCGGATGCGCTGCCGCTGTCCATTATCGTCCAGCCCGAGGGCCTGGCACATGTGGCGCACGGAGGCATAGATACGGCCGTCATTGGCGCGCACGGCCGTTAATTCGTCGCCATAAAAGACCACGTCCTTCTGATCAACCGCAATCAACACACTTTCATCTGCCATGCTGTCATCCGTTTAAATGGTTCTGTGGGGTGGAGCAAATGTCTTTGCCTCTGTTTGTGGCCGACGCTTGATGCTAAACTGATTCGGCTGGCTGCCCCGGCTGCCGGTTCATCCCTTTTTGCCAGATCAGCCCAAACGCCAGCCGCCAGGCCAGCACAAACAGGCTGCCCAGCGTTAATGTCACCAACATGAAAGCCGGGGGAATATCGCGGCCAAGCATAAAGGCGCGCAGCAACAGCGCCAGCGGCGCGGCGATAAACCAGGCGTTTACCGTCCGCGCCAGCAGAGTGGGCAGCCGCATCCCCTGAGCGTCCAACGGGATGGCTTTAACCACCCAGGCTACCGTCACCCAGGCCAGCAGGAAGGGAAAAGCGGTGCGCAGCAGGCCGAGCAACGGCCGTGCCGCATCCACTGTGTTATGATCTCTTTGTCCGGTGAAGACAAACAGCAAAATGGCGATTAAATCGCCCAAAAGCAGCACCATAGGGGTCCAGCGCATTGTATTGTGTGCCATCATGATATACCCTCATTCGGGCGGACGAAACGTCCATGCTCCCATTGATGATAATGATTGTACCGCGAAAAATAAGCTGAGGAAAAAAGAAGCGGGATTCTTTGCGGGAATTGTGGTAAAACGGCCGTTATGGAAATATCAATACAAAACAACGAAGTAGTGCCAGAACAAGGCAAATGGTTAGGGCGCTTTGCTGCGCTGCTGGTGTGGGCGGCGATTGGGTTGCTTTCGTTTTGGCTGCAAGCCCGGGCCTGGCTGGCGCCGGGCCTGGGCGAGCTTCCAGCCGATACCCAGGCGTTAACCGACACATTGCTCCAGGTGGTGACGTTGGGCATTCCGCTGCTGCTGCTGGCCTGGCGTTGGCCCCATCCGCGTTACCGGGCCATGTTTCAGACATGGCTGTGGGGCTGCGGGCTGCTGCTGGCGCTGGGCGTGGCCCGATTTGTGCCCCCGGCGCAGAGCCAACTGCTGTCCTGGCTGCAGCTGATGGGGGCGCTGGTCTGGCTGGCGGTGGTGTATCTGGTCTTGTGGCGGCGACGGCCGCTGCCTACCAACTGGTCTGGGACGCCGCTGGCGCTGGGGTTAACGGCCGTTACCCTCTATCCCTGGCCCGGTTGGGGCGCGCTCGGTTCGCCGCTGGACGTGCTGTTGGCGGCGCTGCTGGGCGGGGCTGTGGGTATTTCCGTCAGTCTCATCGTCGCTCATTTCTGGCGCCAATCCCTGGCCGACCTGTCTCGCGGGCCGCGCCACGACGCCCTGACCGGCGGCTTTGTCGTGGGGGTGCTGTTGCTCATCGTCGCCAGCGGCCTGAGCCTGAACGGGGCGCAGTTGGTCATGATGGTCGGTCTGCCGGCGTTGGGCTGGTTGGCGGCGGGCGTGACCGGCTGGCCGGCGGTGGCGGTGGTGGTCGGTTTGGGCACGGCCGTGCCCCTCGCGTTCATGGATACCGACGCCACCAGCGTCATTGCCGCCGACTCGATTCTGCTCTGGTCTTTTTTGGCGGCGCTGGCCTCGCTGGCGCTGGCCTGGTTGTTGGGCGCGGTGCTGGTGTGGACGGCGGGCCGTCGTTCAGCGCCGCGCCGCGCGGCGCTGGGGTGGGGGGCAGCGGCCGCTGCCTTGTTCATCGGCGGGTTGATTTACAGCCAGGGCGGGCAGACTGGTTTCCACGGCGACACCCTCTTTGTGGTACTGCGTGATCAGGCGGACGTGACGGCGGCCGCCGCCATGCCCGATTACAACGCCCGACGGCAGTTTGTCTATGACACGTTGGTGAGCCACGCTGATGCCACCCAAGCCGACTTGCGCGCCGACCTGGACCGTCTGGGCGTGTCTTACACGCCCTATTACCTGGTGAACGCCCTGGAAGTGTCGGGTGGTTGGCCGATGCAGGTGTGGCTCGCCAGCCGGCCGGAGGTGGACCGCGTGCTGCCTAATCCCACGCTGCGCCCGCCGCAAGGCGCACCGCTGGCCGTGTCACCGACGGCTGCGCGCCCGTCGGCGCCGCGGTGGAACCTGACGGGCATTGGGGCAACGGCCGTATGGCAGGATTTTGGCGTCACCGGTGAAGGCATCGTCATCGGCCAGTCTGACTCCGGCGTGCAGTGGGACCATCCCGAACTGCTGCCGACTTATCGCGGCCGTTCTGGCAACCACGACTACAACTGGTACGATCCCTGGACCCATGCTGCCGTCCCCCAAGACGCAGGCGGGCACGGCACACATACCCTCGGCTCGATTGTCGGGCAGACGGTGGGCGTGGCCCCCGGCGCAAGCTGGTACGCCTGCGCCAATCTGCCGCGCAACGTGGGCAGCCCGGCGCGCTACCTGGACTGTATGCAATTTATGCTGGCCCCCTTCCCGCTGAACGGCAGCCCGCTGCGCGATGGCGACCCGCTGCGCTCGGCTCATGTGCTAAACAATTCCTGGGGCTGCCCCGAAGCCTACGAAGGCTGCGACGCGGAATCGCTGCGGCCGGCAGTGGCTGCGCTGCGGGCGGCGGGTATTTTTGTCGTCGCCTCGGCGGGCAACGCCGGGCCGGCGTGCAGCACCGTCGCCGATCCGCCGGCGCTGTACGCGGAGGCTTTCTCGGTGGGCGCGGTGAACGAGGCGGGTGATCTGGCCGCTTTTAGCAGTCGTGGCCCGGTGATGGTTGATGGCAGCGGCCGTACCAAACCAGACATCCTGGCGCCCGGCGTGCAGGTGTTGTCGTCGCTGCCGGGGGATGGTTATGGCTTGCTGGACGGCACTTCGATGGCCGGGCCGCACGTTGCCGGGGTGGTGGCCCTGATCTGGTCGGCCAATCCTGCCCTGATCGGCAACATTGAGCGCACAGAGGAAATTTTGCGGGCGACGGCCACGTCATTTACCGGCCAAGTAGGCACATCGCTGCTGGCCGAGATGATGGGGCAGCTAGAAGATTCTGGCCTGTCGCTGCCGGCGCAGACACCGCCGGAAGATATGGCCGGGTTCGGCGTATGTTATCTGGAAGGAAACGCCGTACCCAACAATCTGACCGGCTACGGCATCGTCAATGCGTATCGCGCCGTAGAGATGGCCCGGCGCGGGAACTGAAACTCTTGAACCATCCAGACGTATAGGTGGTCATTAACCTGATATAACCTGATGGAGGTAAACGATGGGCATTTTGAGTTGGATCATCTTTGGGGCATTGGCCGGTTGGATTGCCAGCATGATTGTAGGACGTAACGACCAGATGGGCTGCCTGACAAACATCATTGTCGGCATTATCGGCGCGGTGGTGGGCGGTTGGATCATGAGTCTGTTTGGCGGTTCTGGTGTCACCGGTTTTAACCTGCCCAGTTTTGTGGTGGCGGTCGTCGGGGCTGTGGTTTTCTTGGGGGTTTTGAATTTGCTTACCGGTCGTCGGCGCTAACTGGTTTTGTCGAGATAGAACAAAAAAAGCGGGGTAAATCAGCTGATTTACCCCGCTTTTTGTTGGTTGGGGTTATTTTTCCACGGGCAGCCCGGCTTGCTGCCAGGCGACGATGCCGCCTTCCATGTTGTGGACGTTGGTGAAGCCGTTTTCGCGCAAAAAGTCGGCTGCCTGACCGCTGCGGTTGCCGCTGCGGCAGGTGATGATGACGGTTTTGTCGGTGGGGATTTCGCTGAGGCGGTTAGGAAGGTCGCCCAGGGGGATAAGGGTGACGCCGGCGATGTGGGCTTCGTCGTATTCAAACTGCTCGCGCACGTCGAACAGCACTACGTCTTCACGGCCTTTGATTTGGGCGACGGTTTGTACGTCTACTGTGTCGGGTAGGTTCAGTTCGCCGTCGGCGGTGGATGGGGCGGTTTGTTCGGCAACGGCCGTATCCCCCGCGTTTGCTGCCCCACCACAGGCAGCTAAAATCAACACCAGCAGCAAACCAGTAAGCCAGATATATTTCTGTTTCATTTGCAGAATTTCCTTGCGATTCAAATAGATGACCTTACTTTTACCACAGAAATGGGTTGTGTCAACTATCACAGGTCGCAAGTCATAAATCGCCTGTTTGACGCCTGAGGGAAGATTGCACGGCCGTTACCCCCACCAGCGCCACCCAGGCCATCGAGCCAAGCACAAAGGGCAAGATGGTCAGCAGGCTGACGAACAGGACGAGGGCGACAACGGCCGTTAGCCCCAACGCGCCCAATGGATTCAGCAGCAAAAACCGGCCGCCGTTGGCATAGGTGTTGCGCATAGATTTGTCTGCCTGCGCCAGCCAAAACGGCCAATAGACCAGATTCAGCCCCAACCAGACTGTCAGCGCCAACAGCCAGACCACCCGCAAAAAAATCCATAACGGCCCTGGCACGTCCCAGTAGGTGAGCAAGTTAAACAACGCCAGCCCGATGACCAGACCATTGACCAACGCCCACTGCCAGGCGGGCCAGAACAATTCTTTGGCGGCGGTCCAGATGTCACGGCCGTTCCACCACTGGTTATCGTAGGATTGGCGCATGAGGGAGAAGAGAACGGCCGTTGCCGGCGGCCCCGGCAGCACCAATACCTGGCACACAAACCAGGCCAGGGCGATGGGGAGAACGGCCGTCCATTCATACCACCATCGTTTACTGGCTTGCAGCAGAACGGCCGTCACCCGAATCATCGCTCACTTAATCCCACTGTAGCTGGTTCCCTCGATAAAGTACCGCTGAAACACAAAAAAGATAATCGCCATCGGCAGCGTGGTCAACATCGAACCGGCCATCAGCGAATTCCATTGCAAATTCTGCCCCATGCCACCGCGCAGCAGCGCCAACCCCAACGGCAGCGTGAACAAACTCTGGTTCACCGTGATCACAATCAACGGGTGCATAAAATCGTTCCACGCTCCCTGAAAGCTGAATATGGTCAGCGCTACCAGCGCCGGTTTGGCCGTCGGCAGCACCACGCGGAAGAAAATTTGCAGCGGCGTCGCCCCATCAATGCGCGCCGCCTCTTCCAATTCACGCGGCACCGACTCGAAAAACTGTTTCATCAGAAAAATGCTAAACGCCGTAATCAATTTAGGCACAATCAGACCAGCATATGTGTCCACAAATCCCAACAATTTCAACACAATAAACATCGGGATCAGCAGCACAATGCCCGGAATCATCATCGTGCCCAAAATGCCCAGAAAAACGGCTCTACTGCCCGGAAAGCGAATACGCGCCAGCGCATAACCGCCCAGGCTGGCAAACAACAAGTTGCCCAGCGTAACCGATACGGCCACCAGCCCGCTGTTAATCGTCCAGCGCGGCACATTAAAGTTCAGCAGCCGCCGATACCCTTCCAGCGAAATCTCTTTGGGTATCAGGCTCACCGGAAACTGGTTGATTTCGGGTAAGGATTTAAAGCTGGTGGCAATCGCCAGCAAAAACGGATAAATGAAGGTCAGGGCCAGCAAGAACAAGACGCCATAAGACAACACTTTCCTGACCGCTGCCTGCCGTTCATTTGCCTGCAAACCACCCTGAGAAATGGGTTGACTGATCGTCGCCATGATACGCTCCTTTGCGCCTAATTGTCTGCTTCGCTGCCGGTGATGCGGCGTTGAATCAGCGTGAGCGTAAAGATGATGATAAACAATACGATGGCAATCGCCGCGCCCAGCCCCATCTGGCTGTTGTTGAAGCCATTGCGGTACACCAGATAGGCTATCGTCAACGTCGTTTTGGCCGGGCCGCCGCTGCTCATCACGTACACCTGATCAAAAACCTGGTATGTGCCGATAAGCCCCAGGGTGATCACAAAGAACAAAGTCGGCCGCAGCAAGGGTAAGGTGATTTTGCGAAACTGCGTCCAGGCGTTGGCCCCATCAATTTGCGCGGCTTCATAGACA
The DNA here is from genome assembly GCA_016716065.1 of Candidatus Leptovillus gracilis. Lineage (NCBI taxonomy): Bacteria > Bacillati > Chloroflexota > Ardenticatenia > Promineifilales (SeqCode) > Promineifilaceae (SeqCode) > Candidatus Leptovillus > Candidatus Leptovillus gracilis. The sequence goes on along the minus strand of JADJXA010000003.1, from coordinate 616,822 downwards.
AAACCGGGCACGTCTTGCAGCGCCGCCAGAAAAATGATCATCATGGTGCCGATGGTGGTCCAGGTATTCATGATCATAATGCCCGTCAGGGCCACACTGGGGCCGCTGATCCAGCTCCACAGCGTGACGCCGCCCAATTTGCTCTGGGTCAGAAAGTCTGGGGCTGTCTGAATGGTCAGCCCAAACCAACTGAGCACAATGTGGATCAGGCCGCGTGGGTCGGCCATCCAGGCGATGGGCTGCCAGGCGCCAAATGTCAGCGAGCCCAAGACCTGGTTCACCAGGCCGCTTTTTTGGTAGAAGAACAGGAACATCAGGCTGATGGCGACCGATGAGGTGATGGAAGGGAAGTAGTAGGTGGTGCGAAAGAAGCCCTTGAAGCGCAAAAGCGATTGGTTGACGACGACGGCCAGCAGCAAAGAGATGATCGTCTGCATCGGTACGACGCCCAGGGCGAAGTAGGTGGTGTTTTTCAGAGCGGTGAAGAAGTCGGTTTGCCGGATGCCAGATTCGGTCAGGATGGCTTTGTAGTTGTTCAGGCCGATGAAGTTGGCTTCGGCTGGCCGGCTGATGCCGTTCCAATCGGTCAGGCTAAAATAGACGGCCGCAATGATCGGAATGATGATGAACACAGAAAAAATCAGAACTGTGGGGGTCATAAACAGCCAGCCGGCAATGGCATTTTGCCTGTCTTCACCCCGGATGCCGGTTGTCACAGCCATTTGCTGCCTCCTGCTGAGACCTGACAGGCCGCCGCGGCCTGCCAGGTCTGTCTAAACATGGTTTTGCCTACCGGTTCAAAACTTCCGTGCCTACTTCTTGGGCGTTTTGCAGCACCTGTTCGGTGGTCGCCAGACCAGTGAACGCTTCTTGTAAACCAGAGTTCACCGTGTCCAGCACGTCCTGGAAGCCGGGGCGGAACTGCCACGGATAGGCAAAATCGGCGCCGTTTAGGAACGGTTCCAGATCAGGATATTTTTCCAGCCAGCCAGCGCGCAGGCTGGCGCGGGTGGGCATCGCCAGACCCAGGTCGGACCAGGCTTTCATGCCTTCGGGGCCGGTGAGGTAATTTACCAGGCGTACCGAGGCGTCGTGGTTGGCGGCGTTGGTTGGCACACCGTAGCAAACGGTGAAGGACATGGTGGCGTCGCCGCCCGGTCCGGCCGGTAGTTCGGCTACGCCGAAGTTAACGTCGGGGAATTGGTCACGCAGGAAGGAGACAATCCAGTTGCCTTCTGTGGACATGGCCGCCTGCTGTTTGCCAAACGCTTCGCCGGGCCAACCGCTGTCCAGGTCGGATGGTTGGGCGGCAAAACCGTCTTGTACCAGACCCACGTAGAAATCCATCGCTTCTTGTGCTGCTGGCGAATCCAGGGTCATGGCCGTGAAGTCGGCGTTGGTGATGGCCCCATCGGCCTGATAGAGGAAGGCGATCCAGCGGGCCATGTCGGCGCTGAGAACGATGCCGTAGACGCCGTTGTCGCTGTCTGTGAGGGCCTCGGCTGCCGCGCGCAGGTCATCCCAGGTCCAATCGGCCGTGGGGTAATCCAGGCCGGCCGCATCGAACATGTCTTTGTTGTATTGTAAGGCCAGGGTGCTGAAATCTTTGGGCGGGCAGTAGAACGTGCCGTCCAGGGTGAAGGCCTGGCGCAGGTTGGGGTAGAAATCGTCTACGTCTTCCAGTTCATCACCGATGGGCGCAATGGCATTGGCGGCGACGAAATCGGGCAGTTTGAAGCTGTCAATGTAGAAAACGTCGGGCGGCGCGCCGCCGGCCAGGCTGGTTTGCAGCTTGGTGTCGTAGTCGGGCACGAGCAGCAGGTTGGCCTGAACGTCGCTGTTGGCGGCGTTGAAGTTGTCAATCATTTCTTGCAGACGGCTGTTTTCGGCGTCGGAGCTGGCCCAGCCCATGAGTTGGAGTTGGATGACATCGGCCGCCGGTTGGTCGGTCGGTTGTTCTACCACTGGTTGTTCTACGGCCGTTCCCACCTCAGTGGCTGCTGGCGCTACGGCCGTTGGATCCGCCGCACTGCCACCACAAGCAGCCAACAGAACCCCTACGAGTAACAATACCCACAAAGTTAACAAACGCTTGTTCATTTTCTTCTCCATTTAATCCATTCACTGGTTGATAATTGTGATGCACGCCGGGGAGTAGTGAAGGCGAGATTGCTGTATAATTGGCTCCACGAGGCGCATCGTTGATAAACGGTTTGTCTCTTCATGATTGCCGCGTGTGCCTATCTTTGACCGGACGGAATGCGCGGCAGTCTATGTTTTAAACAGGTGTGCCGAAAACTCATTCAATTTTGGCGATAACCCTTCCTTCTGCATCGCGGCGGATGTCTACCTGTTTGTACGCGCCACGATAGCGAAACTTGAACGCAATGCGCTGCCAATGTTGGGGTAATTGGGGATGCAGAGAAAACGTGCCTTGCTCCTGGCGCAGCCCGGCGAAGCCAAAGACAACCGCCTGCCACACCCCACCGGCCGAAGCGGCATGGATGCCATCCCCGGCGTTGCCACGTGGATTAAGCAAATCTGCCTGCGCGGCCAGCATAAAATGCTCATACGCTTCCTCTGGTCGCCCCATCTCGCAGGCGGCCCAGGCGTGGAAGCTGGGTCCCAACGACGAGCCATATTTGTGGTCGGTGATGGGCATGTAGGCGTGCCAATTGGCCTGCCACGTCCGCTGGTCGAATTGATCGCGGAACAGGCAAAGCAGCATGATCACGTCCGCCTGCTTGAGGACCTGGCTCTCGTTGGCCCCTTCGATGCCCAGAATCACTTGCAGCGATTGGCTGGCGCTGGCAAATAGTTCAGGGTCCAGCCGGTTGCGTTGGAAGAAGCCCTCAAATTGTTCGATAACGGCCGTTGCCCCATCCCACAAAAACACCAAATGCGCCATCACCTCCTGCCAGTGCCGATAGACCTCATCCGTGAGGGCGAGTTCGGCTTCCAAAGCCGCCGCCTTCACCGGGTCGGCCTGCCGCAGCCAGTCGCGTACCTCCAGGGCGGTCTGCAAATGCCAGCGGGCGATATAGTTGGTGTAGCTGTTGTTATCCACGTGGTCGTGGTATTCGTCTGGGCCGATGACGTCGCGGATGCTGTAGACGAGACGGCCGTCTATCTCTTCCCGCTCGGCCCGGCTGCCCCAAAAACGGGCCGTGTCCAGAATCATCTCCGCGCCATAGTCGCGCATAAAGGCATTATCGCCGCTGATCTGCCAATACTGCCGGATGGCGTAAGCCACGTCGGCCGAAATGTGGATTTGAATGTCGCCCGTCCAGATGCGCACCAACTGCGTCGGGTCGCTGAAATGAGGGACCCAGGTTGGCGTCACTTCGTCGCCGGTGGCCGCGCTTTCCCAGGCGTACTGCGCTCCGGCAAACCCATTGCGCGCCGCTTTGCGCCGCGCCCCGGCCAACGTGTGGTAGCGATACAGCAGCATGTTGCGGGCAATCTGCGGCTGCGTATAACTGAAAAACGGCAGGATAAAAATTTCCGTGTCCCAAAAAACGTGCCCCCGGTAGCCATAACCGCTGAGCGTTTTCGCGCCGATACTCACCCGGTCGTCGTGCTGTGGGGCGGCGACGAATAGTTGGAATAGGTTGAAGCGCAGAGCCAACTGCGCCGCGGGGTCGCCTTCAATCTGTACATCGCTGGCCTGCCATACCTGCCGCCAGGCGGCGATGTGGGCGGCGCGCAGCGCGTCGTAGCTCTGGCTGGGCAAATAAGCCTGGGCGCGGGCGACGACGTTTTCGGCTTGCGGCGCGGCATCGCGCCCGGCGGCGTAGGCGATGAGCTTGTCTAGCAGCAGGCTTTGGCCGGGCGGCAGCGTTTGCGTCACATGGATACGCGGCTGGCCGGGGCAAAGTTGGCTCTGTGTTTGTGCCCCCGCCGAGGCGATGACGGCCGCCGCCGCGCCCACATCCATGCTCGTCTTGCGCGTGCGGCTGTGCAGCCAGACCAGGCCATCGTCGGCTGCGCCCTGGTCCAACAAGCGCCAGTGCAGTAAATCCTCGTTGGCGACGTGGCCGTTGATGCCCGTGGTGATGGCGAGATGGCAGGCCTGGTTGACGGCCGTTGCCAGAATTCGCAGCGCGCCCACATGTTCCTGAGCATAACTGGCAAATCGCTCAAACGTCAGGTCTACAATCGCCCCGCCCGGCGACTGCCAGCGCACGTCGCGGCGCAAAATTCCCTGGCGCAAATCCATCTGCCGCTGAAAATGCAAAATTTGCCCCTGGTCCAGCCGGAACGGCGCGCCGTCTACCCAAACGGCCGTATCTAACCAGTCTGGCATATTCACCAACTCGGTAAAACTCACCGGCATGTCGTCGAAGATGCCGTGGGCAAAGGTGATCGGCTGGTCGTCGGGGTGGCCTTCCTCGAAGGCGCCGCGGGTGCTGAAATAACCGTTGCCCAGCGTAAACACGGTCTCCATGTGGCGCTGCCCGGCTGGATCAAACCCCGACTGACAAATAACCCACCGCGGATCAACGGCGGTCAGCGCCTGCAAATCGGCCAGGGTCACATCGGCCAGGCTGTCGCGGCGGTGGGTCAGGGCGGGCAAATCGGCAAATCGGGCGGCCGGCCCCAGCGCCAGGGTAGTCATGCCGGCCGCCAGACCGGCCTGTACCCCGGCGGCGGCGTCTTCCACCACCAGGCAGCCGCCTGGCGGCGTGTTTAGTTTGGCGGCGGCAAAGCGGAACAGGTCGGGGGCCGGTTTCGGTTCGGCCACGCTGTGGCCGTCGGCCAGCAGCGCCAGCCGGTCGGCGATGCCCAGTTTAGCCACGACAACGGCGGCGTTGCGGCTGGCGGAAGCGATGGCGTAAGGGATGCTGGTGGCGTCCAGTTCATCCAGCAGGCGAGCCACGCCGGGCAGCAGGTCGGCCGGGGAAATCTGGGCCAACATCTGCTGGTAATAGCTGTTCTTGCGCTGCATCATATCCAACAGCGCTTCTTCGGGCAGAGAACGGCCGTCCAAAATGATCGCCAGCGATTCGCGGCGCGAGATGCCGCGCAGTTTTTCGTTAATGGCGCGGTCGAAGGACAGACCCTCAGCGTCGGCCAGTTTCTGCCAGGCCAGATAATGGTATTCGGCCGTGTCGGTGATGACGCCATCTAAATCAAAAATAACAGCTTGCAAAGTCATGGTTTAGCTCGATTGGCGGATGATCAGTTCTGGTTTTAGCAAAATCCCTTTTTGGGCGATGGGCTGCCCTTTGATTTGTTTCAGCAGCAAATCCACCACCTGCTGCCCCACCGTGGCGATGGGCTGCCGCACGGTGGTGAGGGCCGGGGTGAAGTATTGGGCCATCGGGATGTCGTCGTAGCCGGTGATGGCGATGTCTTGGCCGACGTTCAGCCCGGCGGCGCTGGCGTCGTTGAGCGCGCCAATGGCGATAACGTCGGACACACAGGCGACGGCCGTTGGCCGGTCTGCCGCCGGCAGCGAGCGGAAATGCTGCATCCCGGCCGCGCCAAACTGCACTGTGTTGCTGCCGCGCAGCACCCAATCGGGGCGCACGGCCAGCCCGGCGCTGCGCAGCCCATCGGCAAAGCCTTCTTCGCGGTAAGCGCCCGCCTCCGACCCTTCCGGCCAGGTGAGCAGGCCGATGCGTTGGTGGCCTCGTTCAATCAGATGGTCGGCGACGATGCGTAATCCGTGACGGCCGTCTATATCCACCCAACAGAAATCCCATTCCGTATTGGCGCGGCCAAAACTGGCAAAGGGGATTCCCTGCTCAATCAAACAGGCGATGCGTGGGTCGTTGTGGTTGGTGTCTGCCAGGATGTACCCTTCCACCTGCCGCCGGTCATACAACTCCTTGTAAATGGCAACGTCGGACGTATCGGTGGCATCCACGAGGAAGGTGAGCAAGTGGTAGCCGTGCTGCTCGAAGGTGTACACGGCATCGTAGAGAAACTGGTCCAGGATGGGGCGGGGGGAATCATCCTGGCTGCGCTGCCAGGCGTAACCGATGAGGTTGCTGGACTGGGTACGCAGATTGCGGGCGCTGACGTTGGGCTTGTAGCCCAGGTCGGCCGCTGCCTGCCAGATGCGCGCCTCCGTGTCGCCGGACACATTGCCCTGCTTATTGAGCACTTTGGAGACTGTCTGGTAGCTGACCCCGACGTGGGCGGCTACGTCTTTGATGGTGATTCGAGCCATGAAGTTGCCCTTTCTCATCTAAAAAGTACGGTTATCGCTTTTAGGCGAACGTTCGCCCGAACGTTCGCCTCTATTAAAGCATAGATAGAGATATGTTGTCAAGAGGCAGCGGCCGTGAGATCTAAAAACCCGGCAGGCGTCCTGATTGACTGACAAAACTTATCTAACCGCGGAGAACGCAGAAAGCGCGGAGGCTGTACCAGAAAAAATCTCCGCGCTCTCCGCGGTGAAAATCTGAGATTTGTCAGTCAACCAGCAGGCGTCAGAAGGCTTGCCAGGTTTTGCAACCCACATTGTGATGTCTCCGTGAAATCTAGGGATGGCCGCGGCTTTGGGGTGTACCCAGGTTTTTGATTGTGCTACACTTCGCCCTGGAGAAAAAAGATGGATGTAGCACACTTAGCACAGCTTTTACAGCGCGCAACCATCGCCCGTGACAACGAGGCGAACGATACGGCCGTGCGCTATTACGCCGAACTGATTGCCCAAACAGAAGGGGGAGCCGCCGAGCCGGGGGTACGGGAGATACGGTTGGAGGCGCTGCGGGAAAACGGCCGTCTCTATCGTTTGCTCGGCCAGCAGCAAGAGGCTCTGGCTTGCTTCGAGCAAACATACATGGATGCCGGTTCTGGCGAGCAAGCCGTAGACGCCCTGACTTTGTTGGCTAACCAACACAACAGCATGGGCAGCTACGATGAGGCCATGCAAGCCTGCCGCGAAGCGCTGCAATTGACCGAAGCCCTGAATTATTCGGCCGGCCGCGCCGCTGCTTTCCAGGTCTTGGGCCGCGCCTACGCCCATCAAGGCCGCACCGAAGAAGCCATCCACAACATGCAAAAAGCGCTGGCGCTTTTTGAGCAAATTGGCAACCGCACAGAGGTTGCCCGCACCAATAGTTGGATTGGCGTTGTGCGTATGGACCAATGGCACATGGACAAAGCGATTCGGGCTTTTCAACGCGCCTTGCAAGAATCCGAGCATGTCAGCCCCATTTTACGCTGCACCATTCTGAATAATCTGGGCGAATGTTATCAATGCCTGTTCGATTTCGAGCAGGCGTTGGCCTACCATCGTGAAGCGCTGGCGCTGATCAGCCAGACGCGCTTTACCATGCCCCAGGATGATCTACTGCGTAATTTGGGGGTGGATTTGTGCCGCATTGGAGAAGTGGATGAAGGCATCGCCCACCTGTACGACGCCTTACGTCTGAGCGAGGCCAACGGCGACCCGGATGTGCGTTTTCAGGTGTTGGATTCTCTGATACACGCTGAACTGGAACGCGGTCGGCCGGATGTGGCTTTGCAATACAGCCAAACGTTGCGCATGGAAGCGGAAAAGAGGAAAGCGCGTCATTTTGAAGCCCGCGCGCTGTATGGTCTGGGCCTGTGCTACCAGCAATTTGGTGAAGGCGTGGCCGCTGAGCAAGAGTGGCAGCAGGCGCTTTTTTTGGCCCATGAAACGCGCCAGCAAAATCTTATCTGGCAGATTCACGCCGGATTGGCGCAAATTGTGGGTATTGCCCCCCTGGCCGCCACCCACAATCGTATTGCCGCCGAGGTAATTGACCAGATTGTGTACCCGATTGAAGAAGATAATTTGCGCCAAAAATTCCTGGCTGCTCCATCCGTAAGGGCGGTGCTGGCTGCACGCCCAGAGTAATGGCCGGCCGCCTGTCAGCCTGTTGCTAAAGCAAAAATTGGCATGGTTCATCGGGCGAAACATCTTCTTTACAAATTTACGCGGCATTGTCATTCCTTCGGCGTTGCTCAGGACAAGGTCTGAGCGGAGTCTTCGGCCCTGAGCAACGTCGAACGGGGAAGCATCCCGCTAACGCTAGAGGAACGGGATGCTTCGGAGGATGCTTCGGAGGATGCTTCGGCAAGCTCAGCACAGGCTCTCAGCATGACACGCTTTTTTGCAAAATTTGTAAAGCACAAATCAACTGAAATGAACCATGCCGGATGTTACTATAGATTGTCAGAAAAACATTTTGGCTGGTAGGGGCGACCCTTGTGGTCGCCCTCGATTGGGCGGGCACAAGGGTCGCCCCTACTATGGTTTCTTCGGAAGAATTTCTTCCGAAGAAAAAAAATTTTCTAGTAAGGAAACGGAGCGATTCTTCCGAAGAAAATTTTTTTTCTAGTAAGGAAACGGAGCAATGCTTCCCAGGAAGAATTTTTTTCTAGTAAAGAAACTTCTCAGCCTTGCGCCTGCCGCCGTAGACTCTAAGGGTTTTGTGCCGAAGGGCTAGACTTCCCCGTTATTGTAGTTGGTTTGGGGCTGGTTTCGATGATTTGAATTCCTTCTGGCGTGAGGCCGCCAAGCTGGTAGGTGATCTGGTTTAGCAATCGCTTTGTTCATCCTCTAACGCGCCCAGCCAGGGAGCCAGGCGGGCTTCGTCCGGGTCGGTTTGGTGGGCTTCCTGGAAGTGGGCCAGACTGCCGTACCAGCCGACAACGGCCGTTTTCCCCACCCGCGTCGCCTTATCATGAACAATCGCGTCGTAGGAGCAGTAGGGCCAGTCGCGGAAATCGTCTACCAGCCCGTGTTTTTGTGGGTTGCGGTGGATGTAGGTGACGAGGTTGTAGAAGTAGCCTTCGGTGGTAACGGGGATGCGGCCAAACGGCCGTTGAAACAGCGCCCCCGTCCGTCCATAGCGGTCATTAAAAGCGCGGGCATAAGCGTTGAAGAAGTTGGAGAAGAATTGATGCGGCCGGTCGGCCTGCGTATGCGGCCAAAAATCACGCAGTTCCGGGTCGCGCAATATCTCCTCGAACGCCTTGAGGTGGAGAAGGAAATGGAAATGATTGGGCAGCAGGCAGTAGGCGTACACGTCAACGATGGGCGCAATGTAATGGGTGAACAGCTTGAGGAAGTAAAGGTAGTTGGCCTTTTCCTGAAAGATGTTGCAGCGGTTAACGCCCCGGTTGTAGATGTGGTAGGTCTGACCAAATTGCAGTTTGGGCATAGTGTGCATCTGCTCCTCCATGTATAGCCCTTTAGACCTGACAGGTCTCCGAAGACCTGTCAGGTCTAAAGGGCGGGGCCACGCGAGACCCGGCGCCGGACCAGACACCTGACAGGTCTCGGAAGACCTGTCAGGTGTCTGGTCCGGGTTCACGGCGCGGCAATAGGCATACGCGGCGGGGCGGTTTGCCAAAGCCAGGCGATTTCGTCATCCGTCAGGCCGTAAGCCTGATTGACCAGATTGGAGATGGTGTTTTCTAATTGGTTGATGTGGGTTTGTCGCTGGCGGACGTCGCCGCTGTATGTTTCGTGGGTGCTTTTCAGGGTGCGGACTGCGGCGGGGGTCAAAAGACCGGCGGCGCGGGGACGCCGCTTCTTGACTTCTTGCGTGAAATCAACGCTGTTGAGCGCGGCGAATGATTCCAGCTTTTGCCCGACCTCGGCAATGCCAAATTCAACGCGCAGCCAGTCCAATAGCTCGCCAATCATGGAACGCTGCTCTTTGGCGAGGGCGATGACCTGAGTAACGGCCGTTTCCACCCCCGCCCGAATCTCATCTGTTGGCTGCGCGATGGGAAGCAATTCCATCAACTCCCCTTTCGGGCTTAATGCCTCATCTTTCATGTGAGGCAAATAACGCCAGTTATGCCACCACATCAAAGGCGAGTTTAGCACAGCAAGAAGATACAGATCATCAACAGGTAGCAAGAAGACCTTGTTATTTATGAAGAAATTTTCTGTATCGTAGCTGTAAGCAGGGTGGAATTGGATTTCTTTGATAGATGATTTTCGGCTTCTCGAACTGCTCATAGTAAGCACAAGACCGAAGTTCCCACCAGAAACGACCTTTGTCCCACCGCTTCATCATTTGCTTTTGGAACGGTGCAAAAAACTTGTAAATGGACGGGTACGTTGCTGCAAAAATTGCTTCCGCTTGTTCGCCAGCATCGCTCCAGGGCCAGACATAATTCTCGCTGGACTTCAAAAGAACCATCCATAGGTCTGCCCATTGTGGAGACCAACGCTTTATATCCTGGCCGCGCAAATATGGCTTGATGATTGCTGCTGCATTCGGATCATCCTGATCAGAAGATTTCGTGTGGCTGTGTCAATCAAAAACGCTTCATTAAATCCGGTTTTGATCCCGTAAAAAGGCGACTGTCCGATAAACTCTCGCAGGGGAAGGCCATTTTGTTTTACTTTGGCCATCAACTGTTCAACCACTTCTGGCTCTAAACTCCAGGGTGCGCTGCTGAAACGACTGTTTAAGACGCGGTAACTATTGCTAGCAATGAAGGAGGCAATCTCTACCTTGTCCAATTCGGCGCGAGGAAATATGCAGATGGTTGTTTTGCTGTCCGCGTTGCCGTGTTCATCTTCCGGTTTCTGCAAAATCAAAATACAGGGAAACGTATCCGCATCGGCAAAAATGGGCGCGTGACCAAAATCCACAATCTCCCTGACGTGGGCGTTTTCCGCCAGATAACCGCGCAAGCCATCGCCATAACCGGCCCGCAGCCATTTGTTGTTGACGATGTAGGAAAGATAGCCGCCAGAACGCAGCCAGTGAAGGCCGCCGTACAAAAAATAAACGTACAAATCGGCCGTGCCTTTGTAGACCGGCTGGTAAGCCTGCGGCAAAAAGGGCTTGATAGCGGCCATCTGCTCCTGCCGCACATACGGCGGGTTCCCAATCACCGCATCAAACCCGGCCGCCTCGCCCAAAGAACGGCCGTATTCATCAAAAAACACCTCCGGGAAAGCCAGCTCCCAATGAAAATAATCGTTCGCCGCCGCCGCCGGATGGCCCAAAAAAGCCGCCGCCTGCGCTGCACTCAACAGGCTCTCCCGCCCTTGCAGCCGGTCGGCCAGGGCGCGGTACTCCTCCGCGCTCAGCCCATTGCCAAAATAGGCGCTCACCCACAGGTCGGCCAGCCGCCGCCAGCGGGCCACGTGCGTCTGCTGGATGTCTCGCCAGGCCGCCTCTTTGGCGTGGACCGTCTCAATGTCGTCGGTCGGCAGGCGCTCAATCCGCATCACGCCGCCCACCGCCCGGAACATATCCTGGGTAAACGCCCCTTCGTCGAACAGGGGAACCTGACAGGTCTGCGGAGACCTGTCAGGTTTGGCCACCCTTTGCGGCGGCGCGGCTAAATCAGCCAACCACGCCCCAATCAGGCTGTCGCCATGTTGCAGGTGATGGTCCAGGAAGGAGAGCGGTTTGTCGGCGGCGGCCGTTTTCAGCCACAGCGACAACTTCGCCAACTCCACGGCCATCGGATTCTTGTCCACGCCATAGATGCACGCTTCGACGACGCGCCGTTTCCAGTAGAGGAGGTCGGAGCTAGAGCTGGAGCTAGAGCTAGAGCTAGAGCTAGAGCTAGAGGAGGAGGGGGTGTACTCATTGGTGGCGAGGGCGCGGGCCAGGTAATGGGTTGCTTCCACCAGGAAGTGGCCGGACCCCATCGCCGGGTCGAGGACGTTCAGGCGCAGGATTTCGGCGATGAAGTGGTTGGCGAAGGTGGAGGGAGAGCTAGAGCTAGAGCTAGAGCTAGAGGAAGAGCTAGAGGAAGAGGCGAGGGCGGCGCGGTGGCGGGCTTGCTCTACGAGGGGGCCGAGGGTGTTGGCGACGATGTATTCGACGATGTAATCGGGGGTGTAGTAGGAGCCGGTCGCTTTGCGCTCCCCTTTGTCGGTGGTCAGGTACAATTCGCCCGGCTGGCGGCGGTCGCCGTAGCTCTTCGCCCGCCCCCTTTGCGCCAGCGGAACCCACGTCTCCACCCCCTTCTGGCTGATCGTCACCATCTCCTCGGTGGCGACGGCCACCTTGTACTCCAGCAGCCCTTCGTAGATGGAGCCTAGCTGGCGCACGTCGAGGGTGCGGTAATCCACCCGCTGATATTCCGGCTTGCCGCCCGCCTGGATGATGCGCCGGGTCGCCAGATAATCAATCGCCTGGGCCAACGCCCGGTCGCCGACAAAGTGGGCCTCCAAAAAAGGATGCTGCGCCGGGTCGAAGAGGCCGCCGTTGTAGCGCGGCAGGCCCAAATCGGCGTTCAATTGGGCGTCCACGCCGCTGATCAGGCGGAACAGTTCACGCAGTTGGTCCCAATAGCGGCGGCCGGTGGTGGGCAGATGGCTTAGCTGGCTGCGCCGGCTATCTATTTTGCCGGCCAATTGTTGCAGCGAATACTGCTCCTGGTAGATGGGCTGCTGGATGGGCAGCAGGGCGCGGCTTTCGCCATAGAAGATGAAGAGCAGGCGATAGAGCAGGTAGAGGCTGTTCTGGTAGACCTCGGCGCGTTGGGCGGGATTGGCGGCGTCCAGGGCGGCGTCCCCGGCGAAGAAGCCGATGATCAGCTGCTCCAGGGCGCGGTAGGCGTTGTCGCGCAAATCGGCTTCCAGGGCGACGGCATAGGCGCGGCTCTGGGCCAGGGCGTCGGCGAGAAAGGTACGGCCGTCGCCCCCCGGCCGGAAGGCGGCCTGGTTGAAGAAGAGCCAGAAGTAGAGGATGACGGCCGTTCCCTTCGTCTCATCCCCTTCCTCCAACGCCGCCAGCAAATCCACCTCAAAGTAAGTCTCCAACGTGCGGGAGGAGGATTTGTGCAGCAGCCGCCAGAAACGGCCGTTGCTCAACATCCCCCACTCCAACCCGGTCAGCGTCAGGTAGGTGTCAATCTGGTACATCGGGTTCTGGTCGGCGAAGATGGGCTGCGCGCCGGTCTTGCGGCTCAGGTTGACGCCCCACTGCTTCACCTCGCAGACAGCCAGAGCGGATTGGGCGTAGGAGAGGCTGTTTTGTTGGGAAACGGCCGTTTGCCGCGCCGCCGCATCGGGGAAAAAGAAAAAGTCCGGCTTCTTGATTTTGCCCTGCCAGCCGGGGATAACCGCCTGCCCCTCCCAATGCGCCAGCCCCAGCCGGGCAAAAATCGGCTTAAACCACTTGTCCTCAAGCTGGTTCTCGTTGTAATGGGGCAGCTGCGCCTTCTCCTGGGCGTACAACTCGCGCAGCCAGACCAGAAAGGCGGCCGCCTGGGGGATGGCCGCCCGCCAGGCATCGCCCCGGCGCAAAATAGCGTCCAGGTAATGGTCAGAAAAGAGGGATTGGTTGTTGTGCGAGGCAAGGCTTAAGGGTAACTGCGGCGAACTGTCGGCCATCTATGCGCTCCTTTGGTTAAGACCTGGCAGGTTTTTGGGAACCTGTCAGGTCTGTAAGGATAGCACCATGTTTGCACTTTTTTCAAACGTATTTTTTCAATATGTTGGGGTAATCGGTAGCAAAGGGGTAAAAGCCGGGTTTACCCGGCGTTGTTTGATAGACCGGCGCTTTAGCGCTGGTCGTCGTCGGTTGCCCGCTGCGCCTGGAGCTAAAGCCCCAGGCTAAAAAACGACGTCCCGTAAACGGGGCTAAAGACGGCCGTGGTGGCCGCGACAAATCCCCCGGAGGCTCCCTCGATGATTGAGATATTACTTTGACAATGTTAGATTAGCCACCTATCCGCGCCGTCGCGCCCCTACCGCAATTGGGTTGCCGCCGAAGGACAGAGCGTTTGGCAGTTACCGGGGATGTTAGATAATTGACGTATGAATCAGATCCAACGCCGCCCAAGCCGGACAGCGCCCTATTTTGCCGCGCCGCGCCGCTTCCTCTGGCC